>CAZBTI010000065.1:3145-19177 GCA_964494395.1 uncultured Acidimicrobiales bacterium | reverse complement strand
AGCGATGGACTGCTACCACGAAGCAGCGATGGACTGCTACCACGAAGCAGCGATGTATTGCGTCTCGCAGAACTCATAGATTCCTTCGCTCGCGCCTTCACGACCGAGCCCTGACTGCTTCATGCCACCAAACGGTGCTGCTGGGTCAGACATCGCGCCACGGTTTACGCCGACCATGCCAGCCTCGATGCGTTCGGCGGTTGCGAGTCCCTTGGCAAGGTCCTCGGTGAACACGTATGCGGCGAGACCCATCTCGGTGGTATTGGCGTGGGTGATCATTTCGTCGTGATCGGTGAACGGGATGACCGGAGCGACCGGACCGAAGACCTCTTCGTGGGTGATCGCGGCCGTTGGCGACACGTTCGCGAGCACGGTCGGCTCGAAGAAGTGGCCGTTGCCCTCCATGGTCGACCCACCGGTAGCGACGCTTGCGCCCTCGGCGATAGCTGCGTCGACAAGGCTCGAGATCGTCTCGATTGCGCCTGCGTTAATCATCGGTCCGCATTCGACTCCGTCTTCGAAGCCGTTACCGGTCTTGGTCGCACCCATCGCGGCGGCGAGCGCTTCGGTGTAGGTCGAAGCGATCCCCTCTTCGACAAAGATGCGGTTGGCCGCGGTGCACGTTTCGGCGGAGTGACGCATCTTGGCCGTCATCGTTCCCTCGACGGCCTTCTCCACGTCGGCGTCGTCGAAGACGATGAGCGGCGCGTTACCGCCAAGCTCCATGGCGACCTTGAGAACTCGATCAGCGCAGCGACGCAGGAGGATCCGGCCAACTTCGGTCGATCCGGTGAACGACACCATGCGGGTGGCCTTGTGCTCTACGGCAGCGTCGAACCACGCGCCCGAGGTCGAGGTGGGCACGACGTTGATGAGTCCGCCAGGCACGCCCGCTTCTTGGAGCAGGTCGGCGACGCGCAATGCGGTGAGGGGCGTCTCCTTGGCCGGCTTGATCACCGCAGCGTTGCCCGCACCCAGGCATGGCGCGAGCTTGCGGGTGATCATTGCCGCCGGGAAGTTCCACGGGGTGACCATCGTGACCACACCGACCGGCGGGTGACGAACGATGATCTTGTTGTTGCCCGATGGAGCCAGGCCCATCGACCCGTGGATGCGGACCGTTTCTTCGGAGTTCCAACGGAAGAACTCTGCGGCGTAACCGATCTCACCCTTAGCGTCAGCGGTGGGTTTGCCGTGTTCGAGGGTGATGAGCTCGGCGAGTTCGTCGTCGTGGTCGAGGAGCGTCTGCCAGCACGAGCGCAGGACTTCGGCGCGCTGTCGTGGGGCGACCTTGGCCCACTCGACCTGAGCAGCGGCTGCAGCTTCGACCGCCGCGATGGCGTCAGCGGGCGTGCCGTCGGCGATCGACGTGATCACCTCCCCCGTTGCCGGGTTCGCAACGTCGATGCGGTTGCCCTCGGCACCATCGCGCCAGGATCCACCGATAAGCAGTTGCTCCCTCATGAAACCAAGTCCTCTTCAATCATCTCGTTCATTCATCTCGACTGAGACTTTTTGACCAGCAGGCCATCCACACAGAGATTAGTTCGGTACCAAACGACTTACGCTATCCTGAGCAAAGTTGCGAACTGGGAGAGGCAATGAGCGCATCCACGGAGAATCTGTCGAACGTTTGGTTCAAGTTGACCGACCTCGAGATCGCTACGGGGTCTGGCTCGTGGGTGACGACGACGAACGGCGAGAAGTACCTCGATTATGCAGCTGGCATCGCCGTTACCTCGACTGGCCACTCCCACCCCAAGGTGGTCGAAGCCATTGCGGCCCAAGCTGCGCGAGGCATTCACCTCCAGGCGAATATCTTCACCCACGATCTCATGCAGCCTCTCGCGGCGAAGTTGGCCGAGATCACCCCAGCGGGAATCGACACGTTCTTCTACGCGAACTCCGGCGCCGAAATCACCGAGGCCGCCGTGAAGTTGGCCAAGCAGGCGACCGGCCGACCCCACACCATCGTGTTCGAAGGAAGCTTCCACGGACGCACCCACATGGCAATGGCCATGACCACCTCGAAGACGGTGTACCGCTCTGGCCACACTCCCCTACCAGGCGGCGTATTTACCTCCCCGTTCCCCGACCCACGGGCCAACGATCCCGAAGCCGAGATCGACGCCTGCCTGGCTGCGTTCGACCGCCTGCTCGAAGGATCGACCGCACCGAGCGAAACCGCATGTGCGGTCATCGAGCCCGAGCTCGGCGAAGGCGGCTATCGACTCGCGCCGAAGCGCTTCATTGAATCCATCGCGGCGCTTTGCGCCGAACACGGCATCTTGTTCGTGGCCGATGAGGTGCAAAGCGGATTCGGCCGCACCGGCAAGATGTTCGCTATCGAACACTTCGACATCGAGCCAGACATCATCTGCATGGCCAAGGGCATCGCATCGGGGTTCCCGTTCTCGGCCCTCGGCACCAGGCGAGACCTCGACGACAAGTGGCCTACAGGTTCACACGGCGGCACCTACGGCGGCAACGCCATCGGGTGCGCAGCAGCGCTCGCCACGATCGACGTTCTCACCGAGGATGGCTTCCTCGATCACGTAAACGCTCGTGGCGACCAGCTGCGCGCTGGCCTAGAGAAGCTCATGGCTGAGGGCGACGTGGTCGAACACGTTCGCGGCGCCGGCATCATGATCGCCTGCGATCTCCGCAGCACCGAGGAAACCAAGGCTGTGCTCCAGCACTGCCTCAACGAGGGCAACCTCATCCTTATGACCGCAGGGGCTAAGGGCAACACGGTCCGCTTCATGCCACCGCTCACGGTCACGGAGGAAGAGATCGACATCGCGCTGACCGCACTCGGCAACGCCATCGCTGCGCTCTAAGACTCAGCTGCTCGACTCGCCCGCGTTCCTGGTGACGCGGCGAAGGAGACCGGCGAGCTGTTCCTTCTCCGGGTTGGAGAGTCCGGCACTCATCTGTCCCTCGAAGGCGTTGAACTTGGGAAACACCTCGGCGATCGTCTTGGTGCCCTCGGCGGTGAGGCACACCATCATGCGGCGCATGTCGGACTCCATCCGATGACGCTCGACCAGGCCGCGCTTCTCAAGTGTGTTCAACATCCCGGTCAACGTGCCCTTTGCCAGGTTGCATTCTTGGGCGAGCTGAGCGGTCTCCATATCGTCCCAAATCCACAGCACCCACAGAATCGTGAACGAACCAAAGGACAGCCCATAAGGCGCGAGCACGTCTCCCTCAGCTCGACGCCGAATCGCCGCAGCCGCCCGGTAGATATTCGCGATCGCATCGAGCGACCGAAAGTCAAAGGCTTCGTCGCCGAGGCGCTTCTGCACGTCACGCTCGGCATCGAGCAGCCATGCAGATTCGGTTGAGGTTTTCTCCGAGCTCATTACATCTCTCAAGATAGGACACACAACCGCACCAGCACGGATCCCATGGCATATTTCGTTCGGCACCGAACTACTTTTGGTAGACGTAGACTGGGCGCCGAACTGGCGACCTATTCGACAGCTGAAACTTGCACTAGGGGACACACACAATGGCCGAAATCCGCAGAATTCTTCTCGACGGTTACCCGACCGAGGTCGTGAGGGACAGCGACAATTTGGTGGCAGGAGACGGCCGTACTGTTGCGATTCCCGATGCCGTCCACCTCGCACCGGTCGAGCCGACGAAGATCATTTGCGTCCACCTGAACTACGAGAGCCGGGTGAAGGAGTTCATGACCAAGCTCCCACCAGCTCCGACCTACTTCCACAAGCCAATCACCGCGCTCACGAGCCATCAGAGCGACGTCGTTCGCCCTGAAGGAACCGAATGGCTCAACTACGAGGGCGAGATCGCCATCGTCATCGGCAAGACCTGCCGCAACATCTCCCCCGAAGAGGCGGGCGATTTCATCGCTGGTTATTCGATCGCGAACGACTATGGCCTACACGACTTCCGCGATACCGATGCAGGATCGATGTTGCGAGTAAAGGGCAGTGACACGTTGTGCCCTGTTGGTCCGGCCCTCGTCAGCGACTGGGACTTCCGAAACAAGCAGATCCAAACCATCGTCAACGGCGAGGTCAAACAGGACGCATCGACCGCCGAGATGAAATGGGACATGCATTACCTCGTCGCCGATATCGCCCGCACGATCACGCTCGTTCCCGGCGACATCCTGCTTTCGGGCACACCTGCGAACTCGCGCACGGTGTACCCAGGAGACGTTGTGACAGTAAAGGTCGAAGGTCTTGGCGAACTGACCAACACCATCGTCAGAGGCCCAACTCCAATCCGCACTGATGTTGGAGCCCAGCCTTCAAATTCTGAAGAGGTGCTCTCGACAGCCCAGGGTGGCGATTGGGAATTCCGAGGTATCCGCAAACCCATGGGGCTCGGAGCCAAGCTCTACGGTTCGACGCTTGACGACAAGCCAGCTGACGACGCAAAGGAGTAGCTGGTCATGCGCACCGCAAACGTTGGGGGCGTTGAAGTCCCCGTCGATCATTTCATCGGAGGTAAATGGGTTGGCTCGACACACACATTTGAGTCGCGCTCCCCTCTCGACTGGGATGGTGGACCAATAGCTGAAGTGGCTCGCGGCGATGCCGCAACTGCAGACGCAGCGATGACTGCAGCGACCGAAGGTTTCAAGACGTGGGGTTCGTACACCGCTCCCGAACGCGCCGAAGTACTTCACCGTCTCGCCGATCTGATCGAAGCGAACAACGAGGCAATTGCGACCGTGGAGACGCTCGACATGGCGTTCATGTACGCATCGATGCGCGATCGTCTTGTCGCTCGCGGTGCGGCAAACTTTCGCCTGTACGCCGATCTGATTCTCCAGCGCGAGGAACGGACATGGGACGCAAAGAACATGGACAACGTGGTGCAGCACATGCCGGCTGGCCCTGCGGTAGTCGTTACCCCATGGAACGCCCCGTTCATGCTGTCGACGTGGAAACTCGCCCCCGCACTAGCTGCTGGCAACACCGTCGTACACAAGCCAGCGGAATGGTCGCCGCTTAGCGCCGCGTTGCTCGCACAGCTCGCGCACGAAGCCGGCTTCCCCGCTGGCGCCTACAACTTGGCCCAAGGCATCGGAAGTGAGGTCGGCGCCGAACTTGTTGCAGACACCCGGGCGCGACGAATCACCTTTACTGGTTCGCCTCCAACCGCTCGCCTGATTGGAAAGGCCGCAGCGCAGAACATCGTGCCGTTCACCGCAGAGCTCGGAGGCAAAGGGCCATTCATCGTGTTTGCCGACGCCGACCTCGACGCCGCAGCGCACCGAGCAGCTTGGCAGTACGACGACTCCGGACAGATTTGTCTCGCTGGCACACGGCTCCTCGTCGAGGAATCGGTTCGAGACGAGTTCCTCGAGAAGTTTCACGCCATCGTCGACGAATTCGTGCTCGGCGACAGCCGCGCGGAGAACACCGATATTGCACCGATGGTCCACCCCGACCACGTCAGCAGTGTCGACGGTTTCGTCGAGCGAGCACGGGCTGGTGGCGACACCATCGTGCGAGGCGGCAACATTGTCGAAGGTACGTTGCACTACGAGCCGACCTTGATCGAGCCGGCGTCCAACGACAGCGAGGTCGTGCAAAGCGAGATCTTCGGACCTGTGCTTACCTTTCAAACATTTGCTGATGAAGCCGAAGCCATCGAACTGGCAAATAGCACTGCCTATGGGCTCTCCGCTCTTGTCTGGACCACTTCGCGCGAACGAGCCGACCGAGTTGGGCGGAAAATACGGGCCGGATTGGTGTGGGTCAATACCTTCCTCGTGAGAGATCTCACCGCACCGTTTGGCGGCTGTGGCATCAGTGGCATCGGCCGGGAGGGTGGCGAATGGGCGCTCGACTTTCATGGAGATGTCAAGACCCTCATGATCCTGAGAGACACCCTTCAGTAGGCGTAATTTTTCAGCAGAGGTACTTTTTCTCTCAAAGCCGTGTGGGCGACGTATTTTACTCGGCCGCGGTAGGCCATTTGGCCCTCCTGCTCGTGATCTTGAACGCCGATTCCACTCAATATGGAAGCGTCTGGACCCACGACTGTGACTTCGTCATCATCGACGACGGCGTGGCATCCGCGTCCCCTATTTGCATACGCACTCAAGTTTGGACTCGCAGTCGCTCCGTTTGTCGCTGGCTGGATCGCCATCCGGCTGACACGCAGCTTCTGGTTCGGAACTGAACTCACCGGTGTGATCGGTTTGGTGGTATTCCTCCTGCAAGCCATCGTCGTCTCCGTTGCGGTAGCGTCGGTCGTCGTTCGATTCCTCCGACGCTGGACGCCCCTGATTGCGCTCTACGAGATGAGCCTTGTCTTTCCCGACCACGCTCCATCTCGATTCAAGATGGCCTTGCGTTCTGGCGGCGTGACGAAACTTGTTGCCTCCCAGAAGTCGCTGCAACTGAGTAGCGACGCACAGATGGCCGCCGAGGAGGCGGTCCAACTCGTTTCTCAACTGGCTAAGCATGAGCCATTGACCCGCGGTCACACCGAGCGGGTTCGCGCCTACGCCGATGTGATCGGCCAGCAAATGGGCCTCTCTGAGAAAGACCTCAACGGACTCCGTTGGGGAGCACTCCTTCACGACATTGGCAAGCTCACCGTCCCAGCCGAGATCCTCAGCAAGCCGGGCAAACCCACCGCTGCCGAGTGGGAGATCCTTCGAGGACATCCTGGAGCGGCTATCGAGATCCTTGCGCCGTTGCAGGACTGGCTGGGCGACTGGCTACTCGCTGCATCTCAGCACCACGAAAAGTGGGATGGTTCTGGCTACCCTGCTGGCCTTCAAGGCACCGAGATATCGCTCGCCGGCCGGATCGTATGCGTCGCCGACGCATATGATGTCATCACGTCGCGCCGTTCGTATAAGGAGCCGTACTCGGCCGAACAAGCGCGCCAAGAACTCGTCGATTCCGCTGGCTCCCACTTCGACCCTGTCGTGGTTCGACACATGCTCGCCGCTGGGCTGAAGCACTCCCGCTACAGCGGCCGATTTGCGTGGTTGTTCGAACTTCGAGGCGCCGCAGCCTTCTTGCAGACGGCGGGTCAAGCCGGTCAGATCGCGGCGGCCTCTACAGCGGTCGTCGCTTCAGCATTCATTCCAGCTGTCGGTGTAGACGTCCCAGATGTTGACCCCCCTGAGCAACTCGCCTTTGTCGTGGGAAGCGACGAGATCCCCGAGGACTCACTCTCCAACGATGGCAATGAGGCAACGGCCGGTATTGAAGAGCCTGGACCAGCTGGTCTGACAAATGAAACCGGAGCTTCTGAAGCCTCGGGTGCCGCTACCGATAACGTCGAGCCAGCTCCAGCGCCCCTACCAAATGACGAGTCCACAACCGTCCCGAACAGCGAAGTGAGCACCACGCTTCCTGGAACCGAGGCGCCTTCTACGACCGAGGCCACCGATCGACAGGTCGATCCCACCACAACGACTTCTCCAAGGGTCACAACGCAGGCTCCCCCGACGACGCGCCTCGACTTGGGCCAACCAGCACCGACCACGACGCCTCAGGCTCCTCGAACAACAGTTGCGACAGGGCCAACGACGACCGTACGGACTGCCCCGACGACGACCCAAGCACCGACAACCACAACCACTCGGCCACCTACGACTACGAGCAGCACGACGACCCAAGCACCGAGAACTACAACCACTCAGGCGCCGACGACTACCACGCCCGACCAGCGAGGCAACTGCCAGGAGCTTCGCAATGGGGGAACAGCTTTTGGAGGCCAGGATCTCCGGGAGTGTTCGTTCGATGGACTCACGCTCGTCGGGGCCGACCTGAACGGTGCCAATTTAACTGGCGTCGATCTCTCCGGTGTCACGTTTGTTGAGACAGGCCTCAACGGCGCATTGCTCAACAATGCCATCCTCGACAACGCCAGGTTCCAAGGAGGTTCCGCACAAGGCGCTATCTTCTCCGGTTCCAGCTTTAAAGGTGCGTCGCTATCCAACTACGGCCTTAACGGCGCCGTCCTTCAAGACGTTGACTTCAGCAACAGCACATTGTCCTCGGTCGGGTTCAACGAGGCCTTGCTCCAGGGCGCAGACTTCCGAGGATCGACCGTCTCGGGACTCACGTTCTACGATGCCAAACTCCAACGAGCGAACTTCTCGGGTCTACTGATCCACAGCCCAAACTTCCAGAGGGCCAACATTGCCGGAACGATCTTCTCGCGGGCCACCCTAGAGTTCCCCCTCTTCACAGAGGCCCGGGGAACCCCAGCGGGCCATGCGACGGCGACAATTACCGGCGCGACCTGCCCCGATGGCACCTTCGGCGACACCACCTGCTGGTAGCGCTACCGAAGTGAAAAGGGGAACTAGTTCTTTGGGAGGTCGCTGAACGGGGTTTCCTTGGCCGGGCCGGGTTCTCGGGGAAGGCCGAGGCCGCGTTCGCCGATGATGTTCTGTTGGATCTGATCGGTACCGCCGTAGATGGCCGGACCGGGTGAGAACAAGATCAGTTCTTGAATCTGCGCCTCGAAGGATCCGCGTTCGCTGGAGAGCGTGGCTCGAGGCCCGAGGACAGTGGCGCCCAACTCGCGACCCATGCGGTAGAGCTCACTCATCATGAGCTTCCCGATGTTTGGGCTGACCTTGCTGGCGTCCTTCGACCGGCTGCGCATCGCCGTAAGTCGGTTTACCTCGATGAGTTGGTAGAACGCGACGAACTGTTCTCGCACGACCGGATCGTCGAGCGTCCCGTTTGCCTTTGCGTACTCGGTGAGGCGCTTCCAGTAGGCAAGGTTTGGTGACGGCACGCCATCTTCTCCCGAACGCCCGCGGTCGACAATGTCGCCAGCACGGCGTTCGCCATTATTCGCAACCGTTCCAGGCGCGCACGATGGCAGCGGAACGGGGTTTGCTCCGAGGCTCATTCGCTCGAACATCAGCGTGTCGTTCGCAATGCGCCAGCCGTTACCATCGTCGCCGATGAGATCGGCAGCGGGCACTCGGGCGTCGTCGATGAACACCTCGTTGAAGATCGCTCGACCGGTCATCTCGGTGAGCGGCCGTGTGTCGACACCTGTTTGATGCATGTCGAAGGCAAACCACGAGATGCCGGCATGCTTTGCAAGCGAAGGGTCGGTGCGGGCAATGAGCATGCCCTTATCGGCGATTTTGCCGCCCGATGTCCAGACCTTCTGCCCATTTACGACGAACTCGTCGCCGTCGCGGATAGCGCTCGTCTGCAGGCTTGCAAGATCGGAACCTGCGTTGGGTTCAGAGAACAGCTGACACCATGCTTCGGCGCCGGTGATAATCGGACGAACGTGAGCGTCGATCTGTTCGGGAGTCCCATGGGCTTCGATCGTCGGCGCAGCGAGCATCATGCCTAATCCACTCGGTGGGCCGAGCGTTCCGGCATCTGCCATTGCCTGACGCAACGCACGATTCTGCGATCGCGAGTAGCCACGGCCGCCGGCGGATTCGGAAAGCGTCGGGTGGCTGTAGCCAGCGTCAGCCAACAGGGTCCACCACTCTCCAACGGTCAGATCGGGGTCCCAATTAGCGCCCACCCAATCGACGGCTTCAGCTGACACGTCGTCTTCGCTCATAGGGCTCTCCAATCTCGGGACTGCGAGCCTACACAGCGGAGACCGCCTCCGGCGCTCAGGCTGCGTGCCGCTTGAACGCTCTCCGAAGGAGAGTGGTTCTGATTGAGCTGGACGGCCAAAATCACGGCGGAGCCGTGGGCCGTCCAGGTTGATCAGATATCCAGTAGGGATTCGTCGATGATGTGGCCTGGGCCTTCACAGGTCTCGCACGTCTTTGAAAGCGACTCGACGAGGCCTTCGCCAATTCGCTTGCGGGTCATTTCGACCAAGCCCAACTCAGAGATGTCGAACACTTGGGTTCGGGTCTTGTCTTGAGCCAAGGCCTCTCGGAATACGCGAACGACCTCTTCGCGGTTCTTCTTGATCTCCATGTCGACAAAGTCGATCACGATGATGCCACCCACATCTCGCAGACGCAGTTGGCGAGCCACCTCGCGTGCAGCTTCGAGGTTGTTTCGATAGACGGTCTCTTCGAGACTCGACTTGCCGACGTTCTTGCCGGTGTTCACATCGATGACGGTGAGCGCTTCGGTTCCTTCGATGATGAGCGATCCACCTGACGGTAGCCACACCTTGGTGTCGACGGCCTTGCGAAGCTGCTCGGCCACGTGGTGACGTTCGAAGAGCGAGAGTGGTTCGGCGTCGCGGTCGTAGTACTGGACTCGGTCCGCAAGGGCCGGGGTAATCGACTCGACATAGCCCTTGACGTCTTCGTAAAGGGACCGGTCGTCGATGATGATGCCGCGGTACTCCTTGTTGAATTCCTCGCGAATGACCCGTACGGCCATCTCGGGCTCGCGGTACAGCATGGCTGGACCAGAGCTTTCCTTGGCGAGTTTCTCGATCGCTTGCCACTGATCGGCAAGACGCTTCACGTCGTTGACGATCTCGTCCTCGGTGACGTTCTCCGCAGCGGTACGCACGATGATGCCGGAGCCCTTTGGCTTCACCCGATCGAGGATCTTGCGAAGGCGCTTGCGCTCCTTTTCGGGGAGACGCTTGGAGATGCCGTAGGTATCGCTATTCGGTACCAGCACCACGAAGCGTCCCGGAAGGGAAACCTCTTGCGTCAGGCGAGCGCCCTTGTGCGCAATTGGATTCTTCGTGACTTGGCAAAGGACGTTTTCCTTCGGCCGGATGAGCTGCTCGATCTTCGTACTGCGGTTCCCGCTGCCTTTGGCTACGACGTCGCTTCGGTAGAGCACGGCGTTCTTCGGCGTGGTGATGTCGACAAACGCTGCTTCCATACCGGGAAGGACGTTTTGGATCTTGCCCATGTAGATGTTGCCGTGGATCTGGGCGACATCGTCACTCGGACGCGAGACATAGTGTTCGATGAGGGTACGCCCTTCGAGCACAGCGATTTGCGTTGCTTCTTCACGTACCGAGACGCACATCATGTAACGGCCAGCTGGACGTCCGTTGCGCTCGCGACCCTTGCGGAGCGCAAGCGTCTCTTCGTCGAGTTCTACCGCAGCACCGGTGAGTGCGGTGACCGGCTCGGTCTGGGTACCCGAACCGCGGTTGTTGTTACCGCTGTTGTTTCCGCCGCCGCGGCCGCGACCTCCGCGCCGACGGCGACGTGACTGCCCGCCACCTTCGCCGCCACCAGAGTTGTTACCTGCGTTGCTCTTGGAGTCGTTGTTCCTCGAGCCCTGAGATTGAGATCCCTGAGACTGGCCAGTAGATGTTCCGCTCTTTTGGCCACCGCCTCCACGACGACGTCGGCGACCACCGCCGCCACTTCCACCGCCGCTGTTTCCTCCGCCGTTGCCGTCACCGCCGGAGCTTCCGCCAGAGCGGTTTTGCGAGCCTGAGTCGGCTGTCCGCACAGGGGCGGGACGAGAGTCGCCAATCTGTGGTTTTCGGGGTGGGTTTGTGGAGTTATTTTGCCTGTTTTGTGGGCCGTTTGTGGAGTTAGAACTGGAGCTGCCGGAGGCGTTGCCTGCCTGGCGGTTCGCTCCCGCTGAATCGTCGGACATGTATTTCCCTTCTCATGGCGCAACCTTCGAAGGTTGCGCGGCACTGCCGGGGGCTGCATTCGGGCAGCCGTAGCCGGGTGTGCAAAAACTTGTGGTCTCGATGCCCGAAAGTGAGCATGCCAGCGCGACGAATACGAGAGAATTCGCTTCAGTTTTTTTGGCTTGATCGAGGGTCATCTTCACCTAATTGATGGCACTGAGGCGGGTATTGCACTCAATGGCGATCTGGCCTTACACGAAGGCCTTCCCTGCCAACCCTACCGCCTCGATGTCCACTCGCCGCCGATACTCGTCATTGGGGGGTCGTGCAAGTCACTAGCGGAAACGGTGGGCGTGAACGTTTTCTACAAGCCCGAGCGCTATCAGACTTGTGAGCATCGACGATCCGCCGAAGGAGATCAGCGGAAGCGGGATTCCAGTGACGGGCATCATCCCCATATTCATTCCAATGGCCTGAAACGCCTGGAACAGGAACATTGAGAACACGCCAACGCAGATCAACCTGCCGTATTCATTCTCTGCAAGGTGGGCCACGCGCCAGATTCGCAGCAGTAAGAGGGCATACAGCACGAGAAGCGCTCCGGCCCCGGCGAACCCGAGTTCTTCGCCCAACACGCTGAAGATGAAGTCGGTCTCTTTTTCGGGGACGAGTGAACTGTTGTTCTGCGTTCCTTGGAAGAGGCCCTGCCCGGTAAGCCCACCGCTGCCGATGGCGATCTCGCTCTGATCGACGTTGAATCGATCGGCGTTTTCAGGATCGACGAACGCCGTGAACCGTGCGATCTGGAACGGTTCGAGAAACTCTTGTTGAATCATGACACCGATCGTCACGCCCACCATGGTGAGAACGACGAGCACGTGTCGTACGGCGATGCCAGCGACGACGATGATGCCCGCCACGATGGCGGCATAGACCATCACCGTGCCAAAGTCGGGTTGCAGAAGAACAAGGGCAGCGAGCACGCCCGAGATTGCGAGCCCAAGGAGGATGTTGAAGAACGGAAGTCCGTCTCGTGCGTTCACCGAACTAAACCACGACGCGAGACCGAGGATCATGGTGATCTTGGCGAACTCCGACGGTTGGAAGGTCACGAAGCCGAACGAATACCACGAGGTCGCGCCGTTGAATTCTGAGCCGAAGAAGAACAATCCGACGAGCAGCAGCACGGTAACGCCGTAAATGGCGGGGATGAACAAGCGGGTCTTGCGATAATCGACCGCGGTTGTGATCGCCGCGAGAACGCTTCCCACGCCGACGAAGATGATCTGGCGTTCAATGAAGCTCGTATTGGGAACGTCGGTCTCGTTGAGCACTCCTCTCGTCGCCGAATACACGGTGACGAGACCGATGCAAAGCATGCCGATCGTCAGAAGGATGATCGAGACGTCGATGCGCTGCCAGAGCGGACCTTGTGGCTCGCGGTCGGTAAAGCCACCGGGGCCAATCCGTAGAGCCGTCATCGTGAAACCTCAACGTTGGCGGTGGCAGTGCCGACTCGGCCAGCATTTAGGGCTGCATCTTCGAGTTGGGAGAGGTCGGTGATTTCATCGACACCGTAGATGGCATCAATTTCGTTCTGGGTCAGCGCTGGGGACACTTCATCGTTCGCGATTGCATCGAACAAGCGAGCGACCATCGGCGCAGCATGTCGTGATCCGAAACCAGACTCTTCGAGGATGACCGAGATGACGTACTCGGGTTCGTTCAATGATGTTCCGAAGGTTTGCGAACCCGATGGGCCGAACCCGACAAACATCGAGTTGTCGGCTCGGCCGGTGACCTCGGCGGTGCCTGTCTTTCCGGCCACTGGCCAGTTGACGAGATCGAAATCGACTCCGCCGGTGGTCGTTCCGTTGAAGGCATCGAACCCGGTGCCTCCTGGGCGGGTGATGTCGGTGCCCTCTTGGATCGTCACGCCGAGCAGACCATCGAGAATTTCTTGTTCGATAGAGGCCGGGATCTCGGTCTCGCGAAGAACGCGGGGACCGAATTCGATGGTCTCACCATCGCCCTCCGGCGGCACGACCGATTGTGTGATGTTTGGCGAGAAGACGGTGCCGCCATTGGCCAGTGCTGCGTAGGCGTTCGCGAGTTGGAGGGGCGTGATCGCAACCGCTCCCTGCCCAATCGCAAGGTCGGTGTTGTCTCCTGGTCCCCAGTCACCGCGCAGAAAGAGTTCGGGAGACTCCTCGAAGCGTTGCGCCATGAGTTCGGCATCGGGGATCAGCCCTCCCCGTTCACCAGAGAGTTGCAGGCCGAGTTGGCTTCCGAACCCAAAGTCTCGTGCGACGTCTTGGATGCCCTCGGGGTTGACCTCGTCGTCGCTCGCGATCCAGAAGGCTTCACCGATCCGGTAGTAGTAGGTGTCGGACGAATACGTAATCGAGTGCTGAAGGTCGACGCCTTCGAGTTGGGCGTCGCCGGCATTGCGCTTTCGACACCCGGTAGCGAGAGCGCCTTCGATGTCATCGCCGAAGTTCGTGCACGAGACGAGATCCCAGAAGCCAGGATCCGACGTCGGGACGTTCCAGTCTTCGACGTACTCCCAGCCAAAGACGTCGTAGACCTCAGCGGCGATTGCGGTGAAGGGCTTGAACGTCGACGCCGCTGGGTAGATCTCGCTGATCGCTCGGTTGATCAATGGCTGATTAGCGAGCGGATCGTTCAATTCGTCGAACTGCGTTTGACTGATGCCGTCGATGAAGTCGCTTGGCTCGAACGTCGGGTACGACGCCATGGCGAGAACAGATCCGTCTCGGGGGTCGAGGATCACTGCAGCGCCGGCTGGCGCATTGAAGGGAGCATCTTCGGCTGGGGCCTCTTGGAGTCGGGCAAGGTCGAGTGCACGCTTCAACTCGAACTCGAGACGCACCTGAAGATCGATATCGATCGTCAACTGGACGTCAGAACCTCGGCGCGGTTCGACCACGCTGAGGGTCTCGATCAGGTTGCCCACGTTGTCGACGGTGAACTCCCGAGTTCCTGGCACGCCGCGGAGATCATCTTCGAAGAAGGCTTCGATGCCCTGCTTGCCAATTTCATCGTTACTTCGATACTGCTTCCCATCGGGGTCTTCGATGCGGGCGTCCGGGTCGTTGCTTTCCGGGTCGTCGATCAGATAGAGCTCGGCCTTATCTTCGAGTTCGCCACCGGTGATAGAACCGACGTACCCGAGAATGTGCGCTGCGTTGCGTCCAAACGGGTAACTCCGGACGAGATCCTGATCGATCGATACCCCCGGATACCGGTCGGGCCGCTCCCCGACGAAGATCAGGAACTCCTCGTCGACATCGCGTGCGATCGGGATGTCGTCGAAGGCAAGAAACGACGGATCGTCAAAGGCACGTTCGAGATCTGACACCTTGGTGAGCTGACCCGATTGGGAGAGTTCGCGGGCGAGGTCGGCGAACATTGCCTCGCGGAACTCGGTCCGTTCGGCCACAGAACCAAAGCCCATGGCCTCGAGTTCTTGTACGTGCTCGTCGCGGTTGATCGTCACGACGGTCGACAAGCGATTTTCTACCAGCACGCGACCGTTGCGATCGAGAATCTGTCCGCGTGGAGCCTCGGTCCGGATCGAACGGCTGATGTTCGCCTGCGCCGTGATTTCGAAACTCTCCGATTCGAGGGCTTGAAGAAACCACAAGCGCCCAAAGAGCGCAACGAAGAGGGAGAAAGCGACAACGCCAAGAACCCGCAGCCGTACTCGACCCGTATCCTCCATCATCGGCGCGCCTCCTGGCTGGTCTCGAATAGCACGGCCTAGTTCACCACGGCGCGGGCTTGTTCGTTACGCGCTACCTCGAGGCGGTCGCCCACGACCCATCGATAGCCATTCCGGATGGGCACGGCGAGGAGCATGGAGAAGACCGAGACTCCAAGAGCGGTCCAAACAAGACCCCACTCGACAAACTGTTCCGAGCCGAGAACTCCGAGTGCGAGTCCATACGCGCCCGTCGCCAAGAACGACATCATGGCGACGAGTACCGGGAGTGCACGAGGATCGTCAGAGTCGATTGCTCGAGCAATGAATCCAATTCCGTAGCCGAACATCGCGTAGACCCCTGCGGCCAAACCGAAGGCTCCGGGGATCACCAGGTCGAGCAGCAGCCCAGCGGCAAAACCGTTCCGTGCGCCATAGTCCGGTCCGCCCACCATGCCACCGACAAGGGCGGCAACGAGCAGCGCGTCTGGGGCGATCCCGAACGGCCGGAAGTGTGCGAACAGCGACACCTGCAAAATGATGAGGACAAAAAGCAGGACAAGGGTGCGGAATCGACGCTTGGTCACTGGCCCTCCTCCTCTTCTGACCCTACTGCGGCATCATTTCCTGCTTCATTGGTTGCGTCGTCGACCGATACACCGAGCACACCAGCTTCGGCCTCGCCGTCGACAGCGGGCTCCTCAGCGGTGTTGACTTCGTCGGCGGTGATTTCGTTGGCGGTGATTTCGTTGGCGATGGCCTCGTCTTCCTTGTTCGTCAGAGCGCCTTCG
>CAZBTI010000065.1:0-3045 GCA_964494395.1 uncultured Acidimicrobiales bacterium | reverse complement strand
GGCGGTGATTTCGTTGGCGATGGCCTCGTCTTCCTTGTTCGTCAGAGCGCCTTCGCCGATACCAGGCTCGACCAGCACGACGCTAACGAAACGCAGATCGGACGGATCAGCAGCCAACTCGACGTTGAGGGTTTGGTTCGACGCATCTTCATTCTGGATGGCGCTGCTGACGGTTCCGATCACAAGGCCGGGCGGGAAGAGCGTGCGTTCGCTCGATGTCGTGGTGACCGGATCACCTACTTCGATCGTGGCGCGGTTGTTGATGCCTTGTGCGATCTCGATCGTCGTGGCTGAACTGGTGCCACGGGCGAGGCCGACCTCGCCTGAGACTTCAACACCCATGACGAAGTCGCGACTCGAAATGAGCCTGACCATGGACGAGGAGCGGTCGACTTGTTCGACTCGACCCACTACCCCAGCAGCGGTGATCACCGCCATGTCTCGCTGCACGCCAGCTTGGCTTCCGACATCGATCTCGACGACGCCGGAGCTGAAATTCCCGACCTCTCCTGTTCGAACTCGGGCAAGGACGAGCGGAAAGTCGGTGAGGTCTTCGAGGCCATTGATGGCGAGCAGTGCTTCGAAGTCGGCTCGATCGACTCCCGAGCGCACGATCTCCCCGCGCAGTTCATCGTTCTCTGCCCGCAACGCATCGTTCTCGGCCTGGAGTTCGTCGAACTGGCTTGCGTTCTCCCAAAGGCCGGTGACTGGTGAAACAATGCGTTCGCCACCGGCCCGGAAGGGTGACACGACTTCGCGCGCTCCGGTCTGGATCGTGCCGAGAGGGCCGAACGACTGGAAGTCGAGTGTGATCAGCGTGGCGGCTGCCAGGAGAATGAACCCCAGCGTGGCGCGCCGACGCCCCGACTGTTGGGGGGCTACCATACGCGGTCTTAGATGGTGCCCGAGCTGAACAGAACGCCACGCATGGAGTCGAACTCCTCAAGGCTCTGGCCAGACCCGAGCGCCACCGCGTCGAGAGGGCGATCGGCGACAAAGACCGGCATGCCGGTCTCTTCGCGGAGACGCGCGGCGAGGCCGTGAAGCAGGGCGCCACCTCCAGCGAGACAGATGCCGCGCTCCATAATGTCGGCGGCCAACTCTGGGGGCGTCAGATCGAGGGTGACCTTCACCGCGTCGCAGATTGCAGATACTGGTTCGGCAATAGCTTCGCGGATGGCGACGCTCGTCATATCGATGACCTTGGGCAGACCGGTGACCAAGTCTCGGCCTCGGATCTCGGCTTGGAGTTCACGCTCGAGCGGATATGCCGATCCGAGCGCCTTCTTGATCTCCTCCGCGGTTGGGTAGCCAATCGCGAGGCTCTCTTCTTTCTTTGCGAACTGGACGATCGACTCGTCGAGTTCGTCGCCGCCCACTCGAACCGATTGGCTTGCGACGACACCGCCGAGGGAAATCACCGCTACTTCGGTCGTGCCACCGCCAATGTCGACGATCATGGATCCGGTTGGTGCTCGCACAGGGAGACCAGCGCCGATCGCTGCGGCCATTGGTTCTTCGATGATCAATGCGGGGCGTCGCGCTCCCGCGAATTCGGCAGCTTCTTGTACGGCCCGTTGCTCGACGCCCGTGATACCCGAGGGCACACAAATAACCATTCGTGGGCGCGTCCACTTACGCGGGTGCACCTGATCGATGAAATAGCGGAGCATCTTCTCGCAGATGTCGAAGTCGGCAATAACGCCTTCCTTCAGCGGGCGAACGGCCTGGATATACGACGGAGTGCGTCCAACCATTCGGGCTGCTTCGGTACCAACAGCGACTGGTTCACCGGTATGTAAGTTCACCGCGACGACAGAGGGTTCGTTCAAAACGATGCCCTCGCCCCGGACGTAGACGAGCGTATTTGCGGTGCCGAGATCGACGGCCATATCGCGACCGGAGAGGGAGCCGAAGTTCGAAAATGACCTCGAGAATCCGTCGCCCATGGCACTCCAAAGATCGTAGGTTCGGCCGGTCCGGACCCGTACTCACGCGTGACTCTATCGACTGGGGTAATGCACTTGCAAGGCGTCCACACGCTATGTGAATCAGCAACCTCAGAGGGTGGGTAAACGCGCAAATGACGGCCGAAATCGGCCGTCATTCACGTGCGATTTGGGTGTGGCTAGAGGTTCGGGAACCAGATGCCGATCTCGCGTGCGGCGGACTCGTTCGAATCCGATCCGTGCACAAGGTTCTCGGTCATCTCGGTGCCGAAGTCACCGCGGATAGTTCCGGGTGGGGATGTTGCCGGGTTGGTCTCGCCCATCATCGAGCGGACCATTGCAAAGGTGTCTTCTGGGCCTTCGAGCACCATGGCGAGAACTGGGCCTCGGCTCATGAACGCTTTGAGGTCTGGATAGAAGCCTTTCTCGACGTGCTCTTCGTAGTGAGCATCGAGGGTGTCGGAGTCGGCAACGCGTAGTTCAGCGGCGACGATCTTCAACCCCTTGTCTTCGAAACGGGTGACGATGCGGCCAGCGAGGCCACGCTCAACAGCATCGGGCTTACAGAGTACGAAAGTGCGGTTCATACCGATGGAGTGTAGAGGCAGGGCTAGTGTCCGACTATGGACTTCAACGCAGAATACGAACCGAGCACGTGGCAATGGGTAGCCGACCAAGTCGAGGAGTACGAAGCATCGGGTGGCGCCCGTGCGAACACCCTGATGGAGACGGGCATCCCGATCATCGTGTTCACCACGGTCGGGAGGAAGTCCGGCAAGGTTCGCAAGGTACCGCTCATGAGGGTCGAACACGAGGGCGTCTACGCACTTGTGGCGTCCAAGGGCGGCGACCCCAAGCACCCGGGCTGGTTCCATAACCTCGAAGCGAACTCGACGATCATGATGCAGGACGGACCGGAACCGTTCGAGACAACGGTCCGCCAGATCGACGGCGCAGAGTACGACGAGTGGTGGGAACGCTCGGTTGGGGTCTACCCGCCGTACGCCGAGTACCAAGAGAAGGCACCGCATCGCAAGATTCCGGTGTTTCTCACCGCCCCACAAGGAAGCTAAGGCCGTCCGTTAGCGCCTTCCGC
>CAZBTI010000064.1:16485-19309 GCA_964494395.1 uncultured Acidimicrobiales bacterium | reverse complement strand
ACTCGTCGATGGCCACAAAGGGGATCGCTATCTCATGATCGAACTCTTGATTCTCGCCGGTGGCCTCTTTGGTGCTGGTATGGGCGGCATGTGGGTCAAGACTCGTCGCCGGACCAACAGGGGCAATACCGCGGTCGCCGTCGATCGTTTCGAAGATGCATCTCGCAGGGTGTCCGCAGCTCAGGCCAAGTGGTTCGACCTCCAGAACGAAGCCACGATTACCAAGGGCGGCCTCTCCCTCGACGACGCCAACCGGCTGAATCGTGCCGAGGACAAGGCCGAACGCCGATCCCGTGATCTGTACGAGGCGTGGTTGCCCATCAGCGATGAGGACGGCGATTCAGTTGCCTCGTACAACGATCAATCACGCATGACGGTGACCGAGCACAAACAGAAAGCGCTCACGATCGTCGCTGCGTTCGAGCAAGAACTCGGCGAGCTCGAGAACGTTCTCGACGAGCTTCGTACCTGAACCAACTCCAGAGTTTCGCCGCATCGAGGGGTCGGTGATCTACGCTCGCCCGATGCGGCGATTTTTGCGGGTTCTGGTCTCGGTTTCGATCCTCTTGACGGTGCTGGCTGCGCCGTCCGCTGTCGGGGCCCAGGGGGACTGTCCGAATGTCGCCACTCTTGGAATATTGCCGGTGTTGGAAGAACAGGGCATCGCAGTCCTTGATGTCATCGACCGACAGATCGACATTGACGAGTCAAACACGGGGGTCAACTTCTTCGTCTTCGCCACCGACTCGGTACCCGATCTGGAAGCGGCCATGATCGCAAACTGTCCCGCTGGGTTTAACGCCCCCGGAGATGTGGCGGACAACTTTGTCGTCATCGGGCTGGCGTCGGTCGACCAGGACTTCCTCATCTCCTATGGCGCTGATCTGCAGGACCAGTTGGACGACGATGTCGACTTCATCTTCGACACCATGGCGACACAGTTTGCCGATGGTGATTTCCTCTTTGGCCTCCAGGCCGGCTTGACGCTTGCGGTCGAGGGCCTGGCAACAACGGTCGATAGCACCCCGGCTACGACGACAAGCTCGAGCAGCAACGGATCTGGTGGCGGCGGATTGGGCGCTGCTGGATGGGCGCTTGGGGGAGGGGTTGCAACCGCGGTGCTCGGCGGTGGCGTTGCCATTGCGTCGATTGGACGAAAGAAGAAGCAGGCCGCAGACGACGCCGCTGCGGCAAAGTTCGACGAAGCAGCGGCAGCGGTGACCGGGATGCAGTCTCGCTGGTACGACCTCGAACAAGACGCAAACTTTGCCGGTGGGCGCCTGACTGGCGGCAGCGCCGAACGGCTTACCGAGGCCCAAGATCGCGCCGCCGTTGCGTCGCGTGCGCTCTACGAGGCGTGGTCGCCCGTATCGGAACTCGATGGCGCGGCGATCGCCGATATGGAAGCCACCGAGCAGTCGAAGGCGCTGAGCCACGCAAGCTCAGCGACCTCGACGATCGCCGAAGCCAAAGACGAGATGGACGAGTTGGATTCGCTCATCGACCACTTCGACGGTGCTGCCGACGAGATGGGAACGATCCATGCAACAGCAACCGCGCGGATCGCCGATGGGCGCAATGCCGCGGAGCAGCGACGAAACGAGGGCTGGGAAGTGTCCTCGGCGGTTCAACAGCTCTTCGCACTCGAGACCGGGCTCGGCCGGATCGACCCGACGGCGCTGCGTCTCGATGTCGATCAGATGCGTGGCGAGCTCGAACCGGTCGCACACAACGTCGAAAGCCTCGTCTCGGACCTCGAAGATCTTGAAGAGCGGTTGGCATCGACGACGAGCCGACGTTCCGAAGTTGCGATCGAACTCGATGGACAACAACAGCGCCTCGGGCGTTCGCGAGCGATGGTCGATGGCTGGAGTGCTGGCCACGCGGCGGCCTCATTCGAGGGAGTTGCCGGCCATGCGAGCTCTATAGGTGAGCAACTCGAACGTGCCCGGATGAGTCTGACCGAGGCCGAAGAGGTGGGCCAGATTCCACGGGATGTTGAAGTGCTACGCAACGTCGCTGCCGATCTCGATACCGCCGATGCATCGATCGACCTAGCCGACGAACTTCTCGATGAACTCGATGAACTCGACATTCTGTTGGCGAGCGCTCTGCGAGATGCGCCCAACGTCGTCGCCGGCGCTCGAGAGGACGCGATGGCGCTGCGGGAGTATGTCGGTCAGAACTCGAACGATGTTCCATCGGGAACGCAGACGGTCATCTCGGAAGTCTTCGACGACCTCACCGAAGCTGACCAAGCCTTGGCTCAACGCCCGGCGAACTCGTTGCTTGCAATTCAGCTCGCTGAGGACATCGACTCCGACGTCGATGAACAAATGACGAAGCTGCGCGCTGTGGTCGACGAACGCCAGCGCCAGCGTAAGCGAGCCCAAACAGCGGTTCGCAACGCGCAGATTGCCCTCGATCGCGCCGACCGCCACGTATCGGACCACCTGTTCTCGAACCGGTCCTCCCGCAATATGCAGAGCGAGGTAAACCAGATGCGCGGCCAACTACAACTTGCCGCCTCCCTCGCTCAGGACGACCCTGCCCGAAGTTACGAAGAGGCCCAGCGGGTCACTGCAGTAGCCACCCAGATCTATGACGAGGCTCAACGTCAGCAGCGTCAACGCAACCGCAATCGCGGGGGAGGCATCATCCTCGGGGGCGGTTCGAGCTATCGAAGCGGGAGCCGAAGCAGTACCCGAAGCAGCAGCCGATCGAGTTCTCGTAGTTCCAGCCGCAGCCGAAGCTCATCACGAGGCCGTTCCGGCGGTTTCGGCGGTGGCTCACGCGGTCGTCGCGGAAAGTTCTAAGCCCAGTC
>CAZBTI010000064.1:13030-16385 GCA_964494395.1 uncultured Acidimicrobiales bacterium | reverse complement strand
CGCGACGGAGTCGCTGCCGAACTAAGCAGACGTATTTCGTACTCGGCGGCCGTGGCGCTCGTAGGCGAGCGAAATGAGTTCGTCGATGAGATCGGGGTAGGCCAGCCCCGAGGCTTCCCACATCTTTGGGTACATCGAGATTGGGGTGAAGCCGGGAAGCGTGTTGAGTTCGTTGACCAGCCAACCGCGTCCACCGGCCTCGTAGAAGAAGTCAGCGCGAGCGAGGCCGTCGACGCGTAGCGCTCGGTAGGCAGCGACGGCGAGGGTCTTCATCTGTTCGATCTCTGAATCGTCGAGTGGCGCGGGAATGAGGAGCTTCGCCACACCGTCGTGGTACTTATCTTCGTAGGTGTAGAAGTCGGCGCCAGCGACAATCTCACCGGGCAGCGACGTGCGTGCTTCTCGGTTACCGAGCACGGCGATTTCGATCTCGCGTCCTTCGATGGCTTCTTCGACGACGATCCATTCGTCGTACGAGGCAGCGAGGGCGAGCGCGGCTTTGACTTCCTCGACGGTCTCGGCCCGGCTAACCCCAACCGACGAACCCATATTGGCCGGCTTTACAAAGACCGGGCTTCCGAGTTCTCGAAGGAGGTTGCCTGCGGTGGCGTCGGTGATCTCGTCTGCGTTGAATCCGAACCATGCGGCCTGGGGAACGCCAGCCGACGCGAGCGCATGCTTGGCGGCGATCTTGTCCATTGCGAGTGCACTGCCAAGAACACCGGCGCCGACGTAGGCGACGTTCGCCATCTCGCACATGCCTTGGAGTGTTCCGTCTTCTCCCATTGGTCCGTGGAGGAGAGACATGACGACGCCGCCAGCAGCTGCGGTTTCGAGCATGAGCGAGAAGGGCTCGATTGTTTCACCCGTTGGGCTTAGCGCCTCTGCGTTGGTATCGGCCTCGACCCGGTTCCACGTGCCATCGCGATCGATGCCGATCGGCACGATGTCGTACCGGTCCTTCCGGACAGCATCGAGGACGTGCTTGGCCGTGACACACGAGACGTCGTGCTCGGCTGATTGCCCACCGAAAAGGACGAGTAGGCGAGAGGGGTCGGAACCAGATGTTGCTGTGGAGATTTCGGAGGATTCTGCCATGAAAGCCAACAGTAGTGGGCGGGCCGTCTAGCGTTGCGATACGTGAGATTTACTACGTCAGAAATCGCAGAAGCAGTCGGTGGTACCGAACATGGCCCCGAGGCAACTATCGATGGGTCGAACCAAGACAGCCGCTCACTAGAGCCCGGACAACTCTTCATTCCGCTCGTCGCGGAACGAGACGGACACGACTTCATCGAACGTGCGGTCGCCGATGGTGCGGGTGCCTACCTGACCCATGAGCGAACAAAACTTCCCTCAGAGCAGGGAGGAGCGACCGGAGTCCTCGTCTCCGATACCAACACCGCAATGCTCGACCTTGCCAAGGCTGCCCGGGCCAAGATCACCGGCCCCGTTGTTGGAATTACCGGGTCGGTCGGCAAGACGTCTACAAAGGACCTTTTGGCGGGCGCGGTTGCCCAAACGTTTAGAACGCATTGGTCGGCGAAGTCGTTCAACAACGAGATTGGCGTACCGCTCACCATCCTGAACGCGCCCGATGCCAGCGAGGCGGTCATCATCGAGATGGGGGCGCGGGGGATTGGCCACATTTCCTTGCTTTGCGATATTGCTTCTCCGACAGTCGGCATCGTGACCACGGTCGCCGGTGCGCACACGGGCGAGTTTGGTTCGGTTGAGAACATTGCAGTGGCCAAGGGAGAGCTCATCGAGGCGCTGCCAGCGAATGGGCTTGCGGTCTTGAACGGCGACAACCCGCTCGTTGCAGCGATGGCCGACCGGTCCCAAGCACCGACCTTGACCTTTGGCCACGACGTTGGAAACGATGTTCGGATCGAGTCGGTCGAACTCGACGATGAGCTCCGTGCCACGTTCACGATCGTAAGCGAGTGGGGCCGTGTGACCGCTCGACCCCCGACCCGGGGTGCACATATGGCGACCAACACCGCCGCCGCCGTCGGCACCGCGTTGTGGATGGGAGCTACACCCGAAGAAGTCGAAGCGGGGATGGAACACGTCGAGGTTTCGCCTTGGCGAATGGATGTCCGCCGTTCCGCTGGGGGAGGGCTCGTCATCAATGACAGCTACAACGCCAACCCCACCTCGATGAAGGGCGCTCTCGACTCACTCGGTCGCCTTCATCACCCTCGCAAGGTCGCTGTGCTCGGCTACATGGGTGAACTCGGTGACGACGAAGGGGATGACCACGTCGAAGTTGCCGAAGCCGCTCGGGCTGTCGGCGCCGAGATCATCACCGTCGGCACCGACCTCTACGGAATTCAGCCGCTCGCAGAACCGAGTGATCTACTCGAGATCATCGGGCCTATCGGCGAGGACGTGGCCGTACTCGTCAAGGGTTCACGTTCGGCCGGCCTCGAGGTGATGGCCGAAGCGCTGTTGCTGCGGTAGATGAAGATCGGTCGGTAGGGGAGTTCTTTCGGCGGCAAAGCTGGGGAGCGCAGTACTAACCATTGCGAAACCTCAAGTAACGTATGGCGTTGATGCCCAATCACTACGAGACGCTCGGTGTTGCGAAAACAGCTTCGACGAAAGAGATACGCAAGGCGTACCTCCGGCGCGCTCGTGCGCTACATCCCGACCGTCAGCAGGGACGGTCGCCTTCGGATGCCCGCCGGGCTGAAGAGGCTATGCAACAGGTCAATGTGGCCTGGAACGTGCTGTCGGATACGAAGAAAAAGTCTGAGTACGACAACTCGCTTCGAACCCGCAATGGCGGGACTCGCTCTCCGGGTCAGCGCACTGCAGGCCAACAAGGCACGCCGACGCAGCGTCGGGTAAACAACCCGCCCCCTCGCAGCCCAAAACCGAGCGGCGCGTCGAGCTCTTCGAGTAGCGGTCGGTCAATCGACGATGAGCCCGGCGATGGGTCCGTCAGCGTTTGGGCATCGCTGCCGGTGCTGATCATCGTCGGTATTGGATTGGGGCTGCTCATCATCACCGCGTTCGGCAACAGCGATGGCGGTTCCGGTGGGAACGATCGAGAGTTAGCTCCCGAACTCGACTCAGATATGCGAGACGAGGATTGTTTCATCTTTGTCGGCGACAGCATCATGCAGGTTTCCTGCGACGGAGGACGCGCTGAAGGTCGAGTGATTGCGACGGCTCCGGACGCGAGCTTCTGCCCCGCAAATACCGAAAGCACTGTTCAGGGCGAGTTCGTGCTTTGTTTCGAGCGATTGATTCCCGGCAGCACCAACGCGATCCCAAACGAGTAGTTACTGGAAGTCTGCAGTGGCGGAGCTACTGAAAGTCTGCAGTGGCGGAGCTACTGAAAGTC
>CAZBTI010000064.1:0-12930 GCA_964494395.1 uncultured Acidimicrobiales bacterium | reverse complement strand
AAGTCTGCAGTGGCGGAGCTACTGAAAGTCTGCAGTGGCGGAGCTACTGAAAGTCAAGGTGTAGGTGGTCGTCTTCTCGGAGCGCCATTGCGCTGCGCAGGGTTGAACCGTCTTGGCCGCACACCCAGCAACCCTCGTCGGTAATTGCCGTCCAAGCAACATCGCACGAATGGCAGCGATAACGGATATTTACCGTGATCGTCCCTGGGGCATTCAATCCAACCTGCATGCAGTCCAATCGGCTGTCGCACCCCAGACCTGAGTTGCGGGCTCGAAACGCTGCGTTGAGGTGTCAGGTTTTGTTGGTTTTGGGTATGGGCTCTTTGGGCATTTGGTTGCGTCCGATTGCCTATGAAGCGGACCCTGGAGGCTGGTATTTCTTGGGGTGTGGAGGTTACGCAGCGCCGACCTGGTGCAACGTCACTACGAAGAATGCAAATGCTGGTTGGTTCGGTGTTTGGATTTCTCCTTGTTGTGATGATTGGCGTGGCTTCCGCTGACGATACCCCAACGTCAAATCCGGTTTTGCCGGAGACCGAGTTGGTGCCTGCGGTGGTCGTGGCCGCAGGTGCCGACTCGATCAACACAAACGCGGTAACCCGAGTGACCGCGGTATCGGCACTCGGAACGCAGGTAGGGACTGCCTTCCGCCTCGATGACGGCCGGGTTGCGACCGTCACCCACGCTGTTTTGGAGGCCGATGAAATCGGTCTCTCTGGAGGAGAGACCTTCCTCCCTGTCGATAGAGCTGATCTCGTTATCTCGCGACTGCACGATCTCACAACGATCGTTGGAACGGTCGAGGGCCCAGCATTGCAAATCGCAGCGGAGCCAGCGACTGTCGGCCAAAGCGTCGCTCTGGGCGGAATTCCTGCTAACGGTCGTATCGAAGCGATTACCGGCACGATCATCGATCGTGCTGAAGGCGTTGCGTATGGAATTGGTCGACCTGATGTGTTCGCTATCGACGCGGAAGTGGCACCGGGTTGGTCCGGTGGTCCGGTGGTTAACGCTGCTGGTGAAGTCGTTGCGATCATCATCGGCACCGAACAGAACACCGGTATTACGCTCGCTGTCCCGATCGAGCATCTGCCCGTCTCGTAACGACGACTACCGGTCGCTAGTATCCGGCGATGCCCTTCGCGCTCGTACTTGCTGGTGGGGACCCTCCGGAGGGTCGCATTCTCGATGGTGCCAAGGACGCTGAAGTGGTTATCGCTGCTGACTCAGGCGTTCGGATCGCTCGAATGCATGGCCTTGCTATTCACTTGGTCGTCGGCGACCTGGACTCGGTATCCACCGGCGACATTGCGTGGGCAAAGGCCGAAGGCGCTGACATCATTGAAGTTCCGAGTAACAAGGACTTCACCGACCTTGAACTCGCGTTAGAGCGAGCGGAGGAGGCCGACGTCGACCGCATCGTCGTCGTCGGTATCGAAGGTGGCCGAGTCGACCACGAACTCGGGAACTGGGCAGTGCTTTGTGCAGAACGTTCCCAACTCGTCGAGATCCTGACCGCCGGCGGGAGGGTCTCGGTGTTACACGGGGCGATGACGAACAAACTCGAACTGACCGGTAGTCCTGGGGATGTTGTTTCGATTCTCGCTCGCAACGGTGAAGCAACCGGGGTCACGACCACTGGCTTGCGCTGGCCATTGGACGACGCAAGCATCGCTCCGTCTTCAAGCCTTGGTGTGAGTAACGAGATTGTCGATGGCGAGGCGTCGGTCGAAGTCGTTGCGGGGACGCTGCTCGTTGCTCGACCTGAACTGCCGGCGAACGCTTAGCTCCGTTCAGCCCACGCCCAGTAGCGGTCGTTGCGACGCTCTACGGAGAGGCCGACGCCGAAAAGCGCCGACAAGTGCTGTGAAGTGATGATTTCGGCCATGGGGCCACTCGCCATCGGCGAGCCATTGGCCATCAATAGGCCGTGGGTAAATGACGAGGGAATCTCGTCGACGTGGTGTGTGATCAGGACCATCGGCGCGGCATCGGGGTCTGCAGCGAGCGCATCGAGTGCAGCGACAAACTGCTCGCGCCCGCCGAGGTCGAGTGCGGCGGTGGGTTCGTCGAGGATGATTAGCGAGGGGTTTGTCATGAGCGCACGGGCGATGAGGACGCGTTGCTTCTCGCCGGACGAACACGACCCGAAGCGCTGCTGGCTGAGTCGGCGCACGTCCACTCGTTCCATGCTCGCGAGTGCTTGCTCTCGATCTGCGTCTTCGTAGGAATGCCACCATGGCTCGAGCGCTCCGTTCTTTGCGGTCATGACGACGTCGGCGCAAGGAAGGTCAGGACGCAATTGATCGGCGAGAGCAGCCGCGGCGTAGCCAATTCGTCCGAGGAGCGGCCGGATATCGGCACGGCCGAGTTCGGTTCCGAGCACTTCGATTCGGCCAGTTGTGGGGTGCAGTCGCAGCGATGCGATACGGGCAAGCGTCGTCTTTCCCGATCCGTTCGCGCCGAGCACCACCCAGTGCTGACCAGACTTCACGGTCCAATCGACGTTGGAAAGGATGGTGTTGCCCTCGATTGTTCGCCCGACACCGGACATGTTGAGAATGACTTCGGAATCAGGGGTCATGGAAGGTGAACGCTAGCTGCTCACGAGGTGAGCCTGTGAGAAACGCCCGGCAGGTGCAAGCCCAATGCGACAGCGCGGCTGATGTCGAGTGAAACATCCTCGGGCCGGGGCCCGATCGACGCGTCTTGGAGCCTGCCTATCAGCTCGTCTGGGTCATGGCCTTCGTGTTCGGCAAGCATCGTGGCGAAGGTCAGGCGATCGACGCGTTCTGCTCCCGCGACGTGGATGATTCCAGCGGCTTTGGAGCCAGCCAAGTCGAGCAAGGCAATCGCGAGATCTTCGACGTGAATAGGTGAGCGCCATTCGTTGGTGAAGAAGGCGATCTCGTTTGAGTTGAGGGCCTTCTTGGTGAGTGTCTCTTGAGGTGCTGAGGAGTGTCCGTAGATGATGGAGGTTCGGGCGATGGCAGCGTTAGTGGAAGCGTCGAGGATTCGCTGTTCGCCGAGCAACTTGGCGGTGCCGTATGCACTGAGGGGGTTCGTGGCGTCGTCTTCGCCGTACGAGCGGCCGAGAGTCCCATCGAACACGAGGTCGGTCGATACGTGGACGAAACGGGCATCATGTCTTTCCGCAGCTTCAGCTATCCATCCAGAGGCGATGCCGCAGACGACATCAGATGTCGGACCATCCTTGACGTACGCAGCGTTGACGACCACGTCGGGCCTTACCTCAAACAGGCGAGCATCGATGCTTCGCTGGTCGGAGAGGTCGCAATGACTCCAGGCCACATCGTTTCCCAGAGCGGTACGCGTATGTGGGGGACCGGCACCTGGAGTGGTGGAGTGGTAGGTGGCGGCAAGGGTGAACCCACGTTGGGCGCCAACGGTGAGGAGGCGACTCCCGACGAAGCCGGTGCCACCAAAGACGAGAAGGCTTGGCATTGGATACTGCGATGTCTAGGCGCCCATGATGTTGTAACCGCCGTCGACGTAGATCATCGATCCGGTCGTGGCGGGAAACCAGTCGCTGAGGAGGGCGACGGTCGACCTTGCCACACCCGTTGAGTCACGGACGTCCCAACCGAGCGGGGCTCGCTCATCCCAGACATCCTCGAACTTAGCGAATGCCGGGATGGACTTCGCCGCAACGGTACGGATGGGGCCGGCGGCGACGAGGTTGAATCGGATGTTGTTCGGTCCGTGGGTCTTGGCGAGGTATCGGTTCGTCGATTCGAGTGCGGCTTTGGCGACCCCCATCCAGTTGTACGCCGGCCAGGAGACGGTGGCGTCGAAGTCGAGTCCGACGACCGACCCACCGTTGGTCATGAGCGGAGCGACCACCTCGGCGAGGGTCTTATAGCTGTAGGCCGAGATTTCGAGAGCGACCTTCACATCGTCCCAAGTGGCTGCCATGAAGTCGTCGCCGAGGCAGGCTTCCGGGGCGAAACCGATCGCGTGGAGCGCTGCATCGACGTGACCCCACGTCGATTCGAGGTGGTTGCGAAGCGTCGGGACGTGTTCAGGATTGGTCACGTCGAACTCGAAAACCTCGGGTTCTGTGTCGAATTTCCGTGCCGTTCGGCTGGTGAGGCTCAGGCCTCGACCGGCTCCGGTTAGGACAATGTTCGCCCCCTCGCGCTGTGCGAGTTGTGCGATGCCAAACGCCAGTGACGAGTCGGTGAGCACACCGGTGATTAGAACGTTCTTGCCTTCGAGGATTCCCATGCAGCGGACACTAGTAGCCCACGGTCGCGCCGCCACAACTGTTCTCTCCGTTAGCGTGCGAGCATGGGCGCACTTTGCTTGTTCGACACCGTCTCGGGGGAAGTTTCCGAATTTTCCCCCGGACCGATCGCACGAATTTACGTCTGCGGCATCACGCCATACGACGCCACCCACGTGGGACATGCCGCCACCTACGTCACATACGACGTGTTGCAGCGCCGTTTGGTCGACCGTGGTGTAGAGGTCCGAATGGTGCGAAATATCACCGACATCGACAACGATCTCCTCGAGCGTGCCCGCCGCGATGGTGTGAACTATCTCGACCTCGCATTCGGACAGAAGCGACAGTTCGATCAAGATCTTGCAGCGCTCGGTGTCCTCGAGCCGTGGAGCGAACCACGAGCGACCTCCGCCATCGCCGATATCCGCGGGATGACCTCACGGTTCCTCTCGAACGACTATGCCTACGAGGTCGACGGGTGGGTCTATTACCGGCATCAGGCATCGGAGTCATTCGGCTCGATCGGCCAGCACAGCCGAGTAGATATGCGGGCGATTGGCAAGCAGCGGGGAGAAGACCCCGACGACGAGCGGAAAGAACATCCGCTCGACACGGTCTTGTGGCAGCCATCCGCCGACGACGAGCCATCTTGGGAAGCTCCGTGGGGAAGTGGGCGACCTGGTTGGCATGTCGAGTGCACGGCGCTGTCGTTGCGGGAACTTGGCACGGTCGACCTTCATGGCGGCGGCTGCGATCTTGTCTACCCACATCACGAGTTCTGCGCTGCCCAACTCGATTCGGCTGGTATTGCGCCGGTGGGGCATTGGATGCACCAATCGTGTGTCCACTTGCGAGGTGAACCAATGAGTAAATCCACGGGGAACCTCGTCTTCGTGCGGGACCTCCTCGCGGTGTTCGACCCCATGGCGATCCGGTTGGCCGTGCTTTCCCAGCACTACCGGTCAACCGAGTGGGAGTGGACAGACGAACTTCTCGTCGAGGCCGCCGACCGGCTCGGCGAATGGCGCAGCGCTGGCGCCAGCGCCGGCGTCGGCCCAGCCGAGGAAGTTCGTGAGCGGCTAGACGACGACCTGGATGTCCCGGGTGCTATCTCGCTAATCGATGACGCCGCTGCGCGCGGTCAGGGGGTCAGCACGAGCGCTGCGCTTCTGGGCGTTCTCCTCTAGGCAAACGAGATCCACCTAGGCAATAGTTCGCGCTAGTTCAAGTTCGCGCTAGTTCAGAACCTGGTTGATCAGCTCGCAACCCGACGTGCTGTCACCACTGTTCACCGGTGACGTGAACCGGGCGTCGATGACGACCAGTTCGGGCCAGCATTGGTCGCTCCCATCGAGGCCGATGAGCGAATCTGCGCCTGTGCCGCCGGTCAGGAGGTCGTTGCCGAGGTTGCCCTCGACGGTGTCGTCGCCCCAGAAACCTTCGACGACGTCGTCACCGCCGTCGCCACTGAGCGAGTCGTTGCCGCCCTCACCACCGAGGTAGTCGTTGCCGTTTCCGCCGCTGACCGTATCGGGGCCACCAGCGTGTTGGGTGTTGACGTTGCTTTCTTGGAATTGAAGTCCTGTATCGCCGAGGATGAAGTCGTCGCCGTTGTTTCCCATGATCGTGTCGCTGCCGAGGCCACCGACGATGTCGTCGCCGCCCCTACCGCCAAGAATGGTGTCGGTCCCGCGACCACCCATGATCATGTCGGAGCGTTTCGCTCCTCTGAGCGTGTCGTTGCCAGCGCCGCCGAAGATCTCGTCGGGGCCGTTGCCTCCGTTGATGGAGTCATTGCCGTTACCGCCCGTGAGTGAATCAGCGCCGGCGTTCCCGGCGATCTGATCGCCGCCATTGCCTCCATCGATGGTGTCGTCATTCTGTTCGCCTTCGAGACGGTCCCGACCGTTGCCCCCATTGATTGCGTCGTTGCCGAAGCCGCCGAAGATGACGTCGTTTCCGTCGTCGCCAAAGACCCGATCCCCGCCGCCGCCGGCCCGGATGGTGTCGTTCCCAGGGCCGCCCAAGATCACGTCGCTCCCGTCGCGAGCACAGATGTGGTCGTCGCCTCCAAGTCCTTCGATCCGGTTGTTGCCGTCGCCGGCCAAGATGACGTCGTTACCGTTCGTGCCGGTGATTGTGGAGTCGTTAGAAACGATGGTCGGCGTGAGGCCGAAGCACGTTTCTTGAGCAGCAAGCGGGCTCGCGCTAAGCACTGATGCGAAGATCGCCGCGGTGCTTGCAATGAACAACCAGCGTTTCCTGTTCGTCATGAAAGATCCTTCGGGAGGGGGCAGGGCGAAGCCTACTGGCTATGGCGATGCGGGTCGGTGCAACGCGGCTGGAAAGGAAGCGGCGATGACACGATTGCCGATAACCTGAGCGGTCTATGAGCGCAATTTCTGTGACCTTGCCCGACGGTTCGAATCGAGAGCTCGCCGTTGGCTCGACAGCGGCCGATCTTGCGGCCGACATTGGCCCGGGTCTCGCAAAGGCTGCGCTCCTCGCAGTTGTGGATGGTGTTGACGTCGACCTCGACGTTCCGCTCCACGATGGCGCTCAAGTGTCGCTGGTAACCGGCAAGGACGAGGCCGGGCTGCACACGATCCGTCATTCGACCGCGCACCTCATGGCCCAAGCCATCCTCGATCTGTATCCCGGTGCCCGTTTCGCGATCGGACCGCCGATCGAGAATGGCTTCTACTACGACTTCGAACTCCCCGACGGGAAGACGTTGTCGAACGATGACCTCGAGGCCATCGAGGATCGCATGCGTGAACTCGTCGCTGCCGATCAGCCCTTCGATCGCCACGAGATCTCCATCGATGAAGCGCTCGAGCTGTTCAAGAACGAGCCGTACAAGCTGGAGATTATCGACGGGGTGCGTGGCGGCGCAGCGGCGGCCGAGGACGCTGGCGAAGTAAGCGGCGACATGGTGAGCTACTACCAGAACTCTGCCAGTTTCATCGATATGTGCACTGGCCCGCATGTGCCGAGCACCGCAAACCTGGGGTACTTCAAACTGATGAAGGTCGCAGGGGCCTATTGGCGCGGTGACGAGAAGCGTCCGATGCTGCAGCGCATCTACGGCACGGCTTGGGCGAACAAGAAGGATTTGAAGGCCCACCTCCATCGTCTCGAAGAAGCCGAGAAGCGCGACCACCGCAAGCTCGCTCAAGAACTCGATCTCGTGTCCTGGCCCGATGAACTGGGTCCTGGTCTCGCGGTGTGGCATCCAAAGGGCGCCATCGTCCGCAAGATCATGGAGGACTACAGCCGTGAACGTCACGAGACCGGCGGTTACCAGTTCGCCTACAGCCCACACATTGCGAAGTCGGTGCTCTGGGAGACGTCCGGACACCTCGACTTCTATGCCGATGGCATGTACCCACCAATGGAGATGGACGGGGCATCGTATTACCCGAAGCCGATGAACTGCCCGTTCCACATCATGGTCTACAAGAGCGATCAGCGATCGTACCGTGAGCTGCCGATTCGTATTTTCGAACTCGGAACCGTCTATCGAAACGAACTGTCAGGTGCGGTGCATGGTCTCATGCGTAGCCGCGGCTTTACTCAGGACGACAGTCACATCTTCTGCACCCGCGAGGCAATCCAGGGCGAGTTGGAGTCGCTCCTCGACTTTGTGTTGTCAGTACTGCGTGCCTTTGGTTTCGATGATTTCCAGGCGAAGCTCTCGACTCGTCCGGAAGAGAAGTCGGTCGGAGACGACGAGATCTGGGAGATAGCAACCGCTGGCCTTCGTGCCGCGCTCGAATCGCAGGGCCTCGACTACGTCGTCGACGAGGGCGGAGGCGCCTTCTACGGACCGAAGATCGATGTCGATGTGCGAGACGCAATCGGGCGGGCGTGGCAGCTCTCGACGATTCAGCTCGACTTCACACTGCCCGAACGCTTCGGTCTCGAATATGTCGCCGACGATGGCGAGCGCAAGCAACCCGTCATGATCCATCGTGCATTGATGGGATCGATCGAGCGGTTCTTTGGTGTCCTCCTCGAGCACTACGCAGGCAACTTCCCGGCGTGGTTGGCTCCGGTTCAGACGCGAATCCTCCCAGTGGCCGAGGCCCATGACGACTACGCCCAAGCCTTGGCCGAACGTCTACGAGGCGAGGGTTTCCGGGTGCAGGTCGATGAAGCGACCGATCCGCTCGGCAAGCGGGTCCGCAACGCAAAGGTCGACAAGACGCCGTACGTGCTGGTGGTCGGAGACGACGACGTTGCAAACAACACCGTCGGGCTCAACATTCGAGGCGTCAAAGATGTCGAACGAGATGTGTCTGCTGACGACTTTGCAACACGCCTTGCCGAGGACGTCGAGTTGAAGCGCTAGGTCATGGCCGACAACCCCCTCGACAACACCCTCACCGGTCGCGAGCAGATGGCTCGGCTTTGGGCTGGTTGGCGGATCCCGTACATCCTTGCTGACGATGACGAGCGAGCCAATGGCCACACCGAGGGTTTGACACTCTTCGAAGGCATCGAACAATCTGGCCTCGACGATGCGACAACGTATGTGTTGTGGCGTGGCGAGCATTGCTTTGCGTTGCTCAATGCCTACCCCTACTCCTCTGGTCATCTCATGGTGTTGCCAAAAGTTGCCGCGAAGAACCTCGAAGATCTCGACGATGATGTGTACGCAGAACTGTGGGAAGGCGTACGGATGGGGGTCAAGGCCGTCAAGGCCGAGTACCGGCCCGAGGGTGTGAATGTTGGCATGAACCTCGGCCGGGCATCGGGTGCTGGAGTGCCCGACCACATGCACGTGCACGTGCTCCCGCGGTGGTCCGGAGACACCAACTTCCTCACCAGCGTTGCCGAGTCTCGAGTGCTGCCCGAAAGCCTGTCCGACAGTTGGGAACGACTGCGCAAGGCATGGCCGGACGCCTAGCAGAGCTTACCTAAGCGTCATCTTCCACACGCGACCTAGGTAATTCGCCGCGCCTACAGCGAAGGATTCTTCGGCTCCCAAACCCAATCCACGTGGGTAGCGAGGCCACAATCGCTACTCCGACCATACGAGTGGGCGACTGTGCCCGTACCATGGGCACGTGAGCGATACCGAAGACGTAACCCAAGATGACGTCGATCTCGATCTTTCCGACGAGGCTGTCAAGACTGTCGATCCTGAAGTGGATGGGTACGACGACGAATACTTCGACGAGCTACCCGACGATCTGAACGCTGCCGACTTCGTTGGTCCGTACCTGTTCCCAAACAACAGCAAGCGTCGGATTCCCGGAATTCTCTATCTACTGATCGGTGGGGCGCTGATCGCGTTTCGGTTGAGCGGCGGCGAGTCGGCGCTTTTCAACGGCGGAGTTGTGCTCGCCGCTATCGGTCTGATTCTCGTTGGGCTCTACCACCTGCAGGGTGGCTGGGACTTGGCCATTGACGAACAGGACGCTCTCGTCGAAGCAACGAAGGCCGTCGGCTTTCCGGTCGGACACGCGTCGGCCCAGATGGCATGGCGTGGCCTCCGCAGTCGGCCTACGTGGCGGATCTTGCTCTACTCGAACGAGTCACCTCCGAGCCAGCGTGGACTCGCAATGGTCGATGGCGTCGACGGCGAAGTCATCCTGACACTCGTCGAGGACAACCCAGAGGACTGGGCTGCACTTGAACCAGCCGTTGGGCTACATCTCGGGGAGTGCTAATTCGCTCTTTACGCGGTCGATTTAGTTGACCGAAGCGAGCGTGCGCGTGGCCCGCGCGAGGCGCTCGGCGTTGACGCGGCTGACACCCTTGGCAAGGTCCGACATCGAGATCGTCGTACCCTGCTGTGTCGCCTCGTTCTTCCAATCGGCCATACGCAGGCCCTTCAGCCGACCGTATACCTCATCGTTGATCTCGATGATCTGGGCAATGGCATCGATTGCGCTCGGGGGCCGCTCGCCAATGAGTTCGTTACGCATGGCCTTGAGGGTCTGTTCGGGAAGATCTTCCGGCTCGAGGTAGCTGGTCGTACGTATCGCGTTCATGAGAATTGTGGTTTGTGTGATCGCCGCTCCCATCTCGTCGGCGAGTACGAGCCCACCAGCTGCTTCCACCGTGTAGAAATCCTCGATGTTGTGCGGCTTGGGTACGTAAATGGCCTCTGGCCACCGGCGAGACATTGATCCCACCGATGCCAGCACCGTGTTGTGGTTGAGCTTGTCGTAACGATCTGCCATGACCAGATCCTATCCGCGCGTGATGTCGGTCGTCCCAGACCCGCGCCGTTGGGCTTTCGCGGGTAACCTCTCGAATAAGCGAGGGGCAGGAGTCAACGTTGTTTGATGGCGATTTTCGAAATCAGGTCGATCGAGGCGTGCAGCCCGTCGGTGCCGCTCTGGTCAACATGGGAATCACCGCCGATGTCATGACGCTAGTCGGCATCACGATGTCGGCAATCGCTGCGGTCGTCATCGGTGCGGGAAACCTCGGTTGGGGACTCGTCCTGATGATCGGTACTGGACTGCCCGATCTGCTCGATGGAGCAATCGCCAAAGCTGCAGGTACCTCGTCGACTCGAGGTGCCTACTTCGACTCCGTTTCGGATCGCCTCGCAGACATCATGTTGTTCAGCGGTGTTGCCTGGTTCTTATCGGCCAACATCGAAGGGCAGATCCACATGCTGCCGGTCGCGGTGATGGGCCTGGCCATCATGATCTCCTACCAACGCGCCAAGGCCGAGTCGCTCGGGTTCGATGCCAAGGGCGGTCTCATGGAACGCGCCGAACGGTTCATTGCTCTCGGAATCGGCCTCTTCCTCGGCAACTTCGATGTCAACCTGCTCATTGCCGTCCTGTGGATCATGTTCGTTCTTACTGCGATCACGGCGGTGCAACGGTTCTTCAAGGTTTGGAAACAGGCAAGCGTTGGACGGCCGACGCCGCCCGCGGGCCCGATCACTCGACGTCGAGCTCGCGAAGCGCGGCGAACAACGCGTGGTTTCGACTCGAACCGGCGTAGCAAGACGAACCGAAACTGAGCTAAGCGCCAGAATCGGGAGCGGTTGTGCCAATCGACATTACGTCTGCGTATAAGGCAGCCGCCTTCGGGGCCCAACACGTACCTCGCCCAATCTCGTCGCTTCTCGTGCGCGCCGGAGGCAAGGCGGTGTCGTTGCTGGCGGGGGACCGACGGGTAATCGTCGAGCGGAATCTCGCCCGCGTATCCGACGAGATGTTGACCAGTGCCGACCTGCGCTCGGGAGCCGCTGAAGTCTTCTCGCAGTACGGGCGCTACTACCTCGATAGCTTTCGACTGCCGAACCTAAGCGCTAAGCAAATCGACGATGGGTTTACCTACGTTGGCTACGAGAACATCACCGGTCCGCTCGAGCGGGGAGTGAGCCCGATTCTCGTACTGCCGCACCTCGGTGGTTGGGAGTGGGCCGCGTTCTGGTTGACCAAGGTCGAAGGGCACAAGGTCACCGCAGTCGTCGAAGAGATTCGGCCACCAGAACTGTTCGATTGGTTCAAGTCCTTTCGCGAGTCCCTGGGGATCCACGTGGTGTCGGCTGGTCCCGATGCCGGCCCGGCGGTCATGGAAGCACTGAACAATGGGCACATCGTGTGCTTGCTATCGGACCGGATTGTGGGCAACGTATCGAGCGTGACGGTCGACTTCTTCGGTGAGAAAACCAAGTTGCCCGCCGGGCCCGCAACCTTGGCGTTGAGGACCGGTTCGCCGCTGATCCCGGTAGCGGTGTACTTCGATGGTGATAAACACTTTGCCGACGCTCGACCAGAGGTACCAGCGATACGCGAAGGCAAGTTTCGCGACGACGTCGTACGGGTGACGCAACTGTTGGCGAACGAACTCGAGCGCTTTATCCGTGCCGCTCCCGAACAGTGGCACGTGTTGCAACCCGGTTGGCCGAGCGATTTTCGTGCACTCGGTCGGCGGGTTCCCGAACACCTTTCGGGGTTGACGTGAAGATTGGAATGATCAGTCCCTACAGCCTGAGCGTGCCGGGCGGGGTGCAAGGACAAATCCTCGGTTTGGCCAGGGCCTTGCGGGCCCGAGGAGAATTTGTTCGCGTGCTCGGTCCATGTGATGGACCTCCGCCCGAACCATTCGTCACTCCGCTCGGGAATTGTGTGCCCACCGGTGCCAACGGATCGGTCGTGCCACTGGCCCCCGATCCAGCAGCCCAGCTCCGAACCATTCGCGCGCTGCGAGACGAAGAGTTTGATGTACTCCATCTTCATGAACCAATGGCGCCGGGCCCAACGATGACCGCACTGTTTGTACGGCCTTGCCCAATCGTCGGAACTTTTCACCGCGCTGGGTCGAGCGCTGCGTACGACTTCTTTCGACCGTTCACCTTCCGTGGTGCGCGGCGAATCGACATCCGCTTCGCCGTTTCGACCGATGCCGAAGCCTTGGCGACCCAAGCGCTTGGCGGAACCTACGAGCGAGCGTTCAACGCAGTGGAGTTGGCGAGAAACCAGAGTGACCAGCCAAGCAAGACCGACGGGCCCACCATCTTCTTCCTCGGTCGCCACGAAGAACGGAAGGGACTCGCCGTGCTGCTGGAGGCATTCGCATCGCTCGATGCGTCGTGCCGTTTATGGATTGGCGGGGAAGGGCCAGAGACCAAGGAACTGACGAGTCGGTATGCGGGGGATCCGCGAATCACGTGGTTGGGGAGAGTCGACGACCGGGAGCGA
>CAZBTI010000063.1:14226-19385 GCA_964494395.1 uncultured Acidimicrobiales bacterium | reverse complement strand
AGACGAATCCACTCTTGGGCGCTGAGTCGATAGTCGATTTGACGTTCGGAGAGACCGTACCCGAGGGCTTGCGCCCGCGTGAGTACGCCGTGTTGTGTTCGCGCCGCGTCCACGATGTCCATGATGTCCTCAAGGGAGTCACAAGGTTCGACGGGGGAAGCGCGAAGTTCAGTCTTCCACTCCACTGTGACAGCAAAAATTTGAAGGCTCACCCACACTCAGTGTGGGTGAGCCTTCAAATTTTGAGAAAGGGGGGAGATGGCTAGTAGCTGCCCTTTTGGAGTAGGACCGCAGGGACTGTCCGAAGGATGATCGTGAGGTCGGTGACGAGGGTCCAGTTGTCGACATAGTAGAGGTCGAGTTGGCCGTAGTCGTTCTCGTCGCTATCGCCATCGAGGCGACCGCCAACCTGCCACATGCCGGTGATACCAGGCTGAACCCGGAGGCGGTTTCGAAGAACCGGCTGCCATTGTTCGACTTCGTTCGGAAGCGCAGGGCGAGGTCCAACGATGCTCATCTCGCCGCGGAGGACGTTGATGAACTGCGGCAGCTCGTCGATGGAGGTCTTGCGGAGGATCTTGCCGATCTTGGTGATGCGAGGATCTTCCTTGATCTTGAAGATCGGGCCCTTGGCTTCGTTGAGGTGACGGACGTTGTCGAGCTGAGCTTCAGCGTCGATCACCATCGTGCGGAGCTTGTAGACCTCGAACTCTTCACCGTCGCGACCGACGCGAACCTGCTTGAAGAACACCGGCCCAGGACTGGTGGCCTTGATGCCGATCATTGCGCCGACGAGGATCGGTAGTGTTCCGAGGAACAGGACAGCTCCGAGCATGTAGTCGAAGAACTGCTTTGCGCTCGCACGCCAACCGTGACGAGCTACCGGTTCGATGTACACCATGGGGAACCGGCCAAGAGGACGAATGGTGAGACGGTCCGACGCAATATCGCAGAGGGTCGAGGAAAGCTCGACGTGGATGTCGTTCTCGGTGAGCGTTCTGATGAGCTGGTTGCTCGTGCCTACGTCGATGCCGGTTGCCGCAATGATTACGCCACCAGCTTTAGCAGCCTTGAGCGTGGCGAGAGCAGACGCTGAGTTAGCCAGGCCGTCGAGCCCATCGGGCAGTTCGTCTTCGAGATATCCAAGAACCTTGTAACCGTGAGAGGCATCTCCATCGAGCATGTCTCGAACGAAGGCACCTTCTTCGTTCTTGCCAATGATCATGACGTTGCGAAGGTTCTCGCCATTGACGCGAGCCTTCTTGAACATCCATCGGGCAAGTGAACGCTCAATGCCTACGAAGATGAGCATCAGCACAAAGGCCACGAGCGCGAGGGCTCGAGAAAGGATGAGCTGACTAAAGATCGAGATCGCAAAGATGCTCAGAAAGCCATAGGAGATGGCTTTCACCACGCGCTGGGCTTCATCGACGCTGCGGGCAATGTGGCGCGAGCGATAGAGGAACTGGCGGGTGAACATGATCGGCCAGACCGGGAAGCTCAGAAGGAAGAACCAAAAGTAGGAGACCGCAGTGACTGGATCGCCAGGGCGAATCCACTGATGCAAGGAGACTGCGGCAAAGAGCGCGAGTGCAACGGCGTTGAGGTCAGCGACAAAAACCGCAGCCTTACGGGCATTGAACGACGACTTCTTGTTCGAAGAGTCGTCGAATACGGTCGACGTCGGGTGAAGTACGACCGGTGCCTTCGTAGATTGTTCGCTCACGTCGGTGAGATTTGGTGTCGTGGACATGACTCTCGTTGGTTCGCTCATGTGCTGTGGTGAACCTCAGGGTAGAGCAGTCGTCGCCTGAAGAACAGGGGCCTTGTGGCCCGGTTTCCGCCGCCTTGCTAGAACCTCTTTATCGGCATTACGCCGTAGGCCCTTCAGTCCTTTGTTGGAATCCAGACCAATACGAAGTCATCGATTGAAATATCAGTCTTTTCGAGCGGAACTTCGACCGATTCGATTTGCTTTGCTTTGTCGTCCCATTCGGACTGGATTTCCCAGAGGCTGTCGGTGAGCTCTTCTTCCAACGCCTCGAGTTTGTCGGCGTTCTCTTCGAGGCGATTCTCGGCTGTCCGGAGCTTCTCCTCAGCGTTGCCCTTCGTCCGTCGTTTCGAACTGGACCCAAGGATGCTGCGAGTCGACTTTCGTCCACCGAGCAAACCGCCGAGCACGGAGCCAGCAATGTCCATCATTTGCTCTCGACCGCGTGCATCGACGTCCGATTCGAGTTCTCGAATACGATCCTCGCTTTTCGCCATCGCGGCTTGGATGCGGTCCATCTTGGTCTCGAGTGACTTACGAAGCTTCGCTGCATCCTCATCGGCGCGATCTCCGGCAGCGGCGGTGCAGCGCTGTTCGAAATCTTCGGCAGATTCGCCCACCCGTGAGGTGAGCTTGAGCTCGGCGTTCGTTATGAGCGTCATTGTCTCGTTGCGATAAAGCTTGTCCTTGAGGCTCGTCTGGGCCTGAGTAAACAAGGTCGAGTTGCTGATCTTCGCATCGGGGAGCACATAGGCGTAACCCTTACCGGCCGGTTCTTTGCGAAGGTCGCGGTCGTCGAAGTCGACTTCGATTGCATCGTCGACATCGATCTCGTCGTCGACCGGGAAGATGATTGCTTCGTACTCGACCTCGTGACGAAGGTCGGCCTTTGTGTCATCGAACAACATGTTGACGCGTGCCGCGATGCCAGCGACGAGTCGCTTTCCGTCGGCATCGCCGCCGATCTCGGAAAGCCAAGGCGATGCCGGGTCGGCGTAACGAACCTGAACCTTCTCGGTGACGTCGGGGGCGAAATCACTCTCGTCATCGCGAAGTTGGCGTGCAGGCGCTGCGCCAGACGCTGCATCTTGAGGGCCAGCGTCGGCTGCTGGAGCCGCCGGAGCCGCACTTTGGACCGATGCTTTGCGGTCTTCCATCAGCTCGCTGATCTGTGTGCGCGTCAGCGGGCCAGGGAGGTAGCTCATTGCCCACCGGGTGCCGAACATCCTTGGTTCGGCTGCTCGGGTCTGATGGAGAAGGAACTGCCGCTTGTCGAGCGACGAGATGATACTCGACAACGCCGACTTATTCTCGCCACCGCTCGAGGCGGTGATTCCTTCGAGGAGTCGGTCCTTGTCGCGTTCGGTTTGGAGGCGGCCGACCATCCACGTGCCGGCGTTCGACAACGCCTTGTAGTCGACATCGACGGGGTTCTGCGTTGCGAGTACGAGGCCAACTCCGAACGCACGAGCCTGCTTGAGGATCGTGAGAATCGGCTTCTTGGAAGGGGGCTGAGCGGTTGGCGGTACGTAACCAAAGACCTCGTCCATGTAGACGAGCGCACGAAGCTCAGGCGTACCCGATTGCTTGCGCATCCACGTAACGACCTTCGAGAGGATGAGCGTGACGACGAACTGTCGCTCCTGGTCGGACAGGTGAGCAATCGAAATGATCGACGCTTTCGGACCCTGCGAGAGCATGTTGTCGATATTGAGTGGCTCTCCTTGCATCCACGCGGCGAAGGCGGGTGATGCGAGCAGGCCGTTGAGCTTCATGACCAAGGCCGTACGGTCTTTGGCCGGATAGAAGCTGTCGAGGTCGAGAACGCCAAGCTTGCGAATTGGTGGGTTCTGGATCTGTCCGAGCAGGGTCGAGAGATCGAGGTCCTGGCCCGAAGTCCATGCGCGGTGCACGAGGTTCGAGAGCAGGATGTGCTCGCGCCCGGTCAGTGGATCGGAGTCGATGTCGACGAGTGCGAGCAGCGACGAGACGAGGCCTTCAACCTCATCGGCCAGAGCTTCGGAGTCGGCGCCCTCGGGAGCCGAAAGGTCGCCGATGATGTCGAGTCCGACGCCCGAATTTGAGCCTGGCGTGTAGATCGTGAACTCTGCAGTCTCGCGGAGCTTGGCGATGCGCTCGGGCGTGATGTCCCAGCTCGCCAAGCCGTCTTTCCACATGCTTGCGGTGTTGGAGGCAAGTTCGTCGACCGAGATTCCGTCGCGCTCGGCGTCGGCTGGGTTTACCCACGGTGCGAACTCGTTCGCGGCGAGTTCGGGGAAGGTGAGCAACAGGTTGCCCATATCGCCCTTCGGGTCGATGATGATCGTCGGGATGCCCGAGAGGAGGGCCTCCTCGAGCATGATCACCGACAGGCCGGTCTTGCCCGAGCCGGTCATGCCGACGATCACACCATGGGTGGTGAGATCGCTGGCTTCGAGATGAACCGATTCATCGGTCCGCTCGCCGTTAGATGTATCGAGTACCCCGCCGAGGTACAGGTGGCCCTGTGGAACGTTGGTCATGTCGACGACACTAGTTCGTTACGAACGCCAACCTTTTACTGAGGGGATAAACAACAAATGACGCGTTGAAGTGTCAGTTGAATGTTGATTCGAGGCGACGTAGATCCGAGTAATTGCCAGTCGAGGAGCGTCCCTGACGAGTCTCTATGAGCAGCATTGCGGTCAATGCTCCAGAGATCGCAGCTCCGGCTCCGACCAACAGTGAGCCGACGCCAATGAAGCTGAGTAGCAGTCCGCCGATGACCATTGCTGCGGAGAGTACAAAGCGGGCCGCGACAGCGTGGACGGCTCGAAGCGCGCCGATGGTTAACACGACGAGGCCAAGGATTACGAGCGACGCACCGCCACTCGAAACAGCTGTGGCGAGCGTCAGAGCCGCAGAAATAAGAACTCCGAGTGCGAGCGCCACACGAACGGGTGGAGCCGAGGCGAGGTCGGGTACAGCCAGGACTGCGATCAAAACGAGTATCTGAAAGAGGCTGATGGCGAAGATCGGTCCGAGGGTTCCATCGGTGAGCAGAAGTGAGCTCCAACCCCTAAGTCCGGGGTGGAACCGGCTACCAAAGGGCATGACCACGGCAAAGTCAAAGATGACTACCGCCACGGCCCACAGGCCAGCCATTGCACGGCGCGTCAGTGATCCCCATACCGAATACCACGGAGAGTAGTTCGCCTGCATACATAAGAATCGACAGGCTCAGAACACCGCTGAGGGCCCATAGGCCTAACTCAACGAGTCCAAATCACTCAATTTTCTCACGTAAGGTGATATTGGTGGTCCGCCATCGGCTTCGCCGAACTCGAGTTTCTCGCCTGGGGGCTCGAAACGTCGCCCCCAAAGGGCCCGGATTGCGACCGCTGCGAAA
>CAZBTI010000063.1:0-14126 GCA_964494395.1 uncultured Acidimicrobiales bacterium | reverse complement strand
CCCCAAAGGGCCCGGATTGCGACCGCTGCGAAAGACAGCTCAGTCCATGCGTTCGATGACCATGGCCATGCCTTGGCCACCGCCGACGCACATCGATTCGACGCCATAGCGGCCGCCGGAGTCTTGAAGGCCGTTGATGAGGGTGGTCATGATGCGTGCGCCGGTCATGCCGAAGGGGTGACCAATGGCGATCGATCCGCCGTTGACGTTGAGCTTTTCCTCGGGGATTCCGAGTTCGTCTGCCGATCCCAGCACCTGCACGGCGAACGCTTCGTTGATTTCGAAGAGGTCGATGTCGTCGACGGTCAGGTCGGCGCGATCGAGGGCGGAGCGAATTGCGTCGATTGGGCCAAGGCCCATGATCTCGGGGTCGAGGCTCGATACGGCACTCGACACGATGCGTGCCAGCGGCTTGATTCCGAGCTCCGCAGCGCGAGTGTCGCTCATGACAACGACGGCGGCGGCGCCATCGTTGAGTGGGCATGCGTTACCGGCGGTAATCGTGCCGTCTTCGCGGAAGACTGGCTTGAGGCCACTTACGCCTTCGATGGTGGTGCCTTCGCGGATACCGTCGTCTTGGCTGATCACGGTGCCGTCGGAGAGGGTGTACGGCGTGATCTCGTTCTCGAAGAAGCCTCGGTTGCGAGCTTCCTCTGCTCGGTTCTGTGAGCGGACGCCCCATTCGTCTTGGCGCTCCCGGCTAATGCCGGTCATCTGGGCGACGTTCTCTGCGGTCTGACCCATTGCGATGTAGATGTCTGGCACGTCGTCAGCTTCCCAGGTATCCGAACCAGGCTGAGTGCGCTCTGCGGTCCGTGCCTCGGCGTCGGCAAAGTGCTCGTTGTGGCTGCCCGAGTCCGAGTAGCCCTCGCCGTAGCGGCTTACGGTTTCGACGCCACCGGCGACGAACACGTCGCCCTCTCCCGCCTTAATTGCGTGTGCGGCCATGCGGATGGTCTGTAGTGACGAGCTGCAGTAGCGGTTGACGGTCACTCCTGGAGCTTCGAGTCCGGCCATCAGTGACGACACGCGAGCAATGTTGTATCCACCCTCGCCGCCCGGCTGGCCGATGCCCCAGATCACATCTTCGACCTGTTCGCGGGGCAGGGCCGGAACCTTGCCGAGGACGTCGTCAATGATGAAGGCCGACATGTCGTCGGGTCGTTCGTTTACAAGCGAGCCTTTTCCGGCCCGACCGATCGGGGTGCGGGATGCGGCGACGATTACGGCTTCAGCCATTTTCTTTGGTCCTCTCAGGGGTGGTCCGACGATCCAAAAGGGGACGCCTTGTACTGCTCATCATAGGTCTAGCTGGGCATTGCGGCCTATGGCCATTTGGTGAGTTCATTCGTTTTGGACAAATCGCGCACCCTGTGCTAGCGCTTGTCAAGTCACCCCATCTCTAAAAGAGATACACCCTTCGCGGGAAGCTATTTGAAAACTGACGCAAGTCGCGCGCATCATCGTGGGTGGCAAGAGTGGAGTAGAGGGTATTTGAGCGCGCGAGATCGGGTTACTCCGAACAAGTGTCGTTCTGCCCTGAGAGGGACGAATAACAACATGATCGATGCACTTCCGGTGACGAGCGAGACAACTTCGTGGATGGCAGGTGGAGCGTGCGCTGGAGACAGCGACCTCTTCTTTGCGCCATTTGCGGAGCGGCCAGAGGCCCGTGTCCGTCGCGAAGCCAAGGCGCGTGTCATATGCGAAACCTGCGATGTCGTCGCACGGTGTCGCGACTACGCACGCAGCAACCTCGAATTGGGGTTCTGGGGTGGAGAGTCAGAGTCTGAGCGCGCTGCCGCTGGCTTTGCACCGACCACACCGATCATCGGCCGCCGCAAGGTGGCCGAGACTCGTGCGGCAAAGGCGCTCGGGCGAAACGTCAAATAACACGTCGCCGGCGTTCGTCGTCAACTACGCCGAAACGATTCGGTCGAGTACTGCGAAGCTTTTATCGATAACAACTCGGTTGCGAGGACCCGGAGTATCGGGTTCGCCGCTGCCGTAGCTTGCATCACCGGACCAGCAAAGGGCCCGGCGGTCCTCCTTGCGCGGCCCGACCGGTCCCAGAGCGTGGGTGTGATACCACTTCGGGCCGCCGGTGATCGTCGCGTCCATAAGCGCGTTGACATCTTTGGCAGTGCGGAGGTCGTCGAGGGTGATCCACGTGGGCAGAGCGAGAGGGAACAATCCGTCCGCACACATCTGCAGCGCGTCAGAAGCAGTGACCCAACGCGCCTCACTGTTCTCGGACTCGTCAACGACGATCTCACCATGATGCTCAGGAGCGAGGAAGAACCACGTGGCAAATCGCTTCGGTGGACCGACCTTTGGCGGGATCCAGTGCGAGTACCAGCCAAGAGCTCCCGGCAGACAGATCAAGGCTGTTTCTTCTATCGTCTCGCGCACCGCTGCCGTAGCTGTGGTTGCCAGTAACGATGGCTCCTCCCATCGTTGGGTGTCTTCGTCGAGCGGGTTGGGCACCGGGCCATCCTCGGCTTCGACGACGCCGCCTGGGAACGTCCACATGCCGCCGAAGCTCAGTTCCGGGTTACGCCGCACCATCAGAACCTCAATATCGCCGCCATTGGCCTGATTAATAGGCAAACAAGTTGCGGCAAGTCTAAGCGGTGTTGAGGTCGTCATGGCCCTAGCGTAGAGCTATGGCAACTGACGCTGGACGATTCGACGCTCACGATGTTGAGGCAGCGGTACATGTGTTCAATCTCGTGCTCGCCGAACCGGGGAGGTGGTGCAACTTGTTCTTCGAACCAATCGAAGATGACAGCATCCCGCCTGAATCACCCCTCTTTGGGTTTCTTGCAGCCCGGGGACCAGCGAATCCGCTCGCGACGATCATGACCCCGAAGAAGGACGTTGACTACCAACTTGAGGTCGGTATCCAGCATCGCGCTGGTACAAAGGCTGCAGCACAGCTCAAAGAAGCCGAACTGTATGGGCCTACCACCGCCCGTGTGGTCCAAGACCACCCTCGTCGCGGCCTCGTCGTGAAGTGGCCACAAGAGCAAGACATGGCCGCACTTGCCGGATGGCTCTTTCCTGCAATGCGCGAGTTGGCCAGAGCGCCATCGACGAACGCCATCCTCTGGGAACTACAGGACTAACGGGCTTCGAGATCCTTGTGAAGAGGGCTACTTCGGTCCGGGCGCGCAAAAGACCCGGCCGCACGCCCCGCAGACGCACAGCTGGGTTTTGCTTTAACTAGCGAGCGCCCGGTGGGTGCTCTGGTTCACTTGGTTGGCTGCTTGACGCTGGCGCAACCACGAGTCTGCTTGACGTTGGGTGATAGCTTGCTCACCCTGGCCGCAGAGCATCGTGAGTCGATCGCCAGACGCCGTTGTCTGGATCATGCTCATGATTACCTTTTTGTATTTGGTTATATAGACATTCGGCACGATTGCCGAATACCTAAAGAAAGTTTGCCACGTCGTTGCAAAATAGTCACGCGAGGAACGGTGAATTACTCGTGAACCCCAATTCCGCTACGTGGCGGAACTCTTGGGCCCAATGGTCAGCAGGAGTACGAGGTCATCGAAGTCGGGATCACCGAGGCCGTCGCTACACCACAGGCGTAGGCGGTTACTGGCCCCAACAGGTACCGGAAGCGGCTCGACGATGATGCCGCTGTTGCCAATCCATGAATGTTCGCCATCGCCGAGAATCCAGGAATTCCAGAGCTGCAGGCGTCCGCCGGCAGAGTCGGGATCAGCAAAAATGATTTCGAAGGCGGGATAGGTTTCGCCGAGCACGAGAATGCTCTCGGCTGGTTCGAAGTCTGCATTTGCGATCGTAATGTCGCCGCCGCTGCTGAGGATACGAAGTGACTGCTCGATGTCGGGACGGCTGTCCTCGACCAGTACTTCCAACACCGAGTTCGCTGGGAGTTCGACTTCGGCCATCGAGACGATTTCGATGCCGTCGACTCGTATCCGGTCGGTGCGTTGGGTTCTAAAGCGGTCCGCCAGTGTTCGAGATGGATTCACTACTTGCCTTCAACAACTGTGGTGACGCTCGGCGACCAGCCCCAGAGCAGAACGCCCTGCTCGCGGTGGCGTTCGAGTGATTCGACTTCGCGGGTCACGGGGTTGTACCGCTGAGGCGCTTCTCCCAATCGGAGGCGCATGCCGTTTTCGAAGCCGAACAGGGGAGCGCTCTCTTCATCGAAGAGCTGCCAGAACTCTTCGTCGTCAAGCGGACCAGCAGGGTCGGGCACGCGAATTGTTTGGGCGAGCATTCCTGCAGCAACTGCGGTAGGTCGATCGAGGTTGGCGCCCATTGCGACATTCGGTGTCGTCTGGATTGTGCCGGGTGGCAACATCGAATAGTTCGCAGGCGGCACAGATCGCCCCCAGCGCCATCCGCGGGCTCGAACCGGTGGGACCTGAGCAACCGGCCGAGAACGTCCGAGGAGCACTGCACCCATGCGGTCAAGTCCGATATAGGCAACAGCGGCGGCAGCCCAAGAGATCAGTACAAGCCGGAATAGCGAAGCCGCCGTGGGGTCTTGGAACTGCGAGGTGAACCACTCGACGGGTTCAAAGGTCTGGAAAAATTCTGTCATTTGTCGTTCCCTGGTTCGACGATGGCCATGAGAATCAATTCGATCACTTCTTTGCTGTCGGCAGTTGTTGCTACGGCGTGAGGAAAATGGCCTATGTCGAAATCGACAATGGTCCTGCCTCGCTGATCGTCCGCCGTAGTGACACACACAATATTCGATGGGCGAGTGCTGAAGTGGGCGGGTTGAAGAAATCCTAGAACTGCGCACGGGTCGTGCATGGGCTTTCCAACAACGCCCGGTGGAAGTCCGAGCGAATAGAACTCCAGCGCGTCTGCACAGAACGTGGATAGTTCGGTTCCCGCGGATCGCAGTCGTTCCAGCTCGGTGGGGCCCATTCGAACCTGGGTAGTGAGGTCGAGGTCGTACATGGTCAGCGGCATCTCTGACTCGAGCGTGACGCGAACAGCGTCGGGGTCGCACCACGCGTTGAATTCTGCAAACTCCGTCGTGTTCCCGCGCGTTGTGCCGCCACCCATCCAATGCAAGCAGCTGACGCGGTCTCGAAGGGTCGGGTCGACCTGCAGCGCGCTCGCAATGTTGGTAAGTGGCCCGGTGGCGACGATGACCGCGTCGCCCTCTTCGCAGTATTTGAGGATTGCTTCGACGGCGTCGACCTTCTGCTCAGCCTCTTTGGGTTCAGGCGTTTGATAGTGGCCGAGCCCCGAGGTTCCGTGAATGTCGTCGGCGTACGACGGCTCGATGAGCAGTGGCCGATCGGCGCCTCGATGTACGGGAATCGTCGATCCGGCCAACTCGAGGAGATGGAGCGCGTTTCGCGTGGTGTTATCGATGGACACGTTGCCGCTCACCGTGGTGATGAGGTCGACATCTCCGAACTTCAACGCGCAAAAGATCGCGAACGCGTCGTCAATTCCCGGGTCGCAGTCGAGTAGGAAGCGCTGGTGCATCGGGCGTTGCTAACCGCTTGGTGGCGATACGCCGGTCGTTGTCTCCCAAGCGTTCGGGTTGGGAACGATCCGATGCTCGATGGCTTCGACGAACACGAGCGAGCTGGAATCTACGAGGCTGGAGTCGGAGAGTTGCTCGACGAGCACTGCGCCGAATGCGTCGTCGGCCGAGGATGCATTGACGAACCAGAAAGACATGGCGGTCGCAAATGGTGCCGCGCCATCCTCGACGTGAATAACTCGGCTACCCGCATCGCTGAGGGAAGAGGACACCATGGTGGCCAATTCCTCAACGCCGCTGCGATACTCAGGGGAACTCACCGAGGATGCTGGCCGAAAGAAGGCGGTGATCTTCGGACCCGGTGTCGCTGCTCCCACCCACGGGTTTTGGAGCTCAGAGATTTCGGTGCTGGAGGTCTTCCACGATGCCCCGATGACGGCGACCTCTGAAACGAGATCTGCAAGGTTGGGCGTGGAAACCTCGTCGCCAGTACCCGAGACGGTGATGAAAGCGTCGAACGCTCGTGCTGGATGGATGGACTCACTCGTCGCACCAGGCCTGATCCGTTCGTGAGCTTCGACATCGACGATGATCGACGTGATCGTGGTCTTTTCTGCGAGCAACGATGCAGCAGCGTGGCGAACAAGTCCATCCTCCACCTCGAATCGGGTGGCATCTGGATGGCAGTTGAGGCCGTGAAGGAATTCCGGCATGGTTAGTTTCCGGTTTCTGGCTCGAGAGAGCGTTCGCTAAAGAGCTCAATCGATTCGAGTTGGGCGTGTGAGGCCATGTCTATCTCCGGCTAGTGGGTGTCTATCTCGCTTCGATCGTTTTCGTAGTGCTGTTCTACTACAGCGCTGATCAGGCCGTGCTTACTCTGCTCACCCGCTTGAACGGGCGCCCTGCACAACCCTCGAGACAATGAATCCAATTCCACCCAACAGAATGATTGCGACGCCGAGCTGAGCAAACCCTCCACGGTCGCCTGCATCCTCTGGGTCTGGTCCGGCTTCTGGGGAGCCGGTAATGCTGCCGAGTCCGGGAGCATCGTTTGTTTCATCGTCGAGGGGAGTGACTTGGGCACTGGCCGCCTCGGTGATGACGAGCGTTGAAACCGTGAACGTAGACAACCCAATGAGCACGGCGACAAAGAACGCCGGTGCGAGGGCCAACGCTCGCATTCGGAGGGTAGGGAATTCGTTATCCACCTCTTCACGCTACGCCGCGAGATGACGATCGGGTTCTCGGTATCTTTCAGAATTCTTGCGGCGAACGCAATAAATGCGGCCTCTGTGAGGCAAACTTTTGGAGGTGAAGGTGACCCACGACGCATACAGCCCCTCGGTTCGCCGTGTGCTCGACCTCCCCCGCCCCAAATGGCGAGGGAAAATGCACCTGTGGATGATTCCAATCGCTGCTGTCAGTGGAATCATTCTGATCGCCGCCGCAGAGTCTTTCAACGCACGATTGGTCGCACTCGGCCACCTCTTTGCTGCAATAGGTCTGTACGGGGCGAGCGCGCTTGCGCATTTCAAGGTTTGGCAACCCGAGCGTTTGCACAAGTTCTTTCTCCTCGACCAGTCGATGATCCTCGTCTATATCGCCGTATCAACCGCCCCGATTGCGTATGCCGTCGGTGGCGGCATCGGATGGCTTCTCATCGGCGGCATGTTCGGCTTCGCGCTCGCAGGGATCATCACGATATGGCTTCCGTTCCACCCGCCTCGCGGAATGATGAACACCATCTTTCTCGTAACCGGATGGTGGCCGCTGTTCTTTATCGTTCCGATCACTCGAGCTGTCGGTGGTCTAGGACTCGCAATTCTGCTTTTCGGGGGAGCCATTCTGACGGTCGGAGCACTCATCGTTGGCGGTCAGCGTCCAAATCCCAATCCCAATGTCTTTGGCTACCACGAGATCTGGCACGCCTTCGTGATTGCTGGCAACCTCGTGCACTACGTGCTCTTCGCCCTCATCCTCGTCGGCCGAGCGCCGCTCTAGGAATATCATGACGACCGAAGCCGCAGAACCAGATGAACTACCGCTGGCCTTTCGCCAGGGCTCATCGGTTGAGGGAATCTTGCCCTTGGCCGGCTTCTTCGCCGGTGAGCAGATCGGTTCCCGATTGCTCGGGAGCGACTTGTGGGGCGATCGTATTGCCATCATTTTGATGACGTTGGCGGCCGGTTGGTCGGTCGTGCAGCGAAAGCGACGAGGTGTGGCTGTGGGCTGGTGGATTCCTTCCCTCGCTGTTTATCTGTTCGCCCGCGGCATTGCAGGTCTTATCTGGGGCGAGGATGTGTTCCTCGCCATTGGAATTGGACTGAAGGTCGCCCTCGGACTCGCTGCGCTGGTGTCGGTATTCATTGGCAAGGCAGCGGCAGGGCTATTGGCACCTCTCGTGTTGCCGTTCGACGAAGCCACCAAGGCCCACCCGATCTACAGCGCAACGATGCGCAACCTCACGCTTGCTTATGCGATCTATCAGCTCGTGACCGTGGGCTTCGAGATCTGGTTGCTCGGCGAAACAGATTCCGGAAGCAGTTTCCTGATCATCAGGACGGTCATCGGCGCTGGTGCCGGGTTCTTTGGATTCTTCGCCGCGGCCTTCTACGCCGACCGACGATTGCGTCGAATTCCGAACTTCCCGGGCGTCATGGAAATGTTCGAACAGATCGGCCTTGTGCTGGAACAACGTCGGGCAGCGGCCAAACAATAACGTCGGCGAGGCGTAGGAATCAGCCCGTCAGTTCATCCAGCCATTTGTCCGCACACGTCAACCGATGTTGCAGTTGCTGGGTAGTGGCCTCGGTAATGCGATGAATGCCCGAACGTCGGTTGAGTTCTCCGTTTACCGCTCGGTGCTCCCAGCCAAGAATTTGCGCGATCGTACGGACTCGGTCGCCGTTGCGGTCACGTAGCTCTCGTTTGCCGGCGAAACGGCTTCGAATGTCGGAGAGTGCTTCGGGTACCGAGCCAGCGGAATCGGCGGTTCGTCCTGCGAGTGGCGGAGGCGGTGGGAGGTCGAACGGATGTCCAGCGAGATCGCCTGCGGTCGAGGTGATATCGGCTTCGTCGGGGTCGATGCCATCGAGTCCGACCGGAGCGACTTCTTCGAGTGCTGTGGACGAGAGTGCCGAGAACAACGACATCTGCTCTTCTCTGTCGTCGAGCGCCGCAGGGTCCTTTCTCTCGGTGGGAGTGGGACGCTTGTCCACGCTGTGACGGCGCTGTTGAGCAATCGTTGCTGCGTGGCCACGGAGCCGGTGGTCGTCGGGCACGTAGAAATAGGCCGGTTGGGTCGTGAGCCCCGGAGTCCAACGAGCCACACGGCCAACGGCTTGGCGAAAGAACAACGCTGTGGTTGTGGTGGTCGCAAACACCGCGACGCGCAGGCGCGGGACATCGACGCCCTCGGAGATCATCCGAACAGCCACGATCCAGGGTGCACTGCTTTGTGCGAAGGTGTCGATTTTGTCCGATGCCTTCGGGTCATCACTGAGGACGACTTCGGGCATAACCCCGGCAATGCTGTTCAGCTTTGCGGCGATCTCTCGAGCGTGCTCGTGATCGATCGCAATGACGAGTCCGCCGGCACTCTCGTGCGACATCCGAATTCGATTCAACCGATCGTTTGCCTTCTTGAGCACAGTCGGAAGCCAGCCGCCGTCGCTATCGAGGGCGGTCCGAAGACGTGCGCTCCAATCGGAGCGTTCGATTTCGTCGCTGAACGTCGCCTCCTTGATGGAGCCGTTGGCGTCCATCCACTCCATATGCCCATCGAACCGAGGGAAGTAGACCGGTCGAACAACGCCCCCTTCGACGAGCGCATCGCCATAGCCGTACTCAAAGTCCGCAACCGCTTCTCCGTAATCGCCGAAGGTGTAGCGAACAAAGGGGATTGGGTTGTCGTCACTGCGAAACGGCGTTCCGGAAAGAAGAAGGCGTACATCGGCGGTCTGGAACGCGTGAAACACCCCGTCGCCCCACGACCGTTCTGCCGCTGCATGGTGGACCTCGTCGAGAACGACGACGCCTGCTTCGGCGAAGGTGCGCAGATGATGGCGAGCCGATGCTGCTTGGGAGTAGGTCACGATGATGCCGTGCATGTCCTTCGCAAGCCCATCGTTGCTGTTCCACTGCGGATCGAGGTGAAGGCCAAAGCGTGCAGCGGCTTCGGCCCATTGCTGTTTGAGGTGCGCTGTTGGCACGCAGATGACGAGGGGTTTGGCCTGTCCTCCCAGTTCGGCGCGGATGGCCGATAGCGCGAAGGTGGTTTTGCCAGCGCCCGGACACGCGACAGCGAGGAAGTCAGGATGGGGGCGGTCAGCAAAGGCGATCAGGGCATCGCGCTGCCAGCGTCGGAGGGTTACGGTGGTCGCCATTAGCGGCCTCAAGCTAGCGGACGCGGAGTCACTCGCGGCCACTCCTCAAAGATGAATGCGTCACGCTCGTAGAATGTTGTCGTGCTCTTTCACATCATTAGCAAAGACGACTGGCGCGATGCAGAAAATGGCGACGTGTACGCACCCCCTGGGCTTGAGGTCGAAGGCTTCATCCACCTCTCACAACGTTCCCAAATTCTGCGGCCGGCCAATCTGTTGTACCGCGACCGCGATGACTTGGTCCTACTGGTTATCGATCCGGAACGCGTGGAAAACCGGGTGGTCTTCGAACCGGGGTCTCACGGGGAGTCCGAACACTTTCCTCATCTCTATGGCGCGCTCAACATTGACGCGGTGCTCAGCGTCGTCGATTTCCCATGCGGTGAAGGCGGTGGCTTCGAGCTGCCGGATGAACTTCCGGGCTAGACGTTTCCGTAACCCGTATTGGGTGAATTAGGGCTGAGGTCCTTTTCCAAGACGGACACCTTTGGCTGACCGAGCACGTCGTCGATGTTTCGGCGGGCGCCTTCGAGGTCGCGTCGAGTCCGTTCCTCTTCCTCGGCGAGGCGCTTGAGCGTGGCTCGGGCTTGCTCAAGGATTGCATTGCTTCGAGTCTGTGCCTCTGCTTCGGCATCTTCGATGATGGATCGCGCTCGATCGTTGGCTTCAGCCACGGTCGACTGCGCTTCGAGCGATGCTGAAGCGAGGTTATCGGCGGTCATCTGGCGTGCAGCGGCTGCCTCCGACGCTGCTTCTGCAGCCTCGGTGTCGATGGCCGTCCTGCGCTCCTGCTGGTACTCCTCGACCGACATTCGGGTGTCTCGGGCGTAGTCCTCTGCCGAGAGTCGGATGCTCATGGCTCGCTCGTCGGTGCGCCGGATCAGTTCACCCGCTGCTTGTTCGTGAGCAACACGGTCGGCTTCGATGTCGAGACGAACTTGATCGACCAGCGTTCGAGCTTCTAGCTCTGCGTCGCTGCGGATCTTCATCGCACTTTCCTGCGCCTGGCGGAGCATCAAGGAGATCTCGTTACCCACGCGATCGAAGTCTTCGACACCGAGAGGTTCACTAGATTGCGGGCTGGCTGTCGCAGGACCGGTTGCTACATATGTCGATCCAAGCCCTGCCTCTTCGGTCTGGGCGGAGTTGTTGAACTCTTGCAATTCGTTCGCCAACGCGTTCAGGTAGCGATGAACCTCGGGGCGGTCATACCCTTTCGGTACAACCTCAAAGGTCTTGCTTCGTAGTTCTGCTGCGCTAATCGCCATGCTTCGAGCTCGTCTCCTGAAACGCTTACCATGTACAGATCGGTAGCGAGCGCAGCGGTTTTAAGGGTTGAACCCGAATATCTCTGACGGCGCCTACTCAGCGTCGTCCACTTCCGGAGCGAGCTGAATTGTCGGCTTATCTTGAATGATTTCGACGAAATGCTTGAGTAGTTCAGTGTTTGGGACGAGCGTCAGCTGTCGTGAGCTGGTGATTTGGGTGGAAGTGGACCCAATCGCGGTGATCTCGCCCTCAACTTTGCCTACACGAATAGTGTCGCCGACCTTGAGGTCACGTCGGATTGCTCGCCCAGCGGCGATTTCTGCTGCTACCGGGCGGCCACCGAATCCGGCCAACAGTGCCGCTGCGGCAGCGATTCCGTAGAACAATGCCCCAACCGCGATGAGTATGACATTGGTGTTGATGCCGAGTTGGTTTGCAGCAATGACCAAGGCGAAGCCAAGAATGATGGTCTTGACGGCTTTCGGTACCCGCTCGCGAACCGAGTGACTGACATGCCCCAAGCTTCGGGCAACGCCAGTTTCTGCAAAGTTGGCGACGATGTTTGCGCCGATGACCACGATCGCCGCCGAGATCACCCTGGGGAGGAAGAGCGCAATATCGGTAAGGAGTTGGTCGAGCGCTGGCTGGTTTATCACACCGAGGGCTGCGATGAGGGCCGCGATCAGCACGGTCGAGAAGACCAATGTGGCAATAGCGCCGGCGGACGATTTCACAATCTCGGGGCTGGAGTCGCCACTGGTTAGACGCCGAGTCACCGACGCAGCTATCGACCCGAGTAGGAACCCAATGGCGATCAAGCCAACCGCTACGAGCGCGGTCGTGCTCCCGATTTGGGCCAAAATTTGTACTTGTACTTCCACTCGCTGCCTCTTACCGCTTTAGGGAGGAACCCATACGGTAGGGCGAAGAGTGGGGAAAGAACTAATCCGTTTCGGTGTTTACTTCGCCGAGTATCTTGGCGGTCTCGACGGGAACTCCGAGAAGAGAGTTGAAAAGTTTGACATCGCTCTGCGATTGAAGACGATCGGCAATACGTTCGCTAATACGAGCGTGGAGGTTCTCCGGCGGTTGAAGAATAGCGAGCAGGGCAGGACGGAACTCGTCGCTGATGGCCTCGACGTTGTCGAGATCGGAGCCGAGTTGTTCGACCCGTGCAGCGCATTTGATGCATGAATTGAGATGCTCATCGTGTTCATCCTGATCAGGTCCGCCGTTTAGCCAGGATGTGAGCTGTTTGGTGCTGAGGTGCCGCGCCATTACTGCTTCCAATCTGAGAGTGCCGATGCAAGAACCCGACGACCCCGAAGGAGTCGCGTCTTGACGGTGGGTAAGGGAACACCGACTAAGTCGGCTATTTCGTCGTAGGAAAGTCCTTCAACTTCTCGGAGAACAATGATGGATCGAGAGAGCTCGTCGAGTTGATCGAGAGCACCTTCGAACGCATCTATGGTGAGATGTTGAACCGCCTCCGCCTCAGTACTTGTCCTGCTTTCTTGTTCCGGGAGCATTGCAGGATCCCGGAGTTCCTCACGTCGTTTCCGAAGTGTGGATATAGCTGTGTTGTGGGTAATTCTGAGTACCCATGACCGGAGTGAGGAGTCCCCACGAAACGTGGGAAGCGCTCGCCATGCTTTGAGAATTGCGTCTTGGGCGACGTCTTCGGCCAAGGCCGAGTCTCTCACCACCGAGTAGGCAACTCGATATACCGAGTCGAGGTGCTCGCGAACGAGCTCATCGAGTAGTTGTTCCGGAGTCGCCTCCGTCGTATTGGTCATAGCTTGTTTGTCTTGTCCCCGCGGGCTGGAATCTCGAAGATCAACTTCGTTGGTGACCTTAAGCGATTCCTGCCCACTTCGCGGGGCGCAGTCCTCCAAGTTGGCGTCAGCTACAGCACTCTCGGGAGCGGTTTGCTCACGTGAAGTAGTAGTTCGGGCCTTTGTGGACATGCAGTACAGACCCCACGGCGTGCGCGTTTGTCGCGGATTAGTTTCACAAAGTCGTTGGAGATCTGTATTTGTTCGGACAATTGTTCCCAATACTTGAATTTTGAGGGTTCTTAGTGAAAATCTAAGGTTCCTGAAGAAAATCCCACCGATGCGCGACTTTTCGTGAAAGAGTGGCGTCACTTAGGTCACCTGACTAATTGCTGTGGAGGCAAAGATACAAAATGTCCATTCTTGACGAACTCACATCGGCCCTCGGAGATTTGTTCTCCGGAATCTTGGGCTTCATTCCAAATATCATTGGAGCGCTGCTCTTTTACTTCATCGGCAAGTTCGTTGCCGGCATTGTTGTAAAGCTCGCTCACAAGTTGCTGAAGGCTGTAAAGTTTGACGCCGTTATCGACAAGAGTGGCCTCGGTGGCATGGTCGAGAGCGCTGGATACCCAGATTCTGCTCTCCTCATTGCCAAAGTCGTTGGTTGGATCATCATGCTGGTCTTCATTCAGCTTGCAGTCGCTGCCCTCGGCATCGACGCAATCGAAGACCTCATCAACATGCTTGTCGCATGGATCCCTAACGTAATCATTGCGATCATCTTGGTCGTCATCACCGGCGCAGTTGCGAACTTTGTTCGTGGGATGCTCACGCCAACGATGGCGAACGTGACCGCTGGTGACCTCATCCTTAAGGTGATCGTCGGTGGCATCTGGTTGATCGGTGGCCTCATGGCAATCGATCAGCTCGGCTTCGGCGCAGACATCATCGATCAGCTCTGGAACGCACTGACCACCGGCCTCGCAGCCATCCTGGTCATCAAGTTCGGCATCGGTGGCATCTGGGCAGCTCGTGACCGCTTCTGGCCACGTGTTTACGATGCACTCGACAGCGGCAAGTAAGCCACTTAGCTTCGGCTAAACCATAAGCTAAAGACGGAAAGTGAACCCCGGGTCCGGAAGGGCCCGGGGTTCACTGCGTTTTGCAGCGAGTGACTGCGTTTTGCAGCGAGTGACTGCG
>CAZBTI010000062.1:0-19548 GCA_964494395.1 uncultured Acidimicrobiales bacterium | reverse complement strand
CGCCCGCCGGCGGGCGCAGTTTGACCGCCTCGAGGAATCCGTCGCCTCCGAGGTACCCCTGATCCATCTCGAGCATGGGAGTGCTCTGAGGATCGATGAGCACGCTGTCAGCGTGGCCGATGACGATGTTGGGGTCTTCGTCCATCATTGCAATGACCTTGCTGAGATAACCAGGTTCGATGCGGTCATCTGCCGCAGCCCAGCGAAAGAATTCGCCATTCGTGAGCCGGAACAGGCGGTTGAAGTTTGCCGGCCCACCGATGTTCTGCGCGTTGCGGGTGTAAACGATGCGGTCGTCGGTCGCGGCGAGGTCTTTGACGATGTCAGGTGTTGCATCGTCTGAGCAGTTATCGGAAACGACGAGTTCGAAGTCCGAGAAGTCCTGTTTGAGGTGGCTCAGGATTGCTTCTTCGATGAAGTCAGCACCGTTATACACGGGCACGCCAATGGACAGTCGTGGCAAGGTGTTGCTCACTTTGTGGCCGTAGAGGAGGGAAGGGCGAGTCTAGAGAGGTCCGCGGCGTCGTTGGGTGGCGCGATGTTCTTGCGTTTGCCCCAAGTCGTGACGGCGATATGAGCGAAAGCAATATTGAGGTACCACCACACGACGGTGTTGAGTAGCACGTTCTCGGTGAGGAGTTGTGCTGCGACCGAAAGCAATGCGGCGATTGCACCGACGCTGATGACCGTCGTCTGTCGATCCAGTTTGCCGTTGCGGGCCATGCCCCAGACCTTGAAGCCGGCATAGGTTGCCAAGCCGAGGAGCGTGAAGAAGCCAATGGCTCCGAGAATGCCACCTTCGAGGTACGCCTGGAGAAGACTGTTGTGCGGGTCCTTTGCCTCCGGCGTCTGCGTTTTCGTGGCGTCGATACCAATGCCACTGATCGGGTTCCGTGAAGCGAATGGCCAAATGCGCTCCCAATAGCCAAAGCGCCATGCGAGTGAGTCATCGGTCTTGACGCCACCGTCGGGTGCGGTCGCTGCGGTGAGGTTCGAAATACGATCGCCCACTCCAGGAACCGCCGCGCCAGCTGCAACGGCGCCACCAATAATTACCAAGACGAGCTTCTTATTGACGCTTGCTGCGAGGAGGAGGGCCCCGATCAGGAAGCTCGCCCATGCTCCTCGAGCGAACGTGGCAATAAGGAGGAACGCTCCAAGCCCACTACCCATCATGAGCGCCAAGCGGGGCTTGATGTCGAGCGTTGGGATGACCGCGAACCCGAGAAGAACAACAAAGCTCAGATACGTGGCGAACGTGTTGGGGTGAGCGAACGATCCATCGATACGCACGAGGCCAGATCCGCCAGGGTCAAGGGTTCCGGTGAAGAAAAATTGGACGAAACCAGTGACGATGGGGACGACCACGCCAACGCCTGAGGCGAGGAGCATCTTGAGCAAGTTCCGTCCATCGTCGAGCAACTGTTGTTCCATTGCGAGGTAGAGCAAAGTGACCGACAGCAATCCAAACATCGCTCCCTGGGAGACCCCTCGGTCGACCGAGGTCAGGAAGCTGGGGATAAAGAGAACAAAGAACCCAGAGAAGGCCCACCCGAGCGGGGTCATCGTGTTCCAGTTGCCGGTGAGTCGACGGCTAACCAGGTGGAGCGCGCTTACGAGGATGACGAGGATGCCAAGAATCGCTGATGGTTGGAACGTCCCGAACTCATCAGCGATGAGATCGTCGAGCGCAGGGCGGACGGCGAGGGTGATGAGGAGGAACCACTGGTAGCGGTAGAGGCCGACGAGGGCCAAGATCATTGCTACGAACAGCGTGCCGCCGAGGATAACGAAGGGTGTATCGGGTGCGAGCGCCTGAAAGACGAAGGCGCCGCTCAGCCCGGCGATGATGGCCGTGATGAGAACAAGGACGGAGGCAGGACCCGGCTTTGGTACCGGAAGCGCCGCACGCTCCTCGCCGGTTGATTCCCTACGAATAGAGACGCGATCAAACCCAGCGTCGTCGTGACGTGGTGGGTCGATGATCGTCATGCGGCCGAACCGGACTCGGCTTCTGGTTCGAAGGCCAGTTCGTAACCCCAGTGGGTGAGGTGCGTAGCCAGCTCATCTTCGAGTTGCCGTTGTTGGAGCTCGGTCAGATCTCGACGCCACTTGTCGTTGGTATTGCGGAAGCCGAAGTCGATGACGGACGTGTTGAAACCACTCGTGTATTCGAGGTCGCAGAAGTTCGTCACGCTCTCAAAGGTACCCGTTGGATCGTCGCAAAGGTCTTCGTAACGGATCTCCATAAATTGTTCTTGAGGAACGAGCGGAGTAGCGGCGATCATTGCATCGAACATATCGGCGAGTTCCATGGCCCCGAGGGTGACAAAGGACTGGCCGCTCTCGTCCCAACGACGCTTCTGTTCGGCGGTCATATCGAGGCCGCGCCAGCCCTTCGTGCCTTTCCAGCCTTCCCAGAAGTCGATCTGCATGATCGAGTTGACGACCGCCCGTCCGTCGCGGACGACGTGGATGAAACGAGCGTCGGGGAACGCCTTCAGTAGGTAGCCCATTCGCGGCCAACCGGTGATCTTGATGAGCGGTGTTGGGCGACTCTCTATCGTGAGTCGGTCGACCGCGGCGATCAGATTGCTGCGGGTGCGTTCGGTGAGATCGGTATCGAGGAGATCACGAAACGGTTCGCTGAACCCGGGCGCAATTCGCTCCCAGTACGCGTACGCCTCGCTCGGCTTGAGATGACCTGGCTCGATCACACCTCTCTTGAGTGCTGTGCCGATAATGGGCGAATCGAGGCTGTGGAGAAGGGCAGCGTTGAGCTTCTCGCCCTTTGGAACAACGTCAAGAATCTTGGAAACCCAGGAAACGTGTGGGTGGCGGGCGAAGGCATGGTGGAACGCCGTGGAACCGCTTCGGCCAGCTCCAACGATAAAGATCGGTGGGTTGGGTGTGCTCATGGTCAGCCTGCTTTGCTGCTGGCGTCTCGACCCCACCGGTCATCTTTGGACTTCTTGGACTTCTTCGAATTGTTCGGAGGTTCGTCGTCGCCGCCGTCGAACTCGTCGTTCTTTGCTTCTTCGGACAAGACATCGATGACGTCGCCATCATTGGCGTTTCTGTCATTGTCGGCTTCGTCCTCGTCGACCACGGTTAGGCGGGTCGTCGATGATTCGGGAAGCGCTCGTTGTTCGGTCGGGGACAGTTGACCCGACGTCTCGTTTGGTTCGGGAATGACCGTTTCCTCTTGTGGCTTGCGCCGAATGAGGTCCCAGCCGGTGAAGAACAAGATGACGATGAGCGTCGCCGGAACAGCGAACGTGATCAGGCCAGTGAGCAGGGCAGAGATCTTGGAGGTCTCCTCAGTGACGACTTCGGAGATGACGAGCGAAGTCTCTCGTTCCTCTTCGATAAGCGAGATTGCCGAGTCTGCCTCACGAATGGAGTTGTTGCGGTCGGCGAGTCGAACGTTAAGCGCAGCCTCTTCGGTCTGCAGTGTGGCGAACTCCCGAGCGATTGGCGACAGTGCAGCAACCGTGGCTTCGAGTTCTGTTGCTTCGGGGAGCAAGGATTCGACCTCTTCTTCGACCGTTGTTCCGTCGGGCTGGAGAAGGGTTTGTGTCGGTGGGTTGAGGTCTTCTGCGCGACGTTGCAACAGTTGCGCCTCTGCGTTGTCGAGCGCAACGGTGGGGTTCACACCACCCGCCAGGACGGTCAACTCGGCAATACGCCCATCGACATCGTCCAGTTCGCTGAGGAGTTGGTCTCGACTGGATTCCACGCCGGCGATTTCTCGTTCGGTGGTGATGGTCACTGCTTCGATACCGGTTTCAATCGCCACTGACTGAGCGTCGGTGGGATCGTCGGCGACGACGTTGATGTTGATCAGCGCGCCTCCGGCTCGGTTGACGACGATTTCGTAGTCTTCCTCGAAGACCAACCCGGTGCGATCTTCGACGGCGAGCTGAATTTCGGGGAAGGAGGCAGTGCTCACGATCTCTTCAGCAACGAGGTCGAGTTCGCCGGCTGTTACGTCGTTATCGGCAACCCGACTGACGTTGAGTACGTAGCGCGCTTGAAACTCCGGTGGTTCTTGCAGTGCGAGGAAAATTCCAGCGGCGCCAGCAAGGCCAGCGATCAACGCGAGCAGGACCGGTCGAAAACCGGTCAGATGCAGAAAGGAGGAGAGTTCCCCACTTGAGCTATCTCTTTGGCCTTGCGTCATTCTTGCGTTCTTTCCTCACAAGCTGTGATCACACCCTATTTCCGACGCGGTCCCTCTCGTTAACTGGAGGGAGCGATTTTCCGGATTTCGGGGTGATATTTCAGCACTCGGGTGAAAGGCCAGAGTAAATCAGTTTCCGTTGTGATTGCTGGGCAAGAAGGCCCCTATCGATCGCGAAAAGGCCTATCCAGCCCCGAATCTGTCACAGCATGAGAAAACTGTCATCGAACTGTTACCAAGAGCGGGGTCAGGACGATGCCAAAAGTGCGGTTACCGCATCTTGTAGAGCGCTTGCAGCAGCCTCTACGGTCGTTGCGATCTGTGCTCGCTGTTCCGCGCTGAGAGCCGCCGAGCAATGTCGGATCATGGCAGTGTCGGTAAGCGGTTCGACCTGGGCATAGGCAGCGCGAACGGCTTCGGACAATTCGATCTCATCTTCGTATCCAAAGTTTTGAATATCTTTGGGACGCTTGATTTGATGAGCTGCGCGGCTCTCGCACCCGGTAGCGGCGATCGCGGCGAGGTGAATGCTTCCGCGGAGCTCTCGATACAAGATCGCCTGATGCATGAAGGCGTGGGTCGGGACTTCAGGGACGGGCTGGGCGAGGAATCCGGCAAAGAGCGGGAGGGCAGCGACATCGACCGACGTGGCGAGGGCGCCAAGGGCCGTCGCTGCTTCACCCAAGTCGGACACGTTTACGAGGAGTTCTTCACCAATGTCGTACGCGACCTGTAACTGGGCGGCGGCGGCCGCAGTGACGTCGCATCGCTCTTTGCTGGACGACCACATCTTTGCCACGAGTTGAGGATTGAAGTAGCCAAACGATGATTGCATGACCTCGTTGCTCACTTCACCGAGAACGCCTCCGCGACCGGCGAAGTAGAACCGAAATTGGTCGATGCCGAGCCCCTCTGCGGCAGCCTTTGCTTTCGGTCCGAAATAGTGCAGCGCTCCAATGTTCTGGAACGGATCGGAAACAGCGGCAACGAAGTCCTCGGGTGTCATAGGTCGACCCTAGACGCGTCAACTCGCCTCGCCGCTATGCGGGGATGTTGGTCGCTACGCCGAGTTCGCCGTAGACGCTCAGCAATCCTTCGAGGTAGTGAGTTCGAGAGAATCGCTCTTCGACGAATGCTCGACCCGCTCGACCCATCTCGGAAAGTTCACTCTCGGGAAGCGAGTTCATGGCCGAGAGTTGTTCGGCGAAGGAGGAGACGTCACCAGCGGTGGCGAGTTCGCCCGTAATTCCAGGTTGGATCAGCTCGGGAATCCCACCGAGGTTCGAACCGAGAACCGGTGTGCCGACTCCATATGCTTCGAGGAGTACGACCGGCGCGTTTTCGTAGCACTCCGATGGCAAGACGAGCGCCTTGGCGTTGCGAACGATATCGAACAGCGGTTCACCGGTCTGGTAGCCAGCGAAGGTCACGTCGGCGCCGGTCGACTCGACCAGCGCCTGGAGTTCTGCTTCCTGAGGACCGGTGCCGACGATCGTCGCCGACACCCCGGCTTCAGCAACAGCTTTTACGAAGGTCAGCAGACCCTTCTCCTCGGACAGTCGGCCAACAAAGACGAAGCGTTCGCCGGCTGTGTAGTCGGGGACGAGGCCGGAGACATCGACAGCGTTCGGCACGTAGCGAGCCTTCTCGGCGGGCAGGCCCCAATCGATGAGTTTGTTCATGTGGAACCGACTCGGAAGTACGAACAAGTCGATGTTCTTCTTGTAACTGCCGAGGAAGTTGTGGAGCGTCGTCTCGAACGCGGCGATAGCGGACAGCGGAAGGGAACCCTTCAAGCAGCGCTGTTGAACGGCGTTCCAAGTCTTTCCGCCCTGGCATCTTTCGCACACGCCGTCGGCGGCGAGCATCAGCTTCGAAGGGCAGCCGATCTTGAGGTCGTGCACGGTCATGACCGCTGGCACGCCCTTCTTTTGGATTGCCCCAAAGATGGCGGGAGTGAGGTGGTGGTACACGTTGTGCGCGTGGACAATGTCGGGTTGAACGTCATCGATGAGACGGCCGATCTCTCGGCGCGCTTCTAACGAGTAGACGGATTTCACGGCCTTGCGCACCTTTTCTACTGGTTTGTAATCGCTTGCAAAGTCGATCTCTTCAACGAAGTAGTCGTCGTACCCGGTCTCGAAATTCTTCTCGTACTCCATTGCGAACGGGACGATGTCCCAGCCGCGTTCAGTGAGTAGTTCGTTCTGGTCGAGCATGACCGCTTCAGCACCACCGCGTCGGTAGTAATAGCTAGTCACAGAAATTTGCTTTGGCACGTGTTGCCTATCGGCAGTCGGTCGGTACGAGTGAAACTAGTTCCCGAGCGCAGCGCTGAAGGAAATTTCGTAGAAGCCGCGTCCGGTTGTGCCAACCACGAGTCGGTCGGGGTTGGCAGGATCGAACTCTGCTGTTCTGAGTCGATTCATTGGCAATCCGTCTGTCACCACGTTCCACGTAGCTCCACCGTCGTTAGAGAGATAGACCCCGGTGGCTGAACTGATGTCGTTGAATGGTTGTTCGGTGGTGACCACTGCGAGGTTGTCGGGATTCTGCGGATCGACGGCTACTCCGTGGGAGAAGAAGTCCTCGAAGAGACGTGTCCACGTAGAGCCGTCATAGGAATACAGCCCGCCGTCACCTTCGCGAAAGGCAATTCCGTACACGGTTCCGGGTTCGGTCGCAGAGGTGTAGAGCGTGCTGATGCCATTGGGTGTGCCGTCGATGCTGTTGAAGCCGAGTCCGAGATCGGTCGAGGCAGAGATACCTGCCGATGTGCTGACAAAGACCGTTCCATCGGGGGTGACAGCGACGTCACGCACCGTCCCGAGGCCAGGAATCAGGGAGAAACTCGAACCAGAGTCTTCGCTGCGGTAGAGGTCGCCGCCGATAGCGGCGAGGACGATGTCGGTGCCGTTCGCGGCGGTGACGGCGAGTCCGGTCGCTCCGCCGTCGAGGTTGCCGATCTCCGGGAGGCCCGCGCCTGCTCCAACGGAGAGTTCGAAGCTGGCCCCGCCGTTATCGGAGATGCCGATGCCGCGGAAGTTCGAGAACTGTCCGAGTAGGACGTAGATCACGTCTTCGTTGGTGGGGGAGTACGCAGCTTCGACGCCTCCGCCCCAGGCAGAAATGTCTTGCACGGTGCGCCGCCAGGTGAGACCGCCGTTGATGGTCTGAATGAAGTTGCCGCCATCGAACCCGAGGAGCGTGATGTCGTCTGGGTCGTTTGGGTTGAAGACGATGTCGGTGGTGACAAGCCCGCTGTAGCCATGTCCGCTGTAGAAGCCCTCTGTAACTTCGAGGGTTGTGAGGTCGGTCCAGGTGGTGCCCCCATCGGTCGAGCCGAGGAGGGTGTCATCGGAGCCGATCGCAATCCGATCCTCGTCGGCGGGGTGAACACCGATATCGAACGCCCGAAGGGCGCTCTCGAATGGGTTTGGAATTTGGGTCGAGCCATCGGCGATGATGTTCCAACTCTCGCCACCGTCATCGCTGCGGTAGATGGCCGCCTGACCCGGAGCAACGTTTGAGGTGTAGAGACGATCGCCGTTGGTCGGCGCCACCACGATCTGGTGAAAGCTTCCGGTGTTGCTCGCCGTCGAGTTCGAAATGATGCTGATGCCGTCATTCGCATCAGTCCAGGTGGCTCCGCCGTCGTTGGTTCGCCAGATGCCGCCGGCGATGAACTCTCCTCCAACCTCGGGGCCTTCGCCGAGGGCAACCCAAGCAGTAAGGGGATCTGTTGGATGAGTGGTGACGTCGTACAGGTTGGCGTGAGGGAGACCGTTCGTGATGTTGGTCCACGTCTGACCAGAATCGTTTGAGGTGAAAGCGCCGCGGTTCGCAACGGCGGCGAACAGTTGTGACCCATCGCTGTTGAAGGCCGCTGAGCGTACATTGGCCGCCGGTGCGACGGTTGCGAGCTGGTTCCAATTGTCGCCGGAGTCCGTTGACTCCCATACCGAGCCGTCGCCTTCCCACGCTCCGTCCGCCCCGATCGCTCCTGGTGCCGCCCAGTTTCGTTGGTTTCCGTTAAACGCAAGGATTCGGTCGGGATTCGATGGGTCGATCAAGACCGATTCAATAGCGAGGGAGTAACGCGAATCAGAAATCGCTGGCATGCCGTTCCTGCTGAGTTCCCAGGCCAGTCCATCAACAGATGCCTGTGGGCCCGAGAGGCTGCCGGTCCAAATGCGTCCGTCGGCACTCGGGGTCGAATTGATGTCGCCGATTTCCCATGAGGCCAGTCCGGTGGTCGATTGCCAGGTATCGCCGAAGTCGTCCGTAACCGCAATGCCGAGCAGGTCGCCTCCGACGAACAAGCGGTTTGGATCGACGGGGTCGAAGGTGATCGAGGTGATTCGTCCGCCGACACCAGGTTCGGTGATTTTGGTGAAACTCGATCCCAGTTCGGCGAGCTCGTTCGGCGGCTCGGGCGCCCCGGTAGTGCGTCCGGGCTGGGGGTCTTCCTCATCGACTGGCCTGGCTTCAGTGCTTGGGACTGTGCTGGCGCCGTCTTCTGTGGTGACGCCCGGATCTTCTGGGGCAGCGCTACTGGAGCTGCTGCTGCATGCGCTTGCGAGAAGAGTCAGCGCAAGAAAAATGGCAGCGACTCTGCTGGTCGAGGCGGGACCCGTCATGATTCGGCGAGGTTAGCGTTCATCTGGTGTAAAGAGGTATCGGTCGAGATCACGCAGCTGCAGCTCGACCGCTGGCCAGCAGGCCGTGTTCGCGGTCGCGAACGACGAGTCGACGATTGAGGTTGAGAGCGACGAGAATCACCGCAGCGATAAACGCAGGGACGGCGGCTGCGAAGGCCATAGCGATAGCAACGGGAATATTTGAGGTCGGCTCGACCGGGGTGATCGACCGGTACCAATCAGCGCTCACCGAGGCTGTCGCAGCCTCGATTTCTGTCCGCTGCACAACGGTGTTTGCGAGCTGGCGCTCGAGGTTCGTGAGCAAGACTTCGGTCTGTCGGAACTCGTCGGCGAGCGGAGCGACATTGACGAGTTGTGCGCGAAGGTCACCTTCGACCGCTCCCACTGGATCGTCGTTGAGGCCCGAGTTGATAGCGGCGATTTCGCGTTCGATGCTGATCTCGGCTCTCGTCGGATCGACGTTTCCTGCGAGCGTAACGAGGCGAGCCTGGTCGTCGACGATGGCTTGAAGGTCTCGTTCGAGTCCTGCTTGAGTGGCGACGATGCCCTCATCGACACCCTCGAGTACGAATCTGACCATTTCTTCAGCGACGATTCGAGCGATTCGATCGGCCTCTCCCGAACGGTCGGTCCGCACCTCGACCGAAACAATCGACTGTGTGTTCTCGAGGATGCCGATGTTCAGGCTGTAGTCGTTCTCTGCCGAGAGCAGTGTTCGCTCCTCAATTCGTTCAAAGACGGGCAGGAACTCGAGTGAGTTCACGATGTCGGAGATGTGATCTTCGAGTTCATCGAGTGGAGCATCGAAACCAACACGGCTTCCGAAGACGAAGGTTGTCGCTGACTCTCCCTGGTCCTGTTGCAGACCCAGCCACAAACCGCCGGCCGCTGCGAATAGCACGGACGCGACGATGATCCCCAGCCAAACGGGCCGGAACATGCTGCGGAGAACGTCTGGGTGAAAGCGCACTAGACCATCTCACTTTCGTCAGCGGAGCTCTCGATCGTCGAGGTCTCGTCGGGGGAGGCGGGCGCTTCGGTGTGCCCGGTGATCTCGCCCCTCTTGATCTGTCCCTGCAGTTTACGCCAGTAGTAGTACATGCTGAGATAGCCCACCCAGTAGGCGACGCTGGTTGTAATCGCTGCGCCGACCACACCGTATGGACGTACGAGAAGGGCGAGGCCGACAGCGGTCGCAACAGCGGATGCGATTTGCGCCTTCGAGGCCCATTCGGGCTTGTCGAACTGGCTCAGAGCCGTTCCGAGAACCTGAGTCACGTCTGTCGCCCATGCTCCGGGAATCAGGATCAACAAGAGAAGAACGGCCGGAGCGAAGTCTTCGCCGAGCACGAATGGAATGATGAACCACGCAGTGGCTGCCATGAGCCCGAGGACGACGAACGAAACCACGCCGACCTGACGGAAGGAAGACTGGATGCGCCACACGCGTTCGCCATCGCTTTTCGCCGAGCGGATGAATGGTTGGACTGCTTGGGCCACGCCGCGTGCGATCGGACTCGCAAGCGTAGAAATTGCAGCTGCGACGGCGTACACACCCAGTTCGCCTGCCGAGACAAAGCCGACGAGCAACAGCTGATCGAATCGGAGGCTGACAAAGAACGAGAGGTTTCCAACCCAAGCCCGCAGCCCGTAGCTGCGGACCTCCTTGAAGACGTCTTTGGAGAAGCCCTTGCCTGGCAATGAGTCAGATGCTGCCAGTCCGACAACCCAGCCGATGACCACCATGATGAAGGTCGAGGTGAGTGCGGAGTTGACGGTGAGACGTCCCAGTATCCAGAGCACCACGTACCCCGCAGTGATCAGTACCTGGGGAAGTGCGAGCAGTGCATTAAATCGCACGAGGTTCCCGCTGCCGCGCAGCCAAAGAACTCCCGAGAGAAATGGTCCGTTGAAGAGCTGGAGAATGATGAAGGCGATGTACCAGCGTTGGACCGACGGGCCGCCCTCGGTGAAGGTCTCTCCTCCGAGTTGCCACAGGTAGAAGGGGATGAGTAGGACGGCGATTGGAATCGCGCCTGTCAGCATCATGGCCCAACTCGACATTGCTACCCGGCGGTGGTCGATGTCTTTGGCGAAGTACGCAGCCGCAGCAGGGACGCCGATCTGGAACGCCCATCCAAGGACGATGGTGTTGCCGTAGGCGGCGGCGACCAAGCCCCGGCCCGAGTCGCCGAGCGCGTTCGAAAGAACGAAGAGATTGACAAAGAGGAGTCCACTCGTGATGAGAAAGGCAGAGCTGGTGAATAGCGATTCGAGCTTCTGCCGGTCCATCCCTTGAACCTTGGTAATCAGGTTGGTCATCCTGAAAGGGGTACTCCTGAGATTCGCGTGTCGTGCGCGGTGCGAACCCCTACTATCGCGCTCTTCTGGCGGTCGCGCATGGGCCACATGGTGCGTATGCAAATTTAGGTTCCCACACCGACTGATCGAGCGGTGGTCGCGGTCGGTCCTCAGGCCGTGCTTTTCGGCCCAATTTGTCACCATGTGCCAAGGCACTGGTCCGCATTGACTATCAGCAGTGGGAACTTGGGGGCGGGCCTTGAGTCGCTAGCCTCAGGCGAGTGGTCGCTATCGATCTTACGATCTGGTTCTCACGCAAAGAATGGGGAAGTACATGACACGAAAGTTCAAGCATTCCTGGGTGGGGCTCGCGCTTGTTGCAACAGCGGTTGCCGCTCCGGCAACGGTGAACAACGCAGGAGCCCAAGCCACGACTTGGAGCGGATTCTCCGCAAGCACCGTTGAGACCGAGGTCAACCTGCCTGAGCCGGGTCAAAGCCCCGCGTTTGGTGCTGCGACCACCGAGGACCTCGGAGGGCCGGGCGTCGACATCTGGGCGAATAACCACGCCCTTCGTTCCGAAGGTCTCACCGACTGGGTGAGCGGCGGCGACTTTGCAACCATCTTCCAGGCTGGCGGACCGATCGACAGTCACTCTTCGGTCTTCACCGACCTCGATGGTGACGGCGACGACGACCTCATCGAGTCCGCTGGACGCGACAGCATCAACCGTGTCTTCATCAATGAGAATGGGACGTTGGTCGAGGCTACCGACACCGGTCTCGAGGCTGCCGGTGCTCGTGGACGTGGGGTGACCATGGTCGACTTCGACAACGATGGCGATATGGACGCACTCATTGCGAACCTCGATCTGGCCGTCATCGATATCGACGGCGACGGAACCCCCGACGGGGCAACCGCCCCATCTGAGCTCTATCTCAACGACGGCACCGGCTTGAACTGGACTCCAGTCCCCGACCTTCCGGGCGCTCAGGCCGCACTCTTTGAAGAAAACGTACGCTTGACCTCGCTGACCTCGACCGGTCCTGGCACCGAGCAAGTCCTCATCACCTCGAACAGCTTCGCGTTTGGCATCAACACGATCGAGATTGGTTCCACCGAACTCGTAGAAGAATTCCCGGGTGTTCGTCAGTCGATCGGTATCGACGACAACCACACCAACGTTCGCGACGTTGCCTTGGGCGATCTCGATGGCGACCTCGATATCGAGTTCGTCGTTGCTCGCCAGCAGGACCGTCTCGGCCGAGACGCCTTGGGTAACCAAGTCGATCCAAGTCTTGCCGGATCGCTTCCAATCGGCGTTGGGCAGGTTGGAATCGGTGGATCGTCATCTCTTGAGATCGTGCAAGACGTCAGCAGCGATGCGCTCGTCGACAACTGTCGTACCGTTGCACTCGCCGACTATGACAACGACGCCGACCTCGACATCTTCGGTGGTTGCACCTTGGAAGAGTCCGGCCAAAACACCAACGTTGTTCTCCTGAACGACGGCAACGGGAACTTTACTGTCGACAGCACGTTGGTTCCGTCGACCGGAACCGGAACCGCAGCCGTGGCCGTGACCGTCGATCTCAACGACGATGGCTTCATCGACACGTACGTCGCTAGTGGCTTTGATACAGACGTTGCTCCTGATCACATCTTCTTGAACAACGCCGACAGTGGCAACCACTGGCTGAAGATCGATCTCGAGGGCTCGAACCCCGACGCCGCAGGCGCTCAGGTCTTCGTCGGAACCGATATTTGGCAGGTTCGTGAAACTGGCCATCGCAATCACACCGGTCAGGACATGAGCACGCTGCACTTTGGTCTTGGTCAACAGGACGAGATTGCCCCAGTCGAGATTCAGTGGCCGGACGGCACCTTCGAAACGTGCACCATCACCGGTGTCGATCAGCGGGTGACGATTTCTCAGGGCGGCACCAACTGTGTCGCACAGAGCCAGTCTGGCCTCGTGGCTGCCGTGAACGCTGAGCCTCAGCTTCCCGTTCCGCCTGTCGTTCCGACTTGCAACGGAGAGGTTGTAACGGTCGATATCGCTGCGGGCCAGGTTCCAACCACTGGACCTGACGTGATCCTCGGTACGACCGGTGACGACATCATCAACGGTCTCGCTGGGAACGACATCATCTGTGGCCTCACCGGCGACGACGTCCTCAACGGTGGTAGCGGAAGCGACCAAATCCTCGCTGGTGGTGGCAACGACGTCGTCAACGGCGGCCGCGGCGCCGACCTCATCTTTGGCGGCACCGGGGTCGACCTCCTCTCGGGCAACAACGGCGCAGACGAGATCTTCGGTGGCGTTGGTCGGGACCGCCTCGTCGGTGGCAACGGCGCAGACACCATGCACGGTGGATTCGGCGCTGACGTGCTCATCGGCGGAGCAAAGAATGACACGCTGTTCGGAAACAACGGCAACGACACGTTGCAAGGTAACCGTGGCATTGCTGATCAGCTTCATGGTGACGACGGAGTAGACACCTTTGATGGTGGCCCTGGAATCAACGACGGCTGTACCGCCGCCGACCCAAGTGGCGTCGCTGAAACCCAAGCGAACTGCGAGATTGGTCTGTAGAGGCGAAAGCACGCAGATCGAAGGCGTGTAGCGATAGTTCTCCCCGGAAGGGGTGTGGAGTGAGTCCAATTGGTGCCCACCGCTTCGGCGGCGGGCACCAATTGAGGTTTTCGGCGCCTCAAAGCCCGTATTCACAAAGGATGTTCCGCTGTTCTACCCTGCGGAAGAGGCGAATTCACTGCAGGCGAATTTCGGTGGGGTCTCTCCGGAGGAATCTAACTATGGTGAGCAAGAGAGCGCCGCTACTACGGTCGGCTCTGCTGGTGGGTCTGGTAGCGGCAGTCGCGGTTCCAGTTTCGTCGGCCGACGACCCGGTAAGCGCGCAGAGTTGGCAGGGATTCTCCGTTTCTGCACTGCCTTCGGCGGTGATGAACGGAACGTCTTCTGGGTGGGCGCTTGGCGTTACAACCGACCTCGGTGGGCCTGGCGTCGACCTGTGGAATAGCAATCATGGATTCCTGAGCGAAGCGATCATCGACCTTGGACCGAACGCGTCGATTCAAACCGCGGCACAGTCGGGTTCGTCTACGTCTACGGACTCTCACACCGTTGCGTTCTCCGATATCGATGGCGACGGCGACGAAGACCTCTTTGAGGTGGCAGGTCGAAACAACAACAACCGCCTCTTCCGAAATGATGGCGGTCAACTCGTTTCTGTCGATCCGGGAGGCCTCGAAGATTTCTTCGGTCGTGGCCGCACTCCGCTCTTCGCCGACTTCGACGGTGACGGCGACATGGATGTCCTCATCACCAATCTCGACCTTCGCTCTGACCCAGTCCCACAGAATGAGCGTCAGTTGATCCCAAGTGAGGTCTACCTCAACAACGGCAACGGCACCTCGTGGACAAAGGCGGTCGACCCAAATCAGGTCCTCGACGACAGTCACATTCGACTCGCGCAGCTGACGACAACCGGACCTGGTACGCCATCGATCGTCGTGACCCACGACGTCTTCAACTTGGCGAAGGACTCGATTGCCGTCGGCGATGGTTCGACGCTCCGAGGCGCGTCGAATCCAGCGGTTATGCGCTCGAACCTCTCGACGCCAATCCGTGAAGTGATCGTTGGCGATTTCGATAACGATCTCTATCCGGAGTTCGTTGTCTTCGCAGGCAATGCAAGCCAGAGCAGTGGTGCTTGGCCAATCACCGCCTTCGAAGTAAGCGCAGCTGGAAACGGTTCCTCGGTGTCTTTCCCTCGAAGCGCAGACCTCGACAACTGTCGTTCTGGCGCAGCTGCAGATTTCGACAACGACGGTGACCTCGACATCATCGCTGGTTGTTCGCAGCTACAAGAGGGGCAAGACCGCAATGTGATCTTGCTGAATGACGGCAACGGCAACTTCACCGACGCTGGCACGGGCGTTCTTCCTCGCACCAGCGCCGACACGGCTTCAGCCATCGTGACCGTCGATATCAACCGCGATGGCTGGATGGATGCAGTCGTTGCTAACGGGTGGGACTTCGAGCGAGCCGAAGACGACATCTTGGCCAATCGCGGAGGAACCGGCGCTCACTGGTTGAGCATCGACCTCGTTGGCTCAAACCCGGACGCGATCGGTGCGCAGGTCTTTGTTGGAACCAATGAGTGGCAGGTACGTGAAAACGGGCACGCGTACCACCGGGCTCAAGACGCAAGGACGCTCCACTTCGGTCTCGGTTCACGAGACCAGATCGCGCCAATCGAGATTCAGTGGCCAGATGGCACCTTCGAGACCTGCTCGGTTGCTGGCGTGGACCGTCAAGTCACTATTACTCAGGGTGGCGCGAACTGTGTCTCGCAAACACGGGCTGGCCTCATCGCTGCGGTGAATGCCCGGCCGCAGACTTCCAGCGCGCCGATTGTGGCGTGCGCTGGTTCTGCAGTCACCGTCGATATCGCTGCTGGTCAGGTTCCGACGTCTGGTCCTGATGTGATCCTCGGTACGACCGGTGACGATGTGATTCAGGGTCTTGGCGGCAACGACATTATCTGTGGGCTCAGTGGCGATGACGTCATCGGTGGTGGCAGCGGGCGTGACGAGATCTTGGCCGGTGGTGGCGACGATGTTGTCAACGGCGGTCGCGGCGCTGACCTGATCTACGGAGGAAATGGCGTGGACGTGCTCTCCGGTGATATCGGTTCCGACCGTATCTTTGGCGGGCTCGGTAGGGACCGATTGGTCGGCGGTGATGGTGAAGACACCTTGCACGGTGGATTTGGCGCTGATGTCCTCGTCGGCGGAGCGAAAAACGACAGGCTGTTCGGAAACAACGGCACCGACACCTTGCAGGGCAACCGTGGTGCGAGTGACCAGCTAGATGGCGGCGATGGCCAGGACTCCCACGATGGAGGCCCGGGCGTCAACGATGGCTGCAGCCTCACCAACTCGCCTGGCGTGAACGAAACCCGCCGGAACTGCGAACGCGGCTTGTAGACCCGTTTGTGCCATTCGGCGGCGGCTGCTGCTAGCGAGCTTCTTCGGGTGCACTGATATCGATCGATACCGCCACGGCGTCGCTGGTGAAGCCAAACGAATCGAGCTCATTGAAGAAGTCGATGATCGCCGGGTCTTCTAGCCGCTCTACATACTCGATGTATTCGTCTTGATGATGGCCTGCTCCTTGTAGGCCTCCCTCGAATTCGGCGAGGAGTCCATTTGGTCGAACGCTGACTACCCGTTCTTCTTCGAGTTCGAGCCGATGTTGTGAACCGCCGCGGCGAAAAAGACCCGTCAACCCGTTCGCTCCCTCTTCGATGATTTCATATGCCACCCGGTCGATTGGACGGCGATTGGAGCCTGCGATGATTCGCTCCCCAATAACCACAGCGTCGTAAATGTTGAACATGGCAAGCGCACGGGTGTGTTCGGGAAGTTGTTCGAGTTGGAGGTGGCTGTTGTAGCCAGCCGATAGCGCGTGTGTCACGTTGAGTAGTTCGCCGTTGAAATGTGCATCTGCAGTCAAGTCGAGTGCCGTGTCGCCACCAAAGCTATGACCAATGATCGCGGTCTCTGTGCCATAGGGGATTACTCCCGAGTCGACCATCCTCTCGGTCCACTCAGCGATTCGTCGACCGTACCCGTTGTCGGCCAGCTCGGTGTTTAGAGAAGAGCTGGCAGCGTGCTGGTCGAGATCGCGAAGGCTTTGGGTTTCAGGGTCGATGCCGAAGCGGGGATTACTGAGATCGATGACGCCCGGCAGGACGAGGGTGAGGTTGCCGTTGTCGTGGAAGTAGGCCTGGAACTCATCCCTTTGAATCTGATCTGCATCGGCTGTGTCATTCAGTGCCCGTTGGACCAAGAACCTGGCTCGCTCGGTCCCGGTTGTTAACTCGAAGCTGAACCGCAGGGGACTGCCCACCCGTGGCGTCAGAAGGTCGCCATCGAGATCCCCTTGAATTCCAGCAAAGGAGAACGGACGGGCGAGTGTGGTCAACTCCGCCTCGAGAAAGGTGATGCGCTCGAGCTGGTGTTCGCTCCGGGGTCTCGGTGTGCTCTGGAGTTGCTCAAGTTCGAAGTGGAGGAGTGCCTCGTCGTAGGTCTGGCCCGCCCAGAGCGCATCGGCTGCGAATTCGACATTGATCAGCCGGTCCTTTGAGACGGCCAGAAGGAACGCTGTTCGGGCGTCGGCGGCCTGGAGCGCATTGTGGCGTCTTCGGAGGTCGGTTTGCTCGTCGGAGAGTTTCTCTGCGATGTCATTGAGCGTTGTGGCTGGGAAGGTGGTTGGCCGTTCTTCGAGAAGGTGGTGGGCCTGGGTAACGAGTGAGGCGAGTAACAACTGCGCGTTGTCGATGGCGTCAGCAGTTCTGCCATATTCGTCGACGAGATCGCCGTACGGAGTTGCGTGGAAGCCGATTCTGTTGAAGATGCCCGCAGCTTCGCCGGGTTCTCGAGGGAATACTGACATATACCGAAATGTACTGGTAGGTATTCATACCTACAAAACGCAGGGTTTGAAAAACCCCCCCAAACCGTGCGATTAGTCGGCATAAAAAAGTGCCACTACCAAATTTGGTTTCACCCCTCTTTTTGGGTCATTCAGATCAGACCGTCTCCGATAGATCGCCGTAAACACGACGCCCCTGCCACTCCGTAGGTGCGATCAATTCTGGCAGGAGTTAGTACTAATGTCTTCAGATAGTCCTCGGATATCCCATTGGGACAGGTTGAGAAATCGCAAGGTTGCTGCGCTCGCTGCTGCAGCCCTGCTGTCGCCACTGATGTTCATCGCACCAGCTGGCGCTCTCGACATCTCACTGGCTAACGATGTCGACATCACCCAGGTCGTTCTGAACGACAACGGCACGATCGTCACCCAGAATGCGTCGGGCGGCCCCACTCAGAACGGCACTACGCCAGTCGAGTTGGTTTCGGTGACCATCGATGACAACGGCACGCCTGTTGTGCTCGACAACTTCCACACCGCTGTCGACATCACGAACATTGGTTTCCCACCGGGCCACACCGGTGCGACTGCGTACCAGAATGCCACGGCTACCGATTTCGGCGACCCTGGCTTTGAAGTAGCAGCCGAGACTGCTCTTGCGAGCCGGGACATTCGCGACTACCTCGCGCTCGATGGTTCGAGCCCCGACGGTTCCACCTTCAACCCCGACTACGACACCTCCTTCGAGGGGCCGCTGACAAATGACGATTTCATCTTCGTGGCCGAACGAAACGGCAACACGTTCTTCGACCTCACGCCGCTCGACATCAACGGCAACCCAATTCCGGGTGCCGAGACTCTCGTATTTGGTTCAACCAGCCTCCCAGTAGGCCAGCGGTACGCATGGAACACCACCTATGGCGTTGGTGGAGTTACCAACCAGCCAATGTGGATTTCTGTTGCCGATGTCAATTTGTTCAACGTTGACACGACCATCAACCCCATCTACGGCTTCCGTGTCAACAACGACGGCGACGCCGACGTGAAGTTCTTCGGAGCCAGCCCTGACCCAATTCTCGAGCCGGCTTCGATTGCTGGAACGGTTGAGGTTGATACCGGTGCTCCGATTGCCGATGTGACGATCACGTTGACCGGCACCGATGTGAACGGCAATCCGGTCACTCTCACGACGACCACCGATGCAAACGGTGACTACATCTTCGAGAACCTTGTTCCGGGCACCTACACGGTGACTGAGACACAGCCTGCCGGTTACGGTGACACGACCGATGTTGTTGGTTCGAACGGTGGTGCGCTCGCAGATGACGAGATCTCCGCCATCGTTCTCGAATCAGGCGACGAAGCCATCGACTATGACTTCATTGAGACGCTCGGTTCTCTTTCGGGAACTGTTGTTGTTGATGCGAACAACGATGGTGTTGCTGATGCTGGCGAGACGCCGATTCCTGGAACCGTCATCACGTTGACGGGCACCGATGTCAATGGCAACCCGGTGAGTCTTACGACGACGACCGATGCGAACGGTGATTACATCTTCGAGGATCTCCTCGCTGGTGACTACACGGTGACTGAAACTCAGCCTGCTGGGTTTGATGACGGTCTCGAGTCTCCGGGCTCAACCGGCGGAAGTGTGTCAACTAACGACGAGATTTCCGGAGTCCCTTTGCCCGCCGGTGGCGAGTCCATCGACAACGACTTTGCTGAGCTTCTTCCACCTGCGTCGATCGCTGGAACGGTTGAGGTTGATACCGGTGCTCCGATTGCCGATGTGACGATCACGTTGACCGGCACCGATGTGAACGGCAATCCGGTCACTCTCACGACGACCACCGATGCAAACGGTGACTACGCCTTTACCGATCTTGTTCCTGGCACCTACACGGTGACTGAAACCCAGCCTGCTGGCTACGGCGACACGA
>CAZBTI010000061.1:5788-19658 GCA_964494395.1 uncultured Acidimicrobiales bacterium | reverse complement strand
CAGCGAAGTGCTGCGCCTCCTAGAGGTCACCCCGACCTAGGCCGCCGATTTACGGCGGTTCGATTGTCGCTGGCATCCCGGAGGATGGCGTCGAGCCGTAGGTCGACCATTCCGGGGAGAAACTGCGCTCGCATTGTCGAGTTGGAATGACCTATCGCAGCGAGAGTTACCGGAGGGCCTTTGCTTCGTCGAAGAGGACCTGGATGCGATCCCGCAACAATTCGGTGTGTTCCTGCACTGCTCGGCGGCTCACACGGCCCTTTTCATTCGGTGTTGGTGGGTCGACCGGCTCGCCGATGACGAAGATGATCTTCTTCGGATAGACCATCTTTGAACCAGTGGGCATGGCTTGTTCCGAACCGGCCATACCGATCGGGATGATCGGCACCTGCTGGCGGCCCGAGAGAAAGCTCGGTCCGCTGTGCATGTTCTCTTCTTCGACGATGGGCCCGGCGCGGCGCGTTCCTTCGGGGAACATCACGAGCGGTTCTCCGTTGGCGAGGATGTCTTCGGCCAAGCGCAGCGCGGCACGGTCGGCGGAGTCGCGTTCGACCGGGAAGCCACCCATGGTGTCGAGGAACCAGGCGGCAAACTTGCCGGCTTCCCACAACGACTCCTTGCCCATGAACCGAATTGGGGCGAGACGGACCAACGGCAACAACGGCGTGTCGAGGTTCGAGCGGTGGTTCGGGCTGAGGATGAACGCTCCGTCTTCGGGAAGGTTCTCCTTGCCGTGCACTTCATAGCGAAACCAGACCTTTGCGAACGTGGTGATGAAGACACGGACGGCCATCCACGCAGCCTTCTGCGGGATACTCATGCCGGGCCGATGAAGCACTGACTCCCCGACACTCACGAAGTTCCCTCCAACCAAATCTCTGCGACCCGTTCGACGACCTCGTCGATGTTCATCGATGTCGAGTCGATCTCGATCGCATCGTCGGCGACGGTGAGCGGGTCGGCTTCGCGAGTCATATCGAGATGATCGCGCTCGGCGATCAGTTTCGCCATTGCTTCGAGATCATCTTCGCCAGTCTCGGCGGCACGACGGCGCGCCCGTTCCTCGACCGACGCATTCAGGTACACCTTGAGCTCGGCATCGGGAAACACCGCTGTGCCGATATCTCGCCCTTCGATCACCGCTCCGCCTCTGGCGGTGGCCCACTGACGCTGCTGGTCGACCAGCACCGTGCGCACCTGAGGGTTCGCCGCAACGATCGACACCGAAGCGTTGACGTCGGGTTCACGGATTGCTTGAGTGACATCCCTGCCATCGATCAATACCGAGTGCGGGCGGATCACGATGTCGGCGTCGCGAGCGGCCTGGCCGATTTGGTCGGCAGCGTCGAGAGACACGTCAGCGTCGAGCACGGCTCGAGTGACCGCTCGATACATCGCACCGGTATCGAGGTGCGGAATCTGGAGTCGGGTAGCCAGCAGTTTGGCGATCGTCGACTTGCCGCTACCCGCAGGCCCATCGATCGCGAGGACGCGCGGCGTGGTCCGAGCCGCAACTCTGAGCTCGTCGAGTAGATCCCAGAAGCCGGGGAAGGTCTTTCCGACACAGTTCGGGTCGTGGATCGTGATGGGGCCGTTGGTCAGGCCCACCAGCGCAAAGGCCATCGCCATGCGGTGATCTTCGTACGTTTGCACCGTGGCGTTCTGATGGCTGCCACCGGTCACGGTGAAGCCATCATTATCGACCGTGGCCGAAACACCGATGCGGTTGAGTTCATCGACCGAACCCTGCACCCGATCGGACTCTTTAGTCGTGCGGATGAAGCCGATTCCGGTCACCGACGAAACGCCATCGGCCTTGGCGGCCAACGCAGCGAATGTGGGAGCGGTGTCGCTCATATCGCCAAGATCGACATCTACCGGGTCGAGCAAGCCGCTCCCCCGCACTTCGATGTAGTCGTCCTCGACAAAGACGGTCGCTCCCATAGGGGCGAGCACACGCTCAGCGAATGCAGCGTCGCCCTGCAACGATTTCTGGCCGAGTCCCCGCACACGGATTCGGCCACCGACGATGGCAGCTGCAGCCAATGGATACGTCGCAGTCGACGCATCGGGTTCGATGTCATAGGCGGTCGCCGTGTACCCGGTCGGAGCGACGACGATGACCTGTTCACCGTGGCGCTCGCTCGTCTCGACCGAGGCACCAAACGATTCCATCACCGCGATTGTCATCGACACGTACGGCGTGGACACTGGGGTTCCGGTGAGCGTCAGGGTTAGGCCATCGGGGAACAGCGGCGCTGCCAGCAGTAGCGCAGAAATGAACTGGCTCGACACGCTGGCGTCGATCTCCACCGCGCTACCCGTAACGGGCGCCGAGACGGTGATGGGCAACGACTCGCTATCGACTGTGGCGCCGAGGTCGGTGAGCGCTTGGCAGAGCGTGGCCATTGGACGAGCACGCATCTGCTCGTGGCCGGTCAGCGTGCCGCTACCGATCAGCCCAAGGACTGGAAGCAAGAAGCGGGCGCTCGTGCCCGACATGTTGGCATCGAGAACTTGTTGAGGAGCCACCAGGTTTCGTCCAACGCCGTGGACCGTGAGGGTCGTTCCATCGGCAGCGATCTCGGTTTCGACGCCGACGCAGGCGAGCGCGCCGATCATGGCGTGGGTGTCGTCGGACAGCCCAACGCCGGTGAGCATTGTTGTGCCCTCGGCTAGCGCTGCGGTGATGAGTGCGCGATTGGTGATGCTCTTCGACCCGGGCAAGGTCACGTCGGCATTCAGCGCTCCAACGATCGGCTCGACGACGCGCTCGTCAATCTCGGTCACGACAGCGGCCTCACCGACGGACGGTAACCGTTGTTCTTCAGGCCAACGCGAAGCACCTCGGCGCTATCGGAGGCCACGAGCAACACGACCACACCCGTCGGGCCTTCGGCACTGTGCGCAATCTCCATGTTGAAGATGTTGACGTTGAGTTCGGCGGCGAGACCGGTGATCGTGGCGAGTTGGCCGCTCTCGTCCTTGACCCGCACTCGCACCTCTGAGAGACCAGCCGGGAACACGGCGCTTGTGGGCAAACTCGCCCGAGCTTCACGGGCGGACTGCAGCGAGCTCTCGATCCCGTCGGTGTCGGCCGATGCGACCGCATCTCGAAGGCCTTGCAAGCGGCTAATGACGTCGTCGAGGGCGTCGGTGATGGCCTCTCCGTTCTGCACGCAGATGGGCGGCCAGATGGTGGGCGATCCGGCGGCGACGCGGGTCATGTCGCGAAAACCACCGGCGGCGAGCCGCAACATCGCGGCGTGCTCGTCGGAGCGGGATGCCGCCACGTTCATCAGCGCTGCGGCAGTGAGGTGCGGCACGTGCGAAACGGTCGCGACCATTCGATCGTGCGCGTCGGGGGTGAGTGTTAGGCAATCCGCGCCGAGCGCTATGACGAGCTCGTGCATGGCAGCCACGGTCTCGTCGGAGGTAGCGCCGTTCGGGGAGATGACCCACGCCGCGCCCCGAAACAGTTCGGCGCGAGCACCCCGAAGGCCGCTTTGTTCTGAGCCGGCCATTGGATGCGATGGGATAAAGCGTGGGTCGCTGATCGCCGCAGCGATCGGGCCTTTCACGCTGCCGGTGTCGGTCACCCATCCGGTGGTCTCGCGCAGAGCTTGTTCGACGCCGTCAACCATTGCATCGACGGGTGTAGCAACGATGGTCATATCGGCGTCGGCGGGTAGCCCGGCGTGGGCAATGAACCCCTCGTCGATCGCCCGTTGCACGGTTTCGGGATTGCTGTCTACTCCCCCGACACGAAAGCCGATGTGGGTGAGCGCGTCGGCGATGCTGCCGCCGATGAGGCCAAGGCCGATGATCCCGGCAGTTCGCACACCCGTAGCTTCGCTTTCAGACACGTTGTTTCCAGACACGATCATTTTCAAACACAGTGGCCCCGAGCCTATTCGGTTGCGCTCGCCGCAACGTCGGCTTCGAGCGAACGTACTTCGCTCGCTGTTAGGTCGCGCCATTCGCCGGGTTTGAGCGCCGGATCGCTGAGGCCACCGATGCGAGAACGCACCAGCCGTGTGACGTCGTGGCCAACCGCTGAGCACATGCGACGGACCTGCCGGTTACGGCCCTCGTGAATAACGATTCGCAGCAACCCCGGCGAAAGTTCGGACACCTTCGCTGGTGAAGTGCGGCCGTCGTCGAGTTCAACCCCTTCGCGCAACTCTCGAAGCACACCGCGGCTCGGGTTACCCGTGACGCTGACCAAGTATTCCTTCTCCACCCCGAACGATGGGTGGGTGAGCCGCTGGGTGAGGCCACCGTCGTTGGTGAGCAGAATGAGCCCTTCGCTATCGGCGTCGAGGCGGCCTATTGGGTACAGCCGAATATCGGCATCGACCAGATCGACCACGGTGTCACGGTCGTGGGTATCGGATGCGGTCGAGATAACGCCCTTGGGCTTGTTCAACAGCACCGTCCGTCGGGTGGAGTCAATCGACACGACAGCACCGTCGACGCGCAACTCATCGACGCTCGGATCGACCTTGTCGCCGAGCGTTGCCACCTCGCCGTTGATGAGCACTCGGCCGTCTTCGATCATCTCTTCGCACACGCGCCTACTCGCAACGCCTGCGGCGGCGAGCGCTTTCTGCGCCCGCTGAACCTCGGTCATTCCTGCTCGGAACGCTCAGCGGCGAGAGCGGAATCACTCAGATCGAGGACGACCACACCCTCACGAGCCTCATCGTCGGAACTGACTTCAGTCAGGGCTTCTTCGACAACCGGTTCGACATCTTCGAAGCGAAGGCCGTGTTCGAGTGCTTCGACCACGTCGGAGTCGGGAACGAAGTCCCCAAGCTCTGGCAGGTCGAGAATCGAGTTGATGTTGAGTCGTTCGAGGAACAGCGAGGTAGTTCCATAGAGCACTGCTTGGCCCGGGCCAGGGTCACGGGAGACCTCGGCGATGTAGCCGCGTTGGGTGAGCGTGCGCATGACCGCATCGACCGACACACCGCGGATCGCTGCGACCTGGGCACGCGAGATTGGCTGCTTGTACGCAACGATCGCCAACGTCTCGAGCGCAGCGGCCGACAGACGGGAGGTCTGGCCTTCGAGAACAAAGCGTTCGACATAGGCCGCTTGAGCGGGATGGCTTTGATAGCGGTAGCCGCCAGCTACTCGAGCCAAGATGAACCCACGACCCTGCGCCCGGTATTGCTCGTCGAGCGCGGCACAGGTGGCTTGAACAGCATCGACGCTGGCCTCGACCAACTGCGCGAGTAGCCGCGGCTCGATCGGCCGCTCGGCGACCATTAGTACGGCTTCGATCGCAGCGATGAGTTCTTCGGGGAGCGGGCGTACACCCGTCGTTTCGGTGAAACCCGGCAGTGGGCCCTGCATGGCGGTCTTGCTTTTGCCTTGTTCTGTTGATGTATCCACTTATCCGTCGTACCTGTCGATAGCGAGCGCACTTCGTGCGTCGTCGGGATCCCCACCGATCCACTCCAGTTGAATATTGCCAAACGCCTCGGGTTGTTCGATATTGACGAGGCCCTGCTTGAACAGCTCGAGAACAGCCAAGAACCGCACCACGATTTCGAGCCGGTCGACGAGGCCCGAGGTGACCTCACGAAAGCTCACCCGGCCAGTGCCCGGCAGTTCGTCGAGCAACTCGCTGACGGCATCTGATACCGATGCTGTAACGGCGCTGACGTGGTAGAGGTCGAGCACGGGTTCGGGCTTTGGTGTGAGCCCTCGAATTGCTGCGTCGCGGAGATCGAGCACGTCGATCCCTTCGAGCATGTCGGGTGCGACGCCGAAAAATTCCTCTTCCATGCCCGCCACACGGGGATAGGTACGGCCGCCGGCGTCGTGGAGCTGTCGCAATACCCGTGACGCGTCCTTGAAGGTCTTGCACTCGACGAGGCGAGAGAGCAGCAGGTCGCGTTCTTCGAACAGCGCCAACTCGTCATCGAGGTCGAAGGAGTCGTCGTCGGGAAGCAGCCGTCGAGCCTTCAACTCGACGAGCGTGGAGGCGATCAGCAGGAATTCGGTAGCGACCTCGAGGTCGAGCTTTTCCATCTTGTCGAGTTCGGCGAGGTACGCGTCGACGATGGTCGCCAACGAAATCTCGTACAGCTCAACCTCTTCGGCGAGGATGAGGTGCAAGAGCAGGTCAAAGGGGCCGTTATAGGCCTGTGTTTCCACCTCGAATGCCACGGCGCCGATCGTATCCGCGCCACGTCCACGCGCGCCGCATGGGCCGCGGCGATTACAACTCCGGGCGCCCCTTCGAGCACGCCTGCCACAAAGCAAGCACCTATCGTCAGCTCCATGACAAGCACTGCCGTCATGTGGTTCCGAAATGACCTTCGCCTCGAGGCGAACCCGGCGTGGGCGAGCGCTACCGCCAAACACGACGTGGTGATCCCTGTCGTGGTGATCGACACCGCACTTCTCGACTCGGTCGGGCCGTTTCGGCGAAACCTCTTCTTGGCCAATGTCGATGCGCTCGACAAGAACTTGCGCGATCTCGGAGGCGAACTATCGGTAGCGGTGGGCAACCCACGCACCCTGATCCCCCAGATCTGCGACGCAGTATCGGCCGACGAGCTCTATTTCAATCGAGTAGCGAGCGCATTTGGCCGAGCGAGGGACAACGCCATCGCCCGCCAACTGAACTGCACGCACAACACCCACTGGGGAACGCTGCTCACCGAACCTGGAACTGTACTGACTGGCAAGGGCACGCTTTCGAAGGTCTTCACGCCGTTCTGGAAGCAGTGGGTGAAGGCACCACTTCCCGATCAACCCACCGCTGGCGACGCAACGCTCGGGGTAATCCCCTCCACGCTCGCCGCAACGCTTCCCGACTTCGACTCGCCCGTGGTCGCCCCCGGCAACGACGGCGCGCACATCGCCCTCGGTCGCTGGCTCGAATCCGTCGACGACTACCTCGATACCCGCGACCTCCCAGCGATCGACGGGACCTCACAACTATCGAGCCATCTGCGTTTCGGGACGATCGCACCACGAACGCTGTTCGACATCGTTGGTTCGCCAACCCCGGGCCGTGAAGGCTTCGTCCGCCAGTTGGCGTGGCGCGACTGGTACGCCCACATGCTGCTCGAAACGCCGACGCTCCTCGACTCTGCGGTCAAGGCCGAGTACGACAACGTCGAATGGTTGGACGACCCCGACGGCCTGCAAGCCTGGAAGGACGGCCGGACTGGCTACCCCATCGTCGACGCGGGCATGAGACAGCTCGCGGCTACGGGCTGGATGCACAACCGAGTGCGCATGATCGTTGGGTCGTTCCTCGTGAAGAATCTGCTCATCGACTGGCGTGAGGGCGAGCGCTGGTTCCGCCACCTCCTCATCGATGCCGAACCGTCCCAGAATGCGGGCAACTGGCAGTGGGTCGCTGGAACGGGAACCGATGCGGCTCCCTACTTCCGTGTATTCAACCCAATCACGCAGAGCCGCAAGTTCGATGCAGATGGCGGGTACATCCGTACATGGGTGCCCGAACTCAGCTCGCTGCCCAACAAGGCCATCCACGCGCCGTGGGAAGCAGCACCATTAGACCTCGCGACGAACGGCGTCATCTTGGGAGACACCTACCCGAACCCAATAGTCGACCACGCCTTCGCCAGAGACCGAGTCCTCACCGCCTATAAGAAAGCACTCGGCAAAGTCTAAGGCTGAGCCGATACTCAAACGTTTTCTAACAAGGGCCGGGGGTCGACCCTTGCTTTGACGTTCTGGCCGAAGCTGCGGCTCTCGCCGAGTTCCCGGTCGAACGATTCGAGTTCTCGCCACACGTTGTCGGCAGTGGTCTCGCTCGGTTGGCTATCCGCGTAGATCGTGGTGGTCACGTGTGGGGCGATTGCGCTTAGGGACGCCGAAGCGGAGACCCCGAGTTCTCGGCGCGATGTCGTGACGATTTCCTTGACGGTCATGTCGGGACGGATTTCGACTCCTGCTTCGAGCAAGCGGTCCTTCGATTCCTGCCAGCCAGCCAGTACTCGATCGCCCGGGTCTTCCAGACTCTCGCGTCGGCGACGGCGCACCAGCTTCGCCAGCACGATCGATCCCATCAGCAGGAGCGGGAAGACGACGATGAAGCTGCCCGACAAGATCAGCACTCGAACAGTCGAGCTGACTGCTTCGTCTTGATTGTCGAGGTTGTCGTCCTCGGTTGGATCTGCTTCCTGTGGGGTCGGCCCCGATGGTGCGGGCTGGCCTTCAGGGATTTCTTGTGCGTTGTCCTCGGTGGCTCCGGCCTCGCCGCTCACGACGGGAACCGGGTCGAAGGCAACCCAGCCAATATCTTCGAACAGCACCTCGGGCCACGCGTCGTAGTATGCGGTCGTGATGGTGTCGCGGAACTCCTGGCTGGAGTCCTCGTTGACCTCGGTGATGCGATAGCCAACAGCGATGCGGGTTGGTATGCCTTGCTGGCGAGCTGCGAGCGCAAAGGCGGTGACGAACTGATCTCGATACCCCTCGGAATCGATCAGGAACTCGTCGACACGACCGAGAGCGGTTCCTGACGCTTCTTCGTTGACGAGTGTGCGCTCGTCGCGCAAGAAGGCCTCGAGCGAAAGTAGTTGCTCGTAGGTACTCGCACCGTCGATTTGGCTCGTGAGCGTTGTGATTGGCGAGTCTCCGGGGATATCGATGCCGGTGTTGGTGTATCGAAGGTCGGACAGGTCGACGCTGGCACCGATGAGCTGTTCGGTCGTGGGCGCAACCACTCTCGAAAGCACCGAGTAGTTCTGGAGGTCGCCGCCACTACGGTCGAGGAACGTTCCGGACACCTCGTCGTACCAAATGTCGCCACCGGACAGGTTGGTGACCGATCCCCCGGTGGGCACCCACGGCGACTCGGCATCGAGCAGCTCATAGTCTTGACGAACATCGAGCGTCTGGAGCGAGGTGTCGGGAAGAACGATCTCCGAAGACGTTGCGCTGTAGGAAGAATCGGTGCTCCACGTGACACCGTCGTAGTTCTCGAGCGTGACGAGGGTGACCCGGTCGAAGAAGTCGGCAGCGGGTGGTGCTGGAAGGTCGAGCGTGAAGGCGGGAAGCGCTGCCTCGCGTTGCGCCTTAAGTTCGGCCAGCGGGTTCGTTGCGGTCGACGTGACCTGCTGGGCTTCCCTCAACGAACGAGGGTCGAATGGATCGTCGGTGCCGAAGGGGAAGATCGCCGCAGCCAGAGGCACGAGGAGTGTAAGGCCCATGAGAATCGGTGCGCCCGAGATCAGTCGTTCGGTCAACAACCGTTCGCTGACGAACTCGGTGACCCGGTCGTCACTGTGTCCAACAGCGGAGTGTGGAACCGCCCGAACCAGCGATGCGAGCAGCGCAGCGCCGATGAGCGCAGCGATCAAGGCATATGAAGCAACCCCAGCCGGGGCTGCCAACGGAAGGGACAAGCCAGCGAGAACAACTCCCGGAATGACGACCCCGCCGGTCCCTTCGGGCCGTCCTACCCAACTACCGGTGACCGATCCTGCAATCCATGCGAGCGTCGTTGCAAAACCGACGGGCTCAGGAACTGAGGTTTCGATGGGGAGCGTGGCAGCGAGCGCGTTGCGCCAACCGTCGACGGTCGATCCAATCAGCGCGTCGTAGAGATCGCCGAAGCTGCCAAAGTCGGTACCGGGTAGAAGAACGGTGAGCGCGAGGAACAACAGTCCGAGCAGTGAGAGGATCGAGGTCCGAAAGAAGCGCCCGAGCGAAGTTTGCGTGAGAAGTACGGCGAGCAGGCCCGAGAGCACTGCGCCGGCCATGACCGGGATGACCCACCCTGGGCCATCGAAGACACGGCCATAGAAGAGCGATGAGATTGCCAGCAGCAAACCAGCGGCGCTTGCCTGTCCAACAAGGATTTGTTGTTTCATGCGGGTCTCGTTACTCGGTTCCACGCCCGTGCGAAATCTTCGCTCGTTTTGACCGAAATCAACGTCGCATCTCGCACTGCCATAGAACTCTCTCGTCCTGATGGACTGAACTGGGCAACGGTGAGCGCGTCGAAGCGGTCTCGGAAGAGGTTGACACGTTCCAGTTCGTCGGTCGAGGCAGTCCCGGTGATCAGGAGCATAGAAACGCCACCGAGATCGCCTTGTGCAATCTCGAGCGCATCGCCAATCGAACCCAGAAAGGTCAGCCCAACCTCGGCAAAGCGATCCATGACCTTGGCAGCGGGCATGCGCTGGTCCATTTCGATTCCATCGGTGGTGATAAAGCGAAACTCAAACCCTCGGCTCATCGACGAGACCACGACCGACGCTGCTGCTCGCACCGCATCTTCAAAGACATCTCCATCGTAAGAGGACGCCCGATTGTCGAGCACGACCAGCGACCTCGGTTGATGGTGATCGACGTTGTGACGGACCATCAACTTGTTGACACGCGCCGAGGAACGCCAATGGATTTGGCGGAGGTCATCGCCGCGCACGTAGTCGCGGAGCGTATGGAAGGTAATGCCACCTTCGAGCGCCTCGCCACTCTCGGGACCTTCGAGGTCTCGTGCAAAGCCGGTTGGGAAGGGGTCGACCTGATGGATTGTCGGGTGGACCCAAAGACTTGCTACACCCTCTTCTGGTTCGCCCGAGCGGACGAGGCCGAACGGGTCGGTTCGGGTGACGTCGAGTGGTCCAACACGAAAGACGCCTCGGGATTCGGTTGGGAGAAGGGTCGTGATGGTTGCCGACTCGTTCGGTTCGAGACTCGGAAGTTCGACCGGGATCTGGCTGTTGCCGAATCGTTCCAGCGCAACACCGCCCGACGTGCGTCGCCGTCCAGCGTTGGTGACGGTGAGTTGCGACCGCGCTGGCCGTCCAGCCCGGACCCGCTCGGGAAGCACTACCCGAGACGCTGACACCCTGGGGCGCTGCACGATCCAGATACGTCCAATGACGACGGCGAGGAGGAATCCAATCCCGAGCGCGAGGAGGGTCCGATAGCCGAAGACCACTCCGGCGATCGCCGTGACGGCTCCGATCATGAGGAACGACTTTCCAGCGGGGGTTAGCACTTGTCGTAAACCTGCACCTACTGCTCGACGCGCTCTTTGGGCGTCGGAATTTCTTGCAGCACCGCGTTGAGCAACTCCACAGAGTCGATTCCTTCGAATTCGGCTTCCGGCTTGAGCAGCATGCGGTGTGCCAATACCGACTCGGTGAGATCCTTTACATCGTCGGCGGTAACGAAGGGCCGGCCGTTCGCCGCAGCGAGGGCTCGGGCCGTACGACCGAGGGCGATCGAGCCACGAGGGCTGACGCCGAGGCGAAGCTCGGGAAGTTCGCGGGTTGCTCGAACGATGGAGACAATGTACTGGCGGACTGCGGGCGAGATATAGATCAGGTCGGCGACGCGAGCCATCTGACGAACATCTTCGGTACTGAGCACGGGTTCGACGTCGACTCGGGTACGTCCCGCAGGGGCACTATCGATGATGTCGATCTCGGCGACCGCACTCGGATAGCCAATGCCGACACGCATCATGAAACGGTCGATCTGTGCTTCGGGAAGCGCATACGTACCGTCGTGTTCGATCGGGTTCTGGGTTGCGACAACGAGGAACGGGTTCGGCACCGGACGTGGGACGCCATCGACGGTTACCTGGTACTCCTCCATCACCTCGAGCAGCGACGACTGCGTCTTTGGTGACGCACGGTTGATCTCGTCAGCGAGCACCACATTGGCGAATACCGCTCCGGGGTGGAACTCGAACTCGCTGTTCGACTGATTGAAGATCTGCACGCCGGTGACGTCAGAGGGCAACAGGTCGGGGGTGAACTGGATACGGGTAAGCGTTCCATCGATCGACTCGGCGAGCGCACGGGCCAACGAGGTCTTACCTGTTCCGGGAACGTCCTCGATGAGCAGGTGGCCTTGGGCCAACATGCACAAGAACGCGAGGCGAATCTCACGGGTCTTGCCGTGGATCACACGCTCGACATTGTTTACGAGTTGTTGAAATCGATCCGCATAGGTTCGAACCTCAAGGTCGAGGTCATCAACGGTATTCACTGTAGTCACTTCGCGTTCTCCGCTCAGATACGGTTAAGTAATCAATTCTGGCGCACGAATCGGCTCCCGTCACTTCGAGAATTCCCGATTGTGCGTTCGCGTAGCCCGCTTCACTGATGAGGTCCTGTTTTGAGACGCCGCCTCGACGCCGAATTAGTCTCGCGCGGTTTGGCCACTTCGCGCCGTCACGCACAAGAACTCATCGCTGCACATCGAGTCACCGTGGGTGGTGCTCCAGCCCTAAAATCTACAAGACAAGTAGCCAACAGCGACCCGATTATCGTGTCGGGACCGCCCCCGAGGTTTGTAGGGCGCGCAGGCTGGAAGCTCGAAGGTGCCATCGAGACATTCGGCATCGACCCGCAGGGGAAGCACTGCATCGACGTTGGATCCTCGACCGGCGGGTTTACCGACTGTCTCCTCCAACACCGTGCCGAGTCTGTGACCGCCGTCGACGTGGGCACGAATCAACTCCACGAACGGCTCCGAGCAAACGCCCGCGTGACCGTGATGGAGAATCGCAACATCCGTTCGGTAACACTGCTCGACTTCGAAGATGATCCCGCTCGAAGTGAGGGCTTTTCGCTCCTCGTGGCCGACCTGTCGTTCACCTCGACCACAGCATTGCTCCCCCACCTCCAAACACTGCTTACCCCGGACGGACTGATGTTGGTGCTCGTGAAGCCGCAGTTCGAGGCTGGCCGGGTCGAGGTGAGCCGGGGCAAGGGCATCATCACCGATCCCGATGTTTGGGTTCGGGTTCTGCACGAGTTCATCGATGGCGCGAGCAGCGCTGGGTTGACCGTCCTCGATCTCGCAATATCACCGATCACCGGCGGCAAGGGCAACGTCGAGTTCCTGGCACTTGTCGGCCAGGCCGAGGGCACTCCAACCTAATCCGAACATTCAATTCAAATCGAACAATTGTTCGTCTCTCGGTCGATTCGATCGGCTAAGCTCTCGACCGTGAACGCGAAAATTGGTTTAGTTCTGCACGGCGCTGACGACGCTGCTCTCATCGAAGCACGACGATTGTCAACGTTGTTCTCCGAGAAAGGCCACGAAGTCGTTGCCGTCATCGACGACGCTGGCGAGATACCTGACGTCACCGCCGTCCACAAAGATTCGTTCGCCGATGGACTCGAACTCGCCATCAGTCTTGGCGGCGACGGAACCATGTTGCGCACGGTTGCATTACTCGGCGACAGCGGCGTGAAAATTCTCGGAGTCAACTTCGGCGATCTCGGCTTTCTAACTGTCGTCGACCCTCACGAACTCGATGAAGCCGTCGAACGTTCACTATCGGGTGACCACGACATCGAAGAACGCATGCTCGTCTCGGCGACAGCGAACGGCCAAACCTTCCACGCGCTCAATGAGATCGTGGTCGAACGATCTCCGGGCGAGACCACCATCCGCATCGGCGTCACCGTCGACGGCTCGCCATTCACCTCTTACCCCGCCGATGGACTGATCGTGGCAACACCGACCGGAAGCACCGCCTATGCACTTTCGGCTCGCGGCCCAATCGTCTTCCCCACCCACTCAGCCATCCAACTCACGCCTGTTTCGCCCCACATGCTGTTCGACCGCAGCCTCATCCTGCGGCCCGAATCCGTCGTTGAACTGACCGTCGAGGGACACCGCCCGGCAGTCGTGTCACAGGACGGAAATACAGTCATGACCATGCAACCCGGAGAAACGATCACCTGCCGCCGTTCCGAACGTGTGGCACACCTCGTGACCTTCGATACCCGAGACAACCTCAGCGTGCTGAAGTCGAAGCTCGGAATTGCTGACCGCTAACTCCAGCCGCTAACTCTAGAAAAACGGGAGGGCCCTACACATGCTCGAAGAACTTCGCATT
>CAZBTI010000061.1:0-5688 GCA_964494395.1 uncultured Acidimicrobiales bacterium | reverse complement strand
CCGCTAACTCTAGAAAAACGGGAGGGCCCTACACATGCTCGAAGAACTTCGCATTGAGAACCTCGGCGTCATCGACTCGATATCGCTGCTCTTGCCACCCGGATCGATTGCCGTCACTGGCGAGACCGGCGCTGGCAAGACCATGGTGCTCTCGGCCATTCAACTCCTCATGGGAGCAAGGGCCGAGCCCGACATGGTCCGCAGGGGCACCGATCAGGCAGTCGTCGAGGGCCGCTTTGTCGATGCGAACGGCGTAGAGGTCGTCGCCAAGCGGGTCGTCCCCGCCTCCGGGCGATCCAGGGCCTACCTCGACGGTTCGCTCGCAACCGCATCCGAATTGCAGCGCAGAATCGGCCCGCTGGTCGACATCTCCGCCCAGCACTCCCAGCAGTCACTCATGGCGACCAGCACACAGCGCGAAGCGCTCGACCTCTTCTGCGGGGTCGACGCCAGCCCACTCGCCGAGGTACGCGCAGAAATTTCCCGCATTGGCGGAGAACTCCGAGGCCTCGGCGGTGACGAGACCGAGCGGGCGCGTCGGGGCGACCTGCTGCGATATCAACTCGATGAGTTGGAGGCCGCAGCGCTCTGCGATCCTCATGAAGACGTCTCACTACTTACTCAGGAGAGCAACCTCGCCAATGCGCTCGAACACCAAACAGCGGCAGGCGAAGCAGTCCAACTCGTCGGCGCCGATGGCCCAGCGGCCGAAGCGCTGATGAGCGCTGCGTCGTTGCTCGATGGCGGCCCCTTTAGCGGGGCCCTTAGCCGTCTCATAACCCTTCAGGAAGAACTCGCTGGCTTGTCCGGCGAACTGCGCGACATCGGCGAGACGATCAGTGATGACCCCGAAGCCCGCCAGCAGGTGCGCGAACGTTTGTCGCTGCTCGTCGAGCTTCGACGAAAGTACGGCCCTACCCTCGCCGACGTCATGGAGTACACCGGTAATCTGCAGGGTCAACTCGATGAACTCGAGTCTCACGAGGTCCGGGTCACCCAACTCTCCGATCAGCGCGAAGCGGCTCTTCGCGAATGCGACGAGATCGCTGCAAACATCGAAAAGATGCGAAGTGCTGGTTCCGCGCCGCTCGCTCGGGCGATCGAAGCAGAACTGAACGAGCTCTCGATGCCAAATGCCACCGTTGAGGTGCGCGTCGAAGGTACCGCGGGCGACGACGTCGCCATTCTCTTGGCTCCAAACCCCGGGCTGCCGCTCGTGCCGGTCGGCAAGGGGGCCTCGGGTGGAGAGCTCAGCCGGACCATGTTGGCCTTACGGTTGGTGCTCACTGGCGGGCCCCCAATTCAGATCTTCGACGAAGTCGATGCTGGCATTGGAGGCAGCACTGCACGAGCGGTTGGCCGAGCCCTTTCGTCTCTTGGCACGAGCAGCCAGGTCTTCGTGGTCACCCACCTCGCACAAGTGGCCACCTATGCCGGGTCCCACATCGTCATCGACAAATCGAGCCGAGGAGGCACCACGAGGTCCCAAGCCCGTGTGCTGTCTCGAGAGGAGAGGGTTGTTGAAGTTAGTCGCATGCTCAGCGGTTCCCCAGATAGCTCCGTCGCCAACGAGCACGCCGAGGAGTTGCTTGCAACAACATCGGCAACATGGGAAACAGCAGGCGCACGATGAACAGAAAAGCACTCGAAAAGCTGCCCCTTTTTCACCTTCACTGCTGCGGACGCGTACCGCGCAAGTTAGGGTGAACTCCCGTGACCAAACATGTTTTTGTGACTGGCGGAGTTGCGAGTTCCCTCGGTAAAGGCCTGACCGCTTCAGCGCTCGGCCGGCTGCTCAAAGCCCGAGGTCTTCGGGTGACGATGCAGAAGCTCGACCCGTATCTCAACGTCGATCCAGGCACGATGAATCCCTTCGAACACGGCGAAGTGTTCGTGACCGACGATGGCGGCGAGACCGACCTCGATCTCGGCCACTACGAGCGCTTTATCGATGAGAACCTGACGATGCGCTCCAACGCCACGACAGGCTCTATCTACTCATCGGTGATCGCGGATGAGCGTCGCGGCGACTACCTCGGACGAACCGTCCAGGTAATCCCCCACATCACCGACGAGATCAAACAGCGGATCCGCCAACTCGCCGGAGACGACACCGACGTGGTGATCACCGAGGTCGGAGGCACCGTCGGCGATATCGAGATCCTTCCCTTCTTGGAGGCAATCCGCCAGTTCCGACTCGATGTTGGTCCGGAGAACGTCTTCTACCTTCACGTCACGCTCGTGCCATTCATTGGCCCATCGGGCGAGCAGAAGACGAAGCCCACTCAGCACTCCGTCACCGAATTGCGCAGCCGCGGTATCCAGCCCGATGCGATTGTCTGCCGGAGCGACGAACCAATCACCGACGAACTCAAGCGAAAGATCTCGCGATTGTGCGATGTGCCCGTCGCTGGAGTCATCAATGCTGCCGACGCCGACAGCCTTTATGAGATTCCGCTCGTCGTTCACGATGAAGGCCTCGACTCCTTTGTCTGTGATCACTTTCGGATCACCGACCTTCCAGAACCTGACCTGGTCGAGTGGAAAGCCCTCGTCGACCGAGTGTTTTCGGCTGAACAGACCGTTCGAGTCGGCCTCATTGGCAAGTACGTCAGTCTGATCGATGCCTACCTCTCCGTCGTCGAAGCCTTGAACCACGCGGGTATTCACCATCACGCGAACATCGAGATCGACTGGATCCAAGCCGAAGAGGTCGAAGGCCTTCTCGCCGGGCGGATACGAAACCTTGATGGCATTGTGATTCCTGGCGGCTTCGGCGAACGCGGAGTCGAAGGAAAGATCGCCGCAGCGAACTACGCCCGGGAGAACAACATCCCATGCCTTGGACTGTGTCTTGGCCTCCAAGTCATGACGATCGAGTACGCCCGCAACAAACTGGGTCTGACGGGCGCAAACTCTTTGGAGTTTGACCCACAAACGAAGTATCCCGTGGTGCATCTCATGGAAGATCAACGCGATGTCTCAGAAAAGGGTGGAACGATGCGACTCGGCGCATACGTTGCGAAGCTTGCGCCTGGGTCCCAAGTAGCCGAGGCATACGGCGAGGTCACCGTCTCTGAACGACACCGCCACCGCTACGAATTCAACTCGAAATTTCTCAGCAAGTTCGACGATGGCGACTTCTGGGCCAGCGGCGAATCTCCCGATGGCCAACTCGTCGAGTTCATTGAACTCCGCTCGCATCCTTACTGGGTCGCAACCCAAGCTCATCCCGAGTTCAAAAGCCGTCCAAACCGTCCAGCGCCATTGTTCGCGAGCTTCATCGAGGCCGTCGTCGAACGAAAGAATGGTCGAAACCCCAAGATCCTCACAGACGACGCCGTTACATCCAGCCAGTGACACCACCAGCTGAAAATGCGGGGTTCCGTGCGTTAGATGAGGACGTTGTCTACGACGGTTGGATCATGAAGGTGGCTAAGGGTCGCTTCGAGGCTCCCGATGGATCGATTTTCGAACGCGATGTAGTGCACCATCCTGGAGCCGTGGCCGTAGTGCCGCTCATCGACGATGAGATCATTCTCGTTTCTCAATATCGGTCAGCCCTCGATGCATTTCTTCTCGAGATTCCGGCGGGTCTGCGAGACGTCGAAGACGAACCACCGATTGAGACTGCGCAACGGGAGTTGATCGAAGAGATCGGTATGCGAGCAGGCACGCTCACCCCGCTCGCCGCCGTCCACAATAGCGCCGGTTTCTGCGATGAACAGATTCACATATTCATCGGAACCGAACTTGTCGAGGTGGAGCGAGAGATGACGGACAGCCCCGAAGAACATGCGATGGAAATTCTGCGCATTCCCCTCACCGAAGCACACGACTTGATCACCGCCGGTCAGCTCACTGACGCGAAGACGATCATCGGGGTTCTGGCTGCGTTGAGGCTCTAACGTGTTGGAGAAATGACTCGCTTCAGCCCGGCTTCCCCAGCTTCGACGACAGCAGGCCTCCCTTTCGACGTTGAGGACTTCCTCACCCACCTCGCAATCGAGAAGGGTCGTTCAGCAAATACGTTGGCTGCGTACCGCCTAGACCTATCCCGCTATGTTGCACACCTCGGCTCCCTGCCGGTGAGAGACGCCACCCCATCTGATGTCCAGAGCTTCAGACAAACCCTCGGCGAGCGAGGGTTAGCACGATCGTCTCAGAACCGAACGATGACCGCAGTTCGCGGTCTACACCGCCATCTCTTCGCCGAAGGCGTTGCCGGACAGGACCCGACTGCCGACCTCACTCCAGCAAAGTTGGCGAAGGGCCTCCCGAAAGCTCTGCGCGAGGATGAGATTACCCGCCTCATCGAGGCAGTCCCAGATGCAGGCGCTTTCGATCTACGGGACCGTGCGGTCATTGAACTGCTCTACGGCACAGGGATGCGGATCAGCGAATGCGTAGGCCTAGGCCTCGACGACATCGACCTCGACGGGGCGCTTCTTCGCGTGACCGGGAAGGGCAATAAGCAACGTCTCGTACCCCTCGGTCGCTTGGCCGACGAGGCGCTGCGTTCTTGGCTGGCGCCCGGAGGGCGATCCGAACTCTCTCCGAGCGAGTGGAAGTCTCGCAATGATGAGCTTGCCGTCTTCCTCAACCACCGTGGCAACAGGCTGAGCCGACAGGGCATTTGGGGAATCGTCCGCAAGCACGGCCTTACCGCGGGAATAGCCGACCGATTGACCCCTCACGTACTTCGCCATAGCTGCGCAACTCACATGTTGGACCACGGTGCCGACATCCGAACTGTGCAGGAACTTTTGGGTCACGCTTCCATTTCGACGACTCAGCTCTACACGAAAGTGTCGACCGACCTTCTCGTGCGGGCTTACACCAGCGCTCACCCGCGTGCGACCGGACGCCCGGGGGCTTCGTAATGGGGGGCGCTGCACATCTCGCGAAGAGATTCGTTACGTCATTGTGGCCGCTCGGCCCCAACAAGGACGACGAGGCGTGGGCCACTTCGCACCTCATCGAAGGTGAGCAAGCACTCTGGAACAGAATGAGCAACCAAGACCGTCGCCATTCAATCGGCGTTGCCCGACGGGTAAACGACGCGCTCGGTGAATCGGCGACCAGGCCGGTCATGGCTGCGGCACTTCTCCACGACGTGGGCAAGATCGAATCCGGACTCGGAACGTTCCTGCGTGTCATTGCTACCGCATCGGCGGCGATCGCCGGCCGCGAGACCGCAGAGCTTTGGGTCCAGACCTCTGGAATCACGCGACGCGTCGGGCTTTATCTCAAACACCCATCTATCGGAGCGGACCTCTTGTCGCTGGCAGGGAGCGATGACTTCACCGCCACCTGGGCGCGAGAACACCATCATCCCGAGGAAAATTGTTCACTCGAAGACGAGCTGGCAACAGCGCTGCGCGACGCTGACGACGACTAGACGGTCACCGTCTCGGTCCGAACGTCCGAACCGTTGGCGTCGATCACCGTCAGGATGACTGTGTAGGTACCCGGTTCCTCGTACGTGTACAGCGTTGCTGGACCGACGTTTGAAACCCGACCATCACCAAAATCCCACGCAAAGGTCGCACCAGGCTGAGCTGTGCCGGTGTGGACCAAGTTGACTGCGAGCGACCCCGGTGTCTGCGGCGTAGCGTCGAACGAGGCCGAAGGTGGCGGCGGAGCAGCCGTCGTCGTGGTACTCGGAGCAGCCGTCGTCGTCGTGGT
>CAZBTI010000060.1:3467-19750 GCA_964494395.1 uncultured Acidimicrobiales bacterium | reverse complement strand
GCACGTTTACGTTCACTGGTGAGGATGGCACGGTGACGACGGTCGACACGCTCGACATCGAAACCATCACCTCGCTCGCCAGCACCCTGTCGGTCGGCAACCTGATCGGCACCTACACCAATGAGGCTGGTGCCACCGTCGACCTCAACGAGACGATCACGACCCTCGTCGACAATGGTGATGGCACGTTCACCTTCACCTCCGAAAGCGGCGCCGTCACAACCATCGACACCACCGATATCGAGACCCTGACCGCCATCACCAACGTGTTGACCACAGGTCAGCGCATTGCGACCTACACGAACGAGGCTGGCGCCAGCATCGACATCCTTGAGTCGGTGACCGAACTCGTCGACAACGGCGACGGCACGTACAGCTTCACCTCCGAGGATGGAACGCTGTCGACGATCACCGACGGCGACGTTCTCGGGAGCCTGAACTGTGCGGTGGGGGAGACAGCGCAGTGGAGCGGTACGGCCTGGGCCTGTGCTGCTGACAACGACACCGATACGGACGATCAGACGCTGTCGAACTTCACCCTCACGGGCTCGACGCTCGAGATCACCATCGAAGATGGCAACACGGTCACCGTCGACCTTTCCTCGCTCGATACCGACACAGATACCGACGACCAGACGCTCACGCTCACCGGATCGGTCCTGAGCATCAGTGAAGGAAACTCGGTCGATCTCGCTGCGCTCGTCGCCACTGGCGATAGCCAAACGCTTTCCGTTTCCGGTGGCACGATCACCATCTCCAACGGCAACTCGATCGACTTCCCCGTACTCACGATCTACGAGGAAACATTCGCTGCTGGAACTGACGATGGCCTCACCCAGTCGTGGGCACGCAATGCGCGCATGGGACGCAACAGTGCCGGCTTCTGGACCGTCCAGTTCGCCTTCCCGCATCCCGACGGAACCGACTACGCCATTGCGTTCTCGGTGGAGGAACAATTTGCGAATCGCGACAGCATCTTGCTTCAGGTCGTCCAGGGTTCAAAAACCGCAAATGGCTTTGACCTCTTCCTCGGAACAGGCGACAACGGCGGAACAGCAGACCTCTTGGTAGACACCCCGTTCACCATCTCAGTCGATGCCCCAATCGAAGTGCTCGGCCCAGCAAACTAGGTTCCAGCGAGGTCTCGATCGGAGACATGCAAAATAGTAGGACATCCGACTATCGGTTGACGGTGGTATCGTAACGACATGGTGGATGCAGGTTCGCGAGACATGGATCTTGTCGCCGAGGCGCGGCGTAATTGGGTCGATGCTGGACTTGGTGAAGTCGATGCAATGGTGGCCGCGACCTCGCTTGCACGGTCGCATCAGATTGTTCTCGGACGAATCAACAAGACGCTGGCTCCGCTCTCGCTCACGTTCAGCCGCTACGAAGCGCTCGCACTCTTGAGTTTCTCTCGTAAGGGTTCCATGGCGATGGCGCGCATGGGCGAACGCCTCCAAGTGCACCCCACGAGCGTGACGAGCACTATCGATCGACTCGAACGCGATGAACTCGTCGAACGCGTGCCGCATCCCGACGACCGGCGCGCCACCCTCGTCACCCTCACCAAGGCCGGACGCGCATTGGCGTCAGAGGCCACGAAGGCGCTGGAGGATATCCGGTGGGGGATGGGCGATGTGCCCGACGATCGATTGCAAGAACTGAATGACGACTTAGCCACTGTTCGGTCTTCGGCGGGCGACACCGTCGAAGGCTCGAAGAAGGCAACGACCTAGGGGGTCCCGATGACAGACGCTGATGATGCCGCCTGGCGTAACTCACCCGAGTACGCCGCATGGAAAGAGCGCTACGACGCCGCGAAGCTCCGTGACGCATCGTTCACCACGATGTCTGGCGTTCCTGTTGAACCGGTCTATGGGCCCGGGCCGTACCCGGGGGAGTATCCCTACACCCGTGGTGTGTACCCTTCGATGTATCGCAGTCGGCTCTGGACGATGCGCATGTTCGCTGGCTTTGGGACCGCTGAAGACACCAACGCTCGGTTCAAAGACATCCTTCGCAATGGCGGAACCGGCTTGTCGACCGCCTTCGATATGCCCACGCTCATGGGCCGCGACTCCGACAGCTCGTGGGCGCTCGGCGAGGTAGGGCGAGCTGGCGTTGCCGTCGACACCCTCGCCGACATGGAAGACCTCTTCGACGAGATCGATCTCTCGGCCGTGTCGACCTCGATGACCATCAACGGCCCGGCCGCCATCATCTTGGCGATGTATGTGGTAATTGCCGAGAAGAAGGGCATCAGCCCAGATCAACTTGCCGGCACGATTCAGAACGACATCTTCAAGGAGTACCAGGCGCAGAAGGAGTACATCTACCCGCCGCGCCCGAGCGTGCGGATCGTTACGGACATGATCCAGTACACGACCAAAGACATGCCGCGCTTCCACCCGGTCTCGATCAGCGGCTACCACATCCGTGAAGCGGGTAGCACGGCTGCTGAAGAGCTGGCCTTCACACTCGCCAACGGCTTTGCCTATGTCGAGGCCGCCGTGGCAGCAGGTGTCGATGTCGACGAGTTCGCCGGCCGCCTCAGCTTCTTCTTCAACAGCCACAGCGATTTCTTCGAGGAGATCGGCAAGTTCCGTGCAGCACGACGCATTTGGGCTCGGTGGATGAAAGAGCGCTACGGGGCCCAGAGCGAGCGCTCGATGCTCTGCCGCTTCCACACCCAAACAGCGGGCGTCTCGCTCACTGCGCAACAGCCCGAGATCAACATCGCCCGCGTCGCAACACAAGCGCTGGCTGCCGCACTTGGGGGAACGCAGAGCCTGCACACCGACAGCTTCGATGAGGCGCTCGCGTTGCCGACCGAGAAGGCGGCCCGCATTGCGCTGCGCACTCAACAGATAGTGGCCTACGAGACCGGTGTTACCAACGTGGCCGATCCGCTCGGCGGTAGCGACTATGTCGAATGGATGACGAACGAGATGGAACGTCAGGCCGAAGCGATCTTTGCTCACCTCGACGACATCGGCAATGGTTCGATCCTCGAAGGGGTCTACGCCGGCATCGATAACGGGTACTTCGTCGGCGAAATTGCCGATTCTGCCTACCGTTTCGAACGCGAGGTCAACAACGGCGACCGCATCATCGTCGGCGTCAACGAGTTCACCGACGGCGACGACAGCGACAAAGAGTTGCTGCGCATTGGCGCCGAGGTCGAGGAGTATCAGCGCAAGCGTCTGGCAGACGTGAAGCTCGCTCGCAACGATGGCGACGTGGCTCGCGCCCTCGCTGCGGTTACTGCAGCTGCCGCAGACCCCGAGGCGAACCTTATGACGTCGATCATCGACGCTGTTCGCACCTACGCCACGCTCGAAGAGATCGTGATGGCCATGGAGTCAGAGTTCGGCACGTACGTAGAGAAGGCAATCATTTGAGCGATACACCACAACTCCGCATCCTTCTCGCAAAGCTCGGTCTCGACGGCCACGACCGGGGCCTCAAGGTCGTTGCCCGCATCCTGCGAGACGCCGGCATGGAGGTCATCTACCTCGGCCTCCGCCAAACAACAGAAAGCATCGTCGCTGCAGCCGAGCAGGAAGACGCCGATGCGATTGGCCTCTCGATGCACAACGCCGGACACATGACGCTGGCACCAGCAATGGTGAACGCTCTGACCGAGGCCGAACTCGACACTCCCGTGATCGTCGGAGGGATTATCCCCGACGATGACGTGCAGCCCCTTCTCGACGCCGGTGTTGCGGTGGTTCTAGGCCCAGGCGCGAGCGCCGAAGAAGTGGCGCAGTCGGTTCGCGACGCCGTCGCTGCTGTGAACTGACGTGGCAAAGCCCAAAAGGTCGATCGCTGAACTTTATGAAGCAGCGCGAGGCGGCGAACGGCGCGCCCTCGGCCAGCTGTTGACGAGAGTCGAACGCGGGGGAGCCGAGGCCGACGAGATCAGCGAACTCGCACACCCAGACGCGGGTAACGCACACATCGTTGGGATCACCGGTTCTCCGGGTGCCGGAAAGTCCACGCTTGTCGGCGAACTCGTCGCCGATCGGGTAGAAGCGGGTCAACACCCAGCGGTGCTCGCGGTCGACCCCTCATCTCCGCTCACCGGGGGAGCGATCCTCGGCGATCGCATCCGCATGGAAGACCGAGAGTCCGATGCCTTCATTCGAAGCATGGCGACCCGGGGGCACAGCGGAGGACTCGCTCTGGCCGTTCCGCTCGCCGTCCGTCTCTTCGATGCTTGCGGGTACGACCCGGTCATCATCGAGACCGTCGGAGTTGGCCAGGTCGAAGTCGATGTCGTCGGCGCGGCCGACACGGCGGTTGTTGTCATGACCCCCGGGATGGGCGATGCCGTTCAGGCCAACAAGGCTGGGCTGCTCGAGGTGGCCGACATCTTTGTCGTGAACAAAGCCGATCGTCCAGGAGCGAACGATGTCCGCCGCGACCTCGAACTCATGTTGGACCTCAGCCACATGACCGGCCAAGAGTCCGAGTTCGGATACCGCCCACCGATCGTGATGGCGAGCGCAATCAACGGCGATGGGAACGAGGAAGTTTGGGGCACCGTCGTCGACCATCGATCGCATCTCGTCGAAACCGGCCAAGACGTGCGCCGCCGCCGACATCGAATTCGCACCGAGGTCCGAGCCCGCCTGACTCAAGCACTGTCAGATGCTGCTGAAGAACTGATGGACACCCGCGGGCAGGATCAACTAAGCAAGGCAGAGGCCGCCGAGATCTCCCCGAACATCGCAACGAACGAACTGCTCAAACAACTCCTAAAGGACCAGCAATGACCCACACGCCCTCACCAGAAGATGTTGTAATTCTCGAAGGCGCACGCACGCCGATCGGCCGTTTCAACGGATCGCTCAGCGGGTTCGCCGGTAACGATCTCGGCGGCATGGCGATCGCTGGCGCTCTCGAGCGCAGCGGGGTCGCCGGTAATCAGGTCGATTCGGTCATCATGGGCCACGTGCTCACCGCGGGCGAAGGCCAGTCGGCGGCCCGTAACGCCGCCATCAAGGGCGGCGTCCCACTGACGGTCAATGCAACCACGGTCAACAAGGTCTGCTTATCGGGTATGCAGGCGATCAATATGGCGGCCATGCAGGTGCAGACAGGCCAAGCGTCGGTCGTTGTCGCCGGCGGTATGGAGTCGATGAGTAATAGCCCTCACCTCCTGATGAAGAGCCGCACTGGCTATGGATATGGCGACGGTCAGCTCGTCGATTCGCTCCAGTTCGATGGCCTCACCTGTGCGATCGAATCCAAGATCATGGGTGAAGCTACCGACCTGTACGCAGCGGCCGACTCGATCGAACGCGAAGCCCAAGACGAGTTCGCCGCAGCATCTCACGACCGCGCAGCTCGGGCCATCAAGGATGGCATCCTTCGTAGCGAAACGATCGCCGTCGAAGTTCCGCAGCGTCGGGCGGACCCGATCATGTTCGAAGACGATGAGGGTGTTCGCGAAGGAACCGACGCTGCATCGCTCGGTAAGCTGCGCGCAGCCTTCGTCGCCGATGGCACCATCACTCCGGGCAACGCGTCACAGCTCTCCGATGGAGCGTCAGCGATGATCGTTACCAGTCGGGCCAAAGCCGGCGAGATGGGGATTGAACCACTGGCAACGGTCCTTGGATACGGCATGGTCGCTGGTCCAGACAATTGCTCGCTACTGCACCAACCATCGCGTGCCATCACCGCAGCGGCCGAGCGTGCCGGCATCGAGATTGGCGACATCAGCTTGTACGAAATCAACGAAGCGTTCGCAGCCGTCGGAATTGCCGCAGCAGACGAGCTCGGCGTCTCGACCGACATTGTCAATGTCAATGGCGGGGCGATTGCGGTCGGGCATCCGCTCGGCATGTCGGGCAACCGAATCACGCTCACGCTGATGCATGAACTTCGCCGTCGCGGCGGAGGAATTGGCGCTGCGGGCCTGTGCGGCGGCGGAGGTCAAGGCGACGCAATCATCGTCAGCGTGTAGCCCTGGCTGAAGTTTGGAACTATGCGGCGTTCTTCGCCGCTTCAGCGGCTTCGACCTGAGCCTCGGCTTCGTGGTTGCGCCAGTACTGGGCTTTGAACTGGTTGCCGCCCTTGCCTGCATCGACCCACTGATCGATGATCTGCAGGAAGTTCGTGCTGGGCTGGTCGAACTGGAGCAACAGAATACGGCCCTTTGGGTCCTCTGGGTCGGGCAATGTCGCCCTGACGCGGGCAGGGCTCGTTTGACCGTTGAAGCTCAAGAGCACCGATGCGCCGATGGGAAGGCGTGCCTTCTTTGGGGCGAGCACGCGAGCACCGTCGATGGACAGATCGACTGTCGTGATCTCCACAGTCTTGGTCGAGACCAAACCGCTACGGCGCTTGATCTGCCATTGGAGGTCACCTTCGACAGCTACGTCGGTTCGTTCGAAAACTCGTCTTTCGTGGGCCATGAAGATGAATCGACTCAAATAGGTGGTTTTCTAAATGAGACGATCGTCCTAGTTTTTGGGCTGCTGGACTATCCCGGATGGTACTTCGGCAAGCGGATGGTGATCTCGGTGCCGGCGTTTGGTCCCGTCTCGATGGTGAGCCCGTACTCATCACCAAACGTTGACCGTAGCCGGGTGTCGACGGCGAGAATACCAACATGGCTCGAGGAGTCCCGGCCGCTCAACGCCCGCTCGAGATGCTGGGGATCAATGCCCACTCCGTCGTCGGCGACCGAGATGGTGATCTCCGGACCGGCATTTTCGGCCACGATTCGTAGAACGCCCTCACCAGAGCGTGATTCGAGGCCATGACGGATCGCGTTCTCGACGAGTGGCTGCACGCTGAGGAACGGAAGGCGAACGGGAAGAGACTCGGGAGCGATGTTGAGCGAGACGGCAAAGCGACTCCCGAAGCGCGCTTGCTCGAGTGTGAGGTAGGCCTCGACCAAACGTAGCTCCTCAGCAACCGTCGTCAGGTCGGTTTGGGTGCGAAAACTTGCACGCAGGAAGTCGGCGAATGTGACGACAAGGTCGCGTGCCATCTCGGGTTCGGTGTTGATCAGGCCAGCGATCGCGGTCAGTGAGTTGTGGATGAAGTGGGGCGAAACCTGAGCTCGTAAGGCACGTAGTTCGGCTTCGGCCGCGTCGGCCCGAGATTGTTCAAGCTCTGCGAGTTGCAACTGCGTGGACACTAAGCGAGCAAACTGGGTCAGTTCCTCCAATTGGGACGCTGGGGAAGCCGAAAGGAGGTGAATGGTTCCGATGATGACATCCTCAAAAAGAAGAGGCGCTGCAGCGACTTCGGATTCTTCTCGACCGGTGGTGAGCTGGTAGACCGTCGGCTGATTGACGCGACGTCCTTCGACGATCGCCAGGGTTTGCTCCTCGACCGCTGTTCGCCACAGTTCGGACTCGAGGCCGACCGAAGCAAGGATGCTGGAATCGTTCGTGACGGCGACGGCGCGAGCATCGAGAGCGACTTTGGCCGTCCGAGCAATTTCACTAGCCGCTCGCTCGTCGAACCCGTCGAGAAGCACGAGTGAAAGCTCGTTGAGCGCCGTGAGGAGTCCAAGAACGGTTCCCGCGGGTAGGCCTCCGCTTGCGAGGAAACGCTTTGCCCCTCGCACCCGGCTCATCGCACTGTCTCGACTCGATCGGGAACGTGCATGAGCGCGAATTTGTAGCCGAGCTCTTTCACCGACTCGTCGTCACGTAGCGAAACGACGATGGCGACCGCGAATGCGAGCGGAACGCTCCAGGCCGCTGGCGTGCCCAGTACGGCCAGCGGCCAGCCCGAATCTACGATTCCAAAGGCTGTCGTGAGAACGGCGAGAGTGCTCGTCCCTCCACCCACCAGGATCGATACCAGAGCCCCCTTAGCAGTGAGCCTTCGCCACCAAATACCGAGCACCAGAAGCGGTGCGATCGATGATGCAGCGATGGATGTCGACCATCCAATAAGTACGTTGATGTCGGTGTTCTCCACGGCCAGAGCGATCAGAATGGAGAGAGCTGCAACCGCCCATACTGCCGAGCGGAACTGGCGCACTCCGGCCTTTCGGATGTCGTGACTGACCGCTCCCGCCATCGCGATGAGAAGTCCTGAGGAGGTCGAGAGAAAGGCCGCCGTCGCGCCGGCGGAGATGACCGCGGTAATTAACTCGCCCGCCGTGCCATCGATGAGTTGCTCGCCGACGCTGACGGTTGCGGCGTCGGTCGAACCTGCACCGAGGAGACCTGGGCTGAGCACACGGCTTGCCGCGCCAAAGAGGGGGAGCATGGCGTAGTAGGGGGCGATGAGCGCGAGAACGATGAGGTTGGTGCGGCGCGCCTCGCGTCCGGTTGGGTTGGTGTAGAAGCGAACAACCACGTGTGGCAAGCCCATGATGCCGAAGAGGTTCGCGATGACGATGGCGAAGGAGAAGTAGAGCGGATGGCCTCCTCCGACGGCGCTTTCGCCGAGTGGCCGGGCCCACTCTTCACCATCGATTGGTGTAATGAATGTCGCATGGGGGGCTGCGGCTCCCTCCGGCCACTCGATCAGCGTCCCAGCCTCGATGTCGTGCTCTCCAATACCGAGTTCGGTCGTTCCCGGTGTTGCTCCACCAACACGTCCATCGATGGTTACAACGGTCGCTTCTGTGACGTTAATCGTGACGTCATTGGGGTATTCGACGATGGTGGTCTCGGTGAAGATCGGCGGAGCGTCAGTGATTATCTCTGGGATGTCCCCTCGAATCCACAGCGTGCTGAGAACGGCAAAAGGGATGAGGATACCGAGGAAGATGAAGAAGAATTGGAACCCCTGCACAAAGGTGATTCCGCGCATGCCTCCGGCGCTCAGGTTGATCGATACAAGAATGGCGACTGCGGCAACCCCGACCCAGTAGGGAGCGCCGATTAGCGTTTGGGTGACGACACCTGCGCCCTTGAGTTGGGCGAGGAAGAAAAACCAACTGACGATGATCACCATGATCGCCACCACCTGGCGCAGGCGCGGACTGTCGAGTCGGCCCTCGATGAACTCGGGGATCGTGTACGAACCAAACCGGCGAATGGGCGCAGCGATAAACAGGGAGAGAAGCAGAAAGCCGATCGTCCAGCCAACGAGAGGCCACAGGACCTCAAAGCCAAAGACGAATATTAGTGCGGGGACTCCGAGGTAGCTCGCAGCCGACATGGCCTCGCCACACACGGCGAAAGCATTCCAGACCGGATGCACCGACCTGGATGCCACAAAGAAGTTCGAGGTCGTGCGGGCAAACCGTAGCCCCGTCGTGCCCAGAATGAGCGTCGAGAAGATGACAACGCCAACCGCGGCGATCGGAATCATTGGTAGTTCCCAGGTGAACTCGCAGGCTTGTTGGCTTCGGACCAACGCTGCTCGGTTCGTAGGGCTCGACGATCGTGCCGCCAGGCAATGAGGACTATCCACAGGAGGAGCACTGGTCCAATGAGCAACCAAGGCAGTGGGATCCCACGGAGTCGGAGGTCGACGAGTCCGGGGATTAGCACGAGCGCCAAGAGGCCGAGTCCGGCTGGCACCAATAGCGTTAGGAGGTAGCCAATGGCGGCGCGACGTTGGGCATCGACAAGAGCGAAGACTTCATCATTCGTCACGTTGAAGCCGCGCACCTGGCTGCCGTGGTTGCGCCGGCGATCGACGCGCCGGGCGCTCGCTGTGCGCGGATGGAGAACGATACGGCGTCGACTGACGGCTTCATTTTCCCCCATGTGCCCCCCCCTGAGACCGGAGGATACTCCCTTCGGGCGCTCTGGTCATATGGGGGTATGGTCGGAGTCCATGTTGAGAGCTTTGGTGGTCGACGATGAAAAGCCAGCCCGCGACGACCTTGTTTGGATGCTCCAGAGAGAGGTGGGCATCTCCGAAGTCTCCGAAGCCGATGGTGGTACAGAGGCGCTCAAACTCCTCGGCCAGACCGAGGTAGGGGGTCGATTTGATGTCGTCTTCCTCGACATGAAAATGCCTGATCTCAGCGGTTTGGATATCGCTCGAATGATCAACCGTTTTGAAGATCCTCCTGCGATCGTGTTCGTTACCGCTTTCGACACGCCAGCCTCGGACGCCTACGAACTTGGAGTCGTCGACTACCTGAGAAAGCCAGTCGCAGCCGAGCGGTTGACTCGGGCTGTGCAACGGGTAGCGAACCTGCGCAATTCCCAATCTGAGACCACCGAGGCCGAGGAGACTGCTGCGCGATTGACCGTTTCTGGTGCTGCTGGTCGTCAGGTGGTGCTCGGCCCGGCTGACGTAACCCATTTTCAATCGTCTGGCGACTACGTTCGAGTGCACACCGACGGTGAGTCGTTCTTGGTGAGAGACACGATGGCACGACTCACCGATAGCTGGAGTGACTATGGCTTTGTGCGGGTCCACCGCAGCTACAGCGTTCGGGTGTCGGCAGTTCGGGAGATTCGGTCATCGGGATCGGGGAAGAGCCTGCTCGTCAATGACCGAGAAATACCTGTTTCCCGCAGGTACTCCCGAGACCTGAATCACCATCTTCAAGACGGCCAACCGAACTGAGCAGAAAACAACCGCTCACCGACCGCTTATCGCATAACTCCGGTCATTGGTCGTGAATTTCAGAGCGTTCACTGAAAATTCTGTTTCCTGTTTGGACTATGACGTCCGACACAGTGAATGATATGCGCTAGTGGCAAATTGCGCTGCTCTGTGGGGGAGGGACGAACGAGTGCCGGGATTGCGTAGAACATTTGGGGGTGTCGATGACGACGATCGATGAGTCTCCCAGCAATGAAGTACTCGAAGCTGAACCGCCGAGCCTGGAAGCCCAGAGCGTCGGGGATCTCGGCGAAGAAATCGAGAACAAAGAGCCCGATCTCAGCGCGGATAGTCCGGCGCTCAGCATCTTTACGAACATCCATCCCATTGGTTACGTGGCAGTCGGAGCGATCATTGTTGCGCTGATTGGAACCTTCGCTGTTGAGACGGACCGTCTCTTTGGAAACCTTGCAATTTGGCAGTGGGCGATCCTGATCGCCGCTGCCGTTCTCTCCACCACGCCGCCTGCGCTCAACATGGTGCGAGCCACGATCGAAATAATCGGCTCGTCCGCCATGAAACTGGTCTGGATCCTCGCCTGGTTGGTCTTCTTTGCGCAGTTGTTCAACGTGATTACCCGCTATCTCAACCCATTGTTCGAGGCCGACATTCTGATTGGCCAGGTCACGAGCATCGCTTGGCAAACCTTCGCATTCATGTCGTTGATCGGCTTGCCGTATGGCGTCCTAGCTGCAGTTAACCCGCGAATCGACTTCTGGTGGGCCGAGTGGACCGACCGCTCGAAAGCGTGGCTCGACTTCGTGATGCATACGTTCTTCTTCTTGCCGTTTCTCTATTCGCTCTCGGTCATCCTGCGTCAGTTCGCAGCCACGTCTCTCGGGCAACGCTTCGGTGACAAGTCCTGGCCTAGCGGGTGGAGAGTCTGGGAGACGTGGGAGTCCTCTAGCGATGCTGATCAACTCCCGGTGGGCCCAATCAAGGCGATTATCTTCGTCGGCTTTGTGATGTTCGCCCTGCAAATTGCCGCCGAGATCATCAAGACCGGGTTCGTCCTGATGGGCAAGCGTGATTACGGCCAAGTTTCTGCCGGCGACGAATTTCAGAGGATCGAATAATCATGATGATCGGTACCGTCTTCGCCATTGAAACGTTCCTCGGGTTGGACTGGGGCGTTTTTCTGTCGCTCGTCATGTTCGCCGTATTCATGGGACTCATCCTCACGGGGTACAACGTGGCCTTCTCGTTCGCGAGCGTGTCGGTCGCGTTTGCGTTCATCGGGGATTTGACCGACGCCTTCCGCGTGGAGTCGCTCTCCACCCTTTCGAACCAATGGTTCTCGGCAGTGAGCGATACGACGCTGCTCGCCGTCCCGCTCTTCGTGTTGATGGGTGCCATATTGGAGAGATCCGGGCTGGCTGAACGCCTCCTGAATGCCATTGGCCTGCTGATGGGGCCGCTTCGCGGTGGTGTTGCTGCCGCCGTGGTGATTGTCGGAACGCTCCTCGCTGCTGCTACCGGCGTCGTTGCAGCGACGGTGATCGTGATGGGGTTGCTCTCATTGCCTGCCATGGTGCGGCTTGGCTATGACCACAAGTTGGCTACCGGAGCGATCACCGCTTCGGGAACACTTGCACAGCTGCTTCCACCGAGCATTGTCCTGATTCTGCTGGCCCAGCAGTTGGGCGTCGGCATCCTCGGACTGTTTGCCGGAGCGCTTCTTCCTGGCATCTTGCTGTCTGGTATGTACGTCCTCTACGTGCTGGGCGCTGCCTACCTCAAGCCCCAACTCGCTCCGGCCATGCCAGCCGAAGAGCGTCAACTCGACGGGAATCCGTCGCTGGCAATTAAGGCGGTCCTGGCGCTGATCTTGGCGATGATGGTCTTTATTGTGCTCATCCTCCGAGGTGCATCTCCGGATACCACGAACGCCCTGAGCTTTGCGCTCATCGGGGCCGGAGCTGCCTTTGCTCTGTTCTTTGGAGTCATGGCAATGACCAAGATGCTCGGCACCGAGGTGCTCGTCTCGATCGTTCCGACTGTCGTCCTCATCGTCGGCGTGCTCTTCTCAATCTTTTCGGGCATCGCCACACCTTCAGAATCAGGGGCCGTTGGTGTTCTCGGAGCGCTGATCTTGACCGGCTTGAATCGTCTCGTCGACAACGCGCTGGTTAACGGCGGGGCTACGCACATCGAAAAGGAATGGAAGCTCACGCCGAAGGCGCTGAAAGCTGCCGGAATTTCAACGGCCAACATCACGATCCTCGTGATGACGCTGCTCTTCTGCTCAACCTTCTTCCGCCTCATGTTCCGTGAACTCGGTGGAGCTGACCAGGTCTCGGCATGGCTGAGTTCGGTCGGTGGCGGAAAGTGGGGGTTCGTTGCCATTGCGATGGTTGCCGTCTTTATTCTCGGAATCAACCTCGAGTTCCTCGAGATCACGTTCATCGTGGTGCCAATCTTCGTACCCGCCATGCAAGAACTGGCATTCACCGATGCCGAGATCATCTGGTTCGCCATGCTGATGGCGATCAATCTGAACATGGCGTTCATCTCGCCGCCGGTGGGCTTCTCGCTCTTCTACTTACAGAGCGTTGCGCCACCGGAAGTCAAGACCGCCGACATTCACAAGGGCGCCATTCCGTTCATGGTGCTGCAAGGCATAGCCCTCGTCGTGATTGGGTTCTTCGACAGCATCGTCTTCCAGTCAATTCGCATATTCGCACCAGGAATCGATATTTGACCGGGTTCCCGGTCACTGCAATATCAAGCAATACCAAGCGAGGCAATACCAACAAACCAATGAGGGGAAATTATGGAAGAGCAAGGAACATTTGAGACGGAGGAGGAGATGGAGGACCGTTCGCCACAGCTCGGTCGCCGTTCATTCCTAAATAGGGCAGGCCTTGGGGTAGCTGGCTTTGCCGCGAGTGGCGCGATCCTCGCAGCTTGCGGCAGCGGTACCTCCGAGACCGCCGATGGCGGCGACACCAGCTCTGACGACGGAGGCGACTCCGGCGACAGTGGCGACTCGGGTGGAGGCGGCGACGCAGTTGACGAGGACGACATCCTCCAGGCGTCGCAGAGCGCTCCAGAAATCGAATGGGAAATGGCCACCAGTTGGCCAACCGCCCTCACCACAATCTTCGGCGGAGCAACGTTCTTCTCCGAGCAGGTCAGCCGCCTCACCGGCGGTCGCTTTACCATTAACGCTCGTCCAGCAGGTGAGATTGTCGGTGGCCTCGAGGTGCTCCCAGCAGTTCGCGACGGCGGTGTAGCTGCCGGTCACACGGCGTCGTACTACTACACAGGCCTCAGTCCGATCACACAGTTCGGTACTGCTGTCCCATTCGGCCTAACCCAGCGCCAGCAGAACGCATGGCTCCTCCAGGGATTTAACGGAGGCGATCGCGGCCTCGACATTCTCAATGATTTCAACGCATCAGAATTCGGAACGATCTCGTTCCCAGCGGGTGGCACGGGCTGTCAGATGGGTGGCTGGTTCTCATCGCCAATCGAGAGCGTCGACGACATCAACGGCCTCACCATGCGTATCCCAGGTATCGCTGGTCAGGTGCTCACGAACCTCGGCGGCGAGCAGGTATCGATCGCTGGTGGCGAAATCCTCCAAGCGATTCAGACCGGCGCAATCGACGCTGCGGAGTTTGTCGGCCCGACCGACGACCTCATCCTCGGCCTCGACGAGTTCGATGGTGAACTCTTCTACTACCACCCAGGTTGGTGGGAGCCAGGAACCGCCCTTGAGGTGCAGTTCCCCCTCAGCGCATGGAACGAGTTGCCCGAGGAGTACCAAGCAGCGATCGAAGCCGCTGCGGCAATGGCAAATCAGAACATGATGGCGACCTACGACACGTTGAACCCCGTCGATCTGCAGACGATCGAAGGCTTCGCAAACGTGCAGGAGTTCAGCCCAGAGATCATGGCTGCGTTCAAGGAAGAGACCGAGAACGTGCTCGACACCATCGCTGCAGGAGACTCGCGCTTCGCCGAGATTCTCGGCCCATGGCGCGAGTACCGTGATGCAGTGTCGGCTTGGCACGGCCTCGCCGAGCGTTCCTATCTCAACTCACAAACCCAGCTCTAAATCAGAGATTTCCCCTCCGCCCGGCGCGGTCTGGCGGCCGCGCCGGGCAAAGGGGGGGTAACTTTTCCACATATGAGAGATGGAATTCTTCACGGTTCGGTGCGGGCACTCATTCCAGAGGATGAACGCATCGTCCACGTGGCCCACATGTGGACACGGCACCCTCTCACCCTTGTCTATGGAGCTGCAGCCTTCATTGGTTTCCTCGTTCTAGGATTCGTCTTGGGCATCGAGCAGTGGAGCGGACGCATTGGCCTCGCTTTCGCAGGAGCCGCCGTGGCCACGATGGCTACAACCGAATATCGCATCCTCGTCCAGACCGGTGAAGGTCTCGTCCTCCTCGCTTCGAGTCGGATTCGCCAACGAGCAACATCGATCATCGGCAAGCTCCCAAAGTCCGCCGAGGTTCGGGCGGTCGGAAACAACTTGGTAATCACCGATTGGAACGTCGACGGTCACGTGTACAGCGTGATGAAGCGTCACCAGGCGGCCATGGTGGCCATGTCGGAGAGATGAGCGGAACGGTCGGTCGCATCCGCTGGGCTTCCAGCTGTCTGATCGTCGCGCTCGTTGCGACATCTTGCGCGGGTGCCGCAACTACGCCCGAGGCGCGAGCGGTCTCGCTCGAGACCACTGCCTGCGGCAATGCTTCGAGAACGACAGGCGCTGGCGTGATCGTCGAAGACGGATGGATTCTGGCCTCCGCCCACGTTGTCATCGGGGCAGGATCTGTTGAGGTCACTGGCCCAGATGGTCGGGAGTTCGCCGACGTCATTGTGCTCGATGTTGAAGGCGATCTCGCACTGCTGTCGGTCCCCTCAGCTCAAGCTTCTCCAATCGAGTTAGCAAAAGCCGCAACGGGGGACGTCATCGACTTTGCTGGAGGTGGACCGTCGGACGCGTTCACCGCATCGGTCTTGCGTCCGCTGGAAGTGCGAATAGAGGCTGTCCGCTCGCAAGAGCGCATTAGCCGGTTTGGCTATGAGGTCGATGTGCGAGTCGAGCTCGGCGATAGCGGTGGTGGCGGTTTCGATGACGAGGGCCGATTGGTTGGGATCATCTTCGGCCGAACAGATCAAGACGAGGAGCGTTCGTTTATCGTCGGCGATCGACAGATCTCTGCTGTCCTCGCAAGTGATCGTTCCGGGCTGTGGAGTTGTGACCCAACCCAAAATCGAGTGACCTCAGACGTTCCCTAGGGGTCGAAAGTCCCATGATTAGCATGGTTCTCTGGGTCTGGGGACCCATATAACTCTGTCACTACCAGCATGTGACGAATCACCCGCTGTTTATCATTTAACTCCCCGGTCGCAGACCGATGGTTACAGCATGATGCTGATCGAATTCGTGGCCGCCACCATGTGCCTCGCCATTGCCTTGACCGTCGGTGGTATTGCTTTGAATTGGCTCATGCAGCGAATGGTCGACGCGAGCTTTGCAAAGATGGCACGCGTCGAGGCCCAAGACATCGACGAACAGTTCCGTCGCTTCAACGGCTACTAAAGCAACAACATTCGATAGGGACTCCGTCCCGATTCTATCGAAGTGTTGCTTTCTGATTTCTTCCGCTCTTTGTCGCCTGCGGCGACGAGGCCGCTCGGGCCTCGAACCCATTCGATAGGGACTCCGTCCCGATTCTATCGAAGTGTTGCTTTCTGATTTCTTC
>CAZBTI010000060.1:0-3367 GCA_964494395.1 uncultured Acidimicrobiales bacterium | reverse complement strand
GCGACGAGGCCGCTCGGGCCTCGAACCCATTCGATAGGGACTCCGTCCCGATTCTCTGTCGCTAGTCCGCTAGTAGTTCGGTGAGCATGTCGAAGAATTCTTCTTCGGGGTAGTGCGTGACGATCTGCACGTTCTTTTCCATCTGCGCGAACCCGAAGTGATCGACGATCATTGTTCCGCGCATTGGCTCGGCCCCGATTGCGATATCGACACCGAGGTGTTGCATCGTCGCCGGGGTCGGGTCGATTGCGTGCGCCATAGCGATCGGGTCAGGAAAGTCAGGTCCGTCCAGCCGGGTCTCTTCCCAGGCATAGGTTTGCAACGTGGCCTGAATGTCGATCGAGAAGTTCCCGAGCTTGCCGAGCGCGCGCAGTTGCGCCTGCCGGTCTTCGGTGACCACCGCACTCGCAATAGAGACGTCCCAACCCACGAACTCGAGCGGCATGCCTGAGCGAAGCACGACACGGACCGCTTCGGGGTCGACCCAGAAGTTGAATTCGGCAGTGGGGGACATGTTGCCGGGGCCGGTCTCGCCGGTTCCGCCCATAACGACCACGCGCTCTACCTTCTCGGCAATGTCGGGAGCCATCAGAAGCGCAATCGCCACGTTGGTGAGTGGGCCAATGGGGATGAGGGTGATCTCACCGGGGTGGGCACGGATGGTGTCGATGATGACCTGCGGGCCCCACCCATTCTCTGGCGTTCGGCCCGACAGCGGCAAGCCAATGTCGCCCATGCCGTCCTCGCCGTGGACCATCTGAGCGGTCTGAAGGTCTCGGAGCATCGGCCGGTCGGCTCCGGCGTAGATCGGTACCTCAACGTCACACAGCTCGGCGGTGTACAACGCGTTCTGCACTGCCTGATCGAGCGGCACATTGCCGGCGACGACGGTGCAGGCAACAACGTCGACGTCGGGGTGACGAAAAGCCATGCACATCGCCACAGCGTCGTCGCTTGCGGTGTCGGTGTCGATGATGAATTTGCGCATTCCGTGACGCTAGTGAACGGGAAAGATCAGAGCGTGATCGCGTCGTCTTTAACGTGCGAAACATGAGCGATATGGCCGCTGTCACATGGCCTGAACAACGGGTGAACATAGGGCGGGGGTGACGGTGTATCCAGCCTGTCCGCTGCCACGCTTTTGGCCGGACATCTCAATCGTCCGACCCACCCCCAAGGAGATAGTGCAATGCAAAAGAAGTTTCTGGCCCTACTGATGGCCTTCGGCCTTGTCGCCGCAGCATGTGGAAGTGACACCGTCACCGAAGCAGCCGCAGACGTCGCAGACGAGGCAGCGGAAGTTCTCGATGGCGAAGAAGAAGCCATGGAAGATGAAGAAGAGGCCATGGAAGACGAAGAAGAAGCCATGGAAGATGACGAAGAGGCCATGGAAGACGAAGAAGAAGCCATGGAAGATGACGAAGAGGCCATGGAAGATGAAGACGCCATGGAAGACGTCATCCACGACCTCAACCTCGTGCAGAACGCAGACCTCGGTCAGATCCTGACCGACGTCGACGGCAACACCGTGTACATCTTCACCAACGATGAGCAGGGTGCTGACGCCAGCGCTTGCGAAGGTGACTGCATTGCTGCATGGCCAGTCGTTGGCGAACTGACCTCGCCAGCGGGAGCGCTCGACGCATCCCTCGTGAGCTCGTTCGAGCGTGCAGACGGCACCGTCCAGGCAACGTACAACGGTTGGCCGCTGTACAACTTCGCCAGCGACGAAGCACCTGGCGACACCAACGGCCAGGGCGTCAACGGCATCTGGTGGGTGCTCGACGCCGAGGGCAACCCAGTCGCCTCGTAAGGCAGTAATCGCTACTGCTTCGCAGTAGTTGACATCACTCCACCCCGGTGGAGTACAGACCCCCCAAAAACAGAAGCCGGTCCCCGCATTCCGCCGTGGGGGCCGGTTTCTGCGTTTTGCCGGCAACTTTTACTTGACGAAACGGAAAGTAGTCGGTAACTTGCCATTATGGAAAATACACACGAGCCTCAACACGGCGGTTCCGATCTCGTGGACCCGCTTGCGCACCTTGCACTCCTGAACCGATCAAAGGGCGCTTCCGAATACGACCACTTCCTCTACTTCGGCCCACGGTGGTACGCACTGCTCTTTGCGAACGTAATCGCTGGTCTGTCCCTCTGGGGCGGTGTGGTTGAGGGAACGTTCGGTGCTCCCGAAGAAATCTCCATCCGACCAGCAGCACTTGCCCTTGCATTGCTTTCCACTGTGGTGCTTGGCGTGCACAGCATTCGAAACGATCGAGTGAAGGCCAAACCGACCATCGCGTCGTTTCTCTTGACGCTTGTCGCAGTGTTTGTGGTGATGGGAATTCTCGCTATGTGGGGGATAGCAATTTCGGCGATTGGTTGGGATGAAGTCACGTTTCTACATGTCTCGCTTGGCTGGGCTTTCACGACGGGGTTCTTTCTCGCTCTTCGCTTCGGGCTTCACCGGGTACGGGATAGCCGTCGGGTGGCAGCAGCATGACCGCCGCCGGAGATATTGATCCCGCTGCGTCGCTAGCGGCGTTAGAGCGGTCCAAGAGCGCCACCGAGGCGGATCACTTTCTGGACTTCGGCCCGTGGTGGTACGCACCAGGAGCTGGAACCGTAGCGGTGCTCTTGGCATTAGCTATCGGTGGCTTTGATGAATTGAACGGCGGGCTGTTGCTCTTCGCTATCCTTCTGAACAACGCATTGATATTTCATGACAATCGTCGTCGCAAGATTAGGCCGCGGCCTAATGGTGGGTGGAAGCGCTACCGCGTTTCTGTCACTGTTACGGCGTTGTGCTTTGGCGCCGTCGCGTTGATCTGGGTGGGGTTGATCACGCAGAGTTCGGCGCTTGGTGTCGAACTTCTGCCAGTGGGGGCACTCGTCGGGTGGCTGTTATCAATGTTGATCTTTAGCCTTGGGCGATCCGCCATGCATCGACAACGTGATCGGATCCGTGCCGCATGAGCCTCGACGATCTCGATCCACACCTGACCGTGTCGAAGCGATTGGCGGCGATGGGCATCTTGTCGGCCATCGTTCTTGTGGTCGATGGGTTCCGTCGTCGCAGCGTCAAGCCGAGGCCGAGTCTGGCAGCATTTGGACTCACCGTTGTAGCGGTGGTCATTGTCGTGGCGCTGCTAATTGCTTGGAATCTCGCAACCTTCGCAATTGGGTACGACGACTTTCTGTTCCCATGGGCGCCCGCTGCATGGGCCGTGACCACAATGTTCTTCCTCAAGCTTCGCTCCCGGCTCAGCAAGCTTCGGGATCGGTCGCTCGTGGCCGCTGCGGGGCGGCCATGAGGTACACGAATGAGACCGATGCCGCTGAATCGCTGGCGATCTTGGACTCCGCTCGA
>CAZBTI010000059.1:13702-19803 GCA_964494395.1 uncultured Acidimicrobiales bacterium | reverse complement strand
CCGAGCCGGTCATCGGCCGTCACCAAATCGCTGAGCGAACCCTTTCCTTCAAGCGCGTGGCGGACATGCTCACCGACGATGGCGTGTGCATCTCGGAACGGCGTTCCATTCGCTACCAAGTACTCAGCGAGGTCGGTGGCAGCTGCGTAGGGCGAGTTGGCTTGTGCCGCCATGACCTCGGTGTTGAACGTGGTCGTCGAGATCATGCCTTCGAGCGCGAGCAGTGTGAGCCTCACGGTGTCCACCGCGTCGAACAGTGGCTCTTTATCTTCCTGCATGTCCTTGTTGTAGGTCAAAGGCAAACCCTTGACGCTTGCGAGAAAGCCGGTGAGGTTGCCGATCAAACGGCCGCCCTTACCGCGAGCGAGTTCGGCGATGTCGGGGTTCTTCTTCTGCGGCATCATCGACGAGCCCGTGCTGAACGCGTCGTCGAGCGTGATGAACCCGAACTCGGTGCTGGCCCAGATGATGAGCTCTTCGCCGATCCGGCTGAGGTGCACGCCGATCATCGTGAGCGCGTAGAGCGTGTCGGCGACGAAGTCGCGGTCGGCTACAGCATCGAGGCTGTTGTTAAACAGCTCGCTAAAGCCGAGTTCGGCCTGACTGATGGACGGGTCGAGCGGAAGAGACGAGCCCGCCAGCGCTCCAGCGCCCAGGACCGAAACATCGGTCCGACGGCGAGTATCGGCCAACCGGTCGACATCGCGATTCAGCATCCAGCCGTGGGCCAACAGGTGGTGAGCCAGTGCAACGGGCTGAGCCTGTTGCAGGTGCGTGTACCCGGGGAGATATGCATCGCCAGCTTCTTCGGCCTTGGCGAGCAGCGTTGCCTGCAGCGCCCGTACGAGGTCGGTGATCTCGTCGATCGCGGCGAGGGTCCACAGTCGAACGTCGGTAGCGACCTGATCGTTGCGAGAACGCCCCGTGTGCATCTTCGCTCCCGCCGGTTCAAGCTCGGTGACCCGCCGCTCGACCGCGGTATGAATGTCCTCGTCGCTCGCAACGAAGTCAAAGCTGCCAGACGCGATCTCTTCCTCGACCGTGCCGAGCGCAGCAATGATGCCGTCGCGCTCTGCCTCAGTGAGAATACCGACCACTGCGAGCATCGTGACGTGCGCACGCGAACCAGCAATGTCCTCACGGAACATGCGCTGATCGAACGGCAAACTGTCGTTCAATGCTTGGAGCGCCTCGGCAGGACCACCGGCGAATCGCCCATGCCATAACACCTTGGCACTTCCGGCCAAGTTCCCCACTCTGCCTTCTTGGTCGCTACGCGAGCTCCGCTCTCCGTCCGTGCTTCCCTCCGCGCTCACTTTCCAGCGCCTCGCTTTGAAGCCAGAGTGCGGAGGCGAAGGGCGTTGAGCTTGATGAAGCCTTCGGCATCAGACTGGTCATATGCACCGTCGTCCTCTTCGAACGTGGCGATCTTCTCATCGAACAGCGAGTTGTCGCTCTTACGGCCGACCACGGTGATGTTGCCCTTGTAGAGCTTGAGGCGAACCACGCCGCTGACCGCCGCTTGACTGTGATCGATAGCGGTCTGAAGCATCTCGCGCTCGGGGCTGAACCAGAACCCGTTGTAGATGAGCTTCGCGTATCGAGGCATAAGTTCGTCCTTAAGGTGAGCAACCTCTCGGTCGAGTGTGATCGACTCGATGGCGCGGTGGGCCCGCATCATGATCGTGCCGCCCGGAGTCTCATACGCTCCACGGCTCTTCATGCCGACGTAGCGGTTCTCGACGATGTCGAGGCGGCCAATGCCGTTCTCGCCACCGATGCGGTTGAGTTCGGTGAGGACCGTGGCTGGCGACAGTGCCACACCGTCGATTGCGGTGATATCTCCGGCTTCGTAGGTCAGTTCGATGTACGTTGCCTTGTCCGGGGCACTCTCTGGGCTCACCGACCAGCGCCACATCTCTTCTGGTGGTTCGGTCCATGGGTTCTCGAGCGGGCCACCTTCGAAGCTGATGTGCAGCAGGTTTGCGTCCATGGAGAATGGCGACTCGTTACCACGCTTCATTTCGATCGGAATGTCGTGCTCGGAAGCGTATGCCATAAGCGATTCACGGGAGCCCAAGTCCCAATCGCGCCACGGTGCAATGACCTTAATGTCGGGCTTCAGCGCATAGGCACCGAGTTCGAAGCGGACCTGGTCGTTTCCTTTACCGGTTGCGCCGTGACTGATTGCATCGGCCTGTTGCTCAACGGCGATCTCGACAAGACGCTTCGAGATGAGTGGACGGGCAATCGATGTACCCAAGAGGTACTCGCCCTCGTAAATCGTGTTGGCACGGAACATCGGAAAGACGAAATCTGAAACGAACTCTTCGCGCAGATCATCGATATAGATCTGTTCGGCTGGCACACCCATTTCGAGTGCCTTTGCGCGAGCGGGTTCGACCTCCCCACCTTGGCCAAGATCGGCGGTGAACGTCACAACCTCAGCCTCGTAGGTCTCTTGCAACCATTTGAGAATGATCGATGTGTCGAGGCCACCGGAATAGGCAAGGACAACCTTGTTGATGTCGTCGGGACCGAACTTCGAAAATGACATGTGTGACTAGCTCCTAGATTCCTGCGAGGTCTGATAATTGACCGGCAAGGGCTTTGCCGGTGGTGTCTTCTGAGGCGACGATCATGATCGAATCGTCGCCAGCAACGGTGCCGATGACACCATCGAGGTTTGATCTGTCGAGCGCCGAGGCAACAACATGGGCCGAGCCAGGCGGCGTCCGGACCATAACGATGTTGTGCGAGTACGCAACCTCGGCAACCCAGTCGCTGAGGACGCGACGAAGGTGGTCGGGCGGTGCGACCTGTTCGTTGCTGTGCTCGGGCAAGCCGTAGACGAGGTCGCCGCCAGGCACACGCACCTTGATCGCTCCAATATCTTCGAGATCGCGCGAGACGGTGGCTTGGGTGGCTTCAATGCCTTCTGCTTCGAGCAGTTCGACGAGTTGGCTTTGCGACGTAACCGCCACGTCGCCAAGCAACTGAATGATCTGATGCTGACGCGAAGTCTTGCTCATGACTCCCCGAGAGCGAACGCGAGATAGCCGCGAGCGGCGTGCATTCGGTTTTCTGCGAGCTTCCAAACCCGACTGGCGGGGCTATCGACGACTTCGCTCGTCACTTCTTCACCTCGATGTGCGGGCAGGCAATGCAAGAACACCGCGTCACCCGCTGCGGCCATCATTTCGCTATTGATCTGGTAATCGGCAAAAGCCTTCAACCGGATTCCGGTCTCGGCTTCTTGCCCCATTGAAGTGAACACGTCGCTGTAAACCACGTCGGCCCCCTCAACCGCCTCGTAGGGGTCGGTCATGGTTTCGACCACTCCCCCAGCCGAGCGCAGCAACGCAATGTCCTCTTCGCCGAAGCTGTAGTCGGCTGGTGATGCGATGCGGAAGGTGCCGCCGAGCATGCCGACTGCAAGGCCGAGCGAACGGGTCACGTTGTTACTGTCCCCGATGTAGGCGACGATGCGTCCTTCGACCGAACCAAACTCTTCGATGATGGTGAGCACGTCGGCGAGCGCCTGCATTGGGTGGGCAGCATCGCTCAAAAGGTTGACGATCGGGATGCGACCGACCGCAGCCATGCGTTCGACCTTCGAGTGTTCGAAGACTCGAGCCCCGATGGCAGCGTGATAACCGGCAAGTGTATTCGTCACGTCTTCGACCGACTCACGCGTGTCGAGACCGATCTCGTCGCCCTGGATATAGACGGGCATGCCACCGAGTTGGAACACCGCCATTTCCATGCTGTTACGAGTGCGGAGGCTCGGCTTCTCGAAGACCAGGGCCATGCCTTTGCCTGCCAGTACCTGCGGCGGAGCGTCGCTCTGTGCGAGAGACAACACGTGTTTCAATTCATCGACGGTGAGATCATCGATTTCAAGTAGGTGCCTCATACAACCGCTCCCTTCAGAGCTGCATCGATCTTGCGGATTGCTTCTTCGATCTCGCCCGAGGAAACCGTGAGCGGTGGGGCGAAGCGTAGTGACGTCTTGGTGACGCCGTTGACGAGCACGCCCTGTTCTGCGACCGCGGCGGACACTTCGCCACCGGTCCGGCCCCGAAGACCGTCCTCGTTGAGTTCGGCTGCCAACAGCAACCCCTTGCCTCGCACGCTGTCGACGCCATCGAGCGCGAGGAGAGCTGCGGTGAGTTCTGCGCCCTTGTCGGTTGCGACCTTTGGCGCATTCATCTCTTCCATGACGGCCAGAGTGGCACGAGCGGCCGAAGCCGCGAGCGGGCCGCCGGCGAATGTCGAACCGTGATCGCCAGGCTTGAACATCTCGGCGTATTCGCGTTTGGCCCACACGGCGCCAATCGGCATGCCGTTGCCGAGGCCCTTGGCCATCGTGACGATGTCTGGCATGACGCCTTCGTGTTGATACGCGAACCACTCACCGGTGCGGGCAACCCCGGTCTGGATCTCATCGAGGATCAGCAAGAGTTGCCGGTCGTCGCAGAGCGCTCGAAGATCGCGCAAGTAGCCGTCGTCAGGGGTGTTGACGCCGCCTTCACCTTGGATTGCTTCGACCATGATGGCGCCAACCGTTGGGTCGAGTGCGGCCTCCATCGCGTCGACGTCGTTGTACGCCGCGTGACGGAAGCCTTCGGGCAGCGGAGCAAAGGCCTCGTGCTTTTCGGGCTGGCCTGTGGCGTGGAGCGTGGCGAGCGTGCGTCCATGAAAGCTCCGCAGCGCCGACAGCACCACGTGGCGACCACGGCCGTTGACCTTGCGGGCGAGCTTGATCGCCGCCTCGTTGGCTTCAGCGCCCGAGTTCTGAAAGAGAATCTGGCCCAATTGCCTGTTTGGTGACTCCGTCACCAAAGTCGGGGCGGCATCGTTTGCTGCAGCACGCACAACCGCTTCGGCAGAATATGTCTGCAGCAAACGATCAAGGGTAATCGCGACCTCGGGGCCAGGGATCGTGTTGTAGAGGTTGCTCACGTGGGTGAGCGTGTGGGCCTGTTCGGCGATTGCCTCGGCGACGACCGGGTGGCTGTGCCCAAGGCTCGTGACTGCGAGGCCGGTGAGAAAGTCGAGGTATCGGCGCCCTTCGTTGTCCCACACTTCGGTGCCCGTCCCCTTCACCAAGGTGAGGGAAGGAGCGCCGTAGTTCGACATCATCGGGCAGAACGCGAGGCCCGGCCCGGCATTTACTGCTTGGGTGTGCACAGTATTCGTCAAGAGTCGTCTCCGAGAGTGATTTTGGTGCCGATACCGGCATCGGTAAAGAGTTCGAGCAGGAGGACGTGCGGAACTCGGCCGTCGAGCATATGAGCCGCTGTCGCCCCTGCCTCGACCGCTTCGATGCATGCGGTCACCTTGGGGATCATTCCTCCGGCGATGGTCCCGTCGTCGATCAGACCGTGAAGTTCGGGGATGGTTGCTTGGGCAATGAGCGAAGCGGGGTCGTCGACGTCACCGAGCAAGCCGGGCACGTCGGTGAGGTAGATGGCCTTCTCGGCCTGAAGCGCCCCGGCGAGAGCACCAGCGACGGTGTCGGCATTGATGTTGTAGGCCTGGCCGGTCGCGTCGGAGCCAATGGTCGAGATAACCGGGATCATCTCCTCGACCAAAAGGCGTTCGACGATGTTTGGGTTGACCGACACGATGTCGCCCACGAAACCGAGTTCAGGGTTGCGAGCCTCGGCCCGAATGAGGCCGCCGTCTTCGCCAGATAAGCCAACCGCGTACGCACCGTGCACGTTGATAGCACCAACGATTTCGCGACCGACCTTGCCGACCAGCACCATGCGGGCCACGTCGAGCGTCTCGGCGTCGGTTACTCGGAGTCCATCACGGAACTCTGACTCTTTGCCGAGCTTGCTGAGCAGTTCGCCGATCTGCGGACCGCCACCATGGACGACGACGGGCTTGAGACCGACCGAGCGGAGCAGCACGATGTCTTCAGCGAATGTCTTGCTGAGTTCGGGGTCGACCATCGCATTACCGCCGAACTTCACGACCACGATCGCGCCGCGGAACTGCTCGATATAGGGCAGTGCTTCAATAAGAGATTGTGCGCGGCGGGTTGGTTCATAGCCGCGGTCAGCAATGTCTTGAGCGGTCGGGTCTTGAGC
>CAZBTI010000059.1:0-13602 GCA_964494395.1 uncultured Acidimicrobiales bacterium | reverse complement strand
GTCTTGAGCGGTCGGGTCTTGAGCTGTTGGTTCTGTCATGTCTTCCTAGGACCGATAGCCGGCGTTGATTTCGATGTAGCCGTGGGTCAGGTCGCAGGTCCAGACCGTGGCGGTGCCATTCGCTATACCGACGTCGACCACGATCTTGACCTCGTCAAGTTTTAGGTGTTCGGTGGCCCGCTCTTCGGAGTAACCGGGAACCTGCACACCCTGGTCGGCCACGAGTTCGTCGCCGATCCAAATCTTGAGCGCATCACGGTCGGCCTGTTGCCCGGCCTTGCCGACCGCCATGACGAGGCGACCCCAGTTGGCATCTTCGGCAGCGAGGGCGGTCTTGACCAGTGGCGAGTTCGCAATCGAGAGCGCAATGGTCGATGCAGCAGCATCGTGCTCGGCGCCCGACACCGTGACCTCGACAAACTTGGTCGCGCCCTCGCCGTCGCGCACGATCTGGTGGGCGAGATCGAGGTTGACCGCATCGACTGCGGCCGCGATTTTTGCGTAGCGAGGGTCGTCGACCGATTCGATCGGCGCCACACCGGAAGCGCCGGTGGCGAAGAGCCAGACCGAGTCGCTCGTCGAAGTATCGGAGTCGACGGTGATCGAGTTGTACGACTTCGACGCTGCCCCACTGAGCATTGTCTGCAATACATCGGCAGAAACCGCCGCGTCGGTGAAGACGAAGCCCAACATGGTGGCCATGTCGGGGGCGATCATCCCGCTTCCCTTTGCGATTCCCACGACCGAGACCGTGGTGCCGTCGAGCACGACCTGAACCGATGCGCCTTTGGCGAATGTATCTGTCGTACGAATGGCGTTGGCTGCGGCCTCCCATCCAACACTTGAACTTGGGCCGAGAACGCCAGCGAGGCTGCTGAGCCCGGCGGCTAGGCGATCGTCGGGCAGGGTTTCGCCAATGACTCCGGTCGATGCGAGGTGCACGCTCTCCGGTGCAATATCGAAAGCCGCAGCGATCGTCTCGGCGGTGAGCTTCGCCGATGTGGCGCCGGCAACTCCGGTGAACGCGTTGGCGTTGCCGCTGTTACACACGACGGCCCGAGCCGTTCCACTATCGAGGATCGACCTGCTCCAGTCGACCGGCGCCGATGGACAGAGCGACTTCGTGAACACGCCAGCGACCGTCGAGCCCTCGGGTACAAGAGCCATCATCAGGTCGGCCCTGTTCGTGTAGCGAAGCCCAGCTTCGAATGTTGCGAGCTGCACACCCGCCACCGGTGGCAGTTCGGGAAATGATGCTGGAGCGAGGGGCGAGACGGCGCTCATGGATACACACCGATCGACGAGAGCCCCATCGTTTCTTCAATGCCGAGCGCGAGGTTGGCGTTCTGCACCGCCATGCCCGACGCACCCTTCATCAGGTTGTCGAGCGCAGCGATGGCCATGACCATGCCCGTGCGTGGGTCGACGCGCGCGGTGAGGTGGACCGAGTTCGAACCCAAGGTGGCCTTAGTCGATGGGCTGCGTTCGCTGACGACCATGAACGGATCGTCCTCGTAGAAGTCGGCGAGCGCCTGGAGTGCGTCATCGGTGGTGATGCCGTCCTTGGCAGGCCGGCCGTAACAAGTGGCTAAGATGCCGCGATTCATCGGCGCAAGATGTGCAGTGAACAGGACGCTCGTGGGCGTCTCGGTCTTCTGTGAAATGGCCTGCTCGATCTCGGGGGTGTGGCGGTGAGACAGCAGCGCGTAGGCGGTGATGTCCTCATCGACCGTGCAGAAGGTGGTGTTCTCCTTGGGCGGGCGACCAGCACCGCTCACGCCGGTCTTCAAGTCGACGATCATCGGATCGGGTTCGATCAACCCAGCAGCGAGTAGCGGCGTGAGCGCGAAGACCGACGTAGCGGCGTTGCAGCCGGTGGCGGCGATCAGTTCAGCGCCTCGAATCTCGTCTCGGAACAGCTCGGGCAGCCCGTAGACGAACTCGTCGAGCAGTTCGGGTGCGGTGTGTTCGGCCTTGTACCACTCGGGGTACAGCTCCTTGTCACAGAGCCGGAAGTCTGAGCCGAGGTCGACGATGTGGCCGACCTTGCCCCGAATCTCTGGGACGACCGACATCGAAATTCCATGGGGCAAACCAATGAACACGAGATCGAGACCTTCGACGAGTTCTGGGGTGAACGGTTCGTAGGTCCGATCGCCGTAGGCAGCAGCCAAACTCGGGTAGAGATCGGCGATCTTGGTTCCGGCTTTCGAGTCGCCAGTGGCCACCGCAAGCTCTAGGCTCGGATGACCGTCGATAAGGCGAAGAAGCTCGGTTCCCGTGTAGCCCGAAGCGCCGACGATTCCGACTTTGAAAGAGCTGTTCGAAGAGGACATTCGAGCAAGCGTAGCGAGCTATTCATAGAATCGCATAATTATGCAACAAGCTTTTCTGGGAGCTGACTAACTCAGTGACACTGCGATCGGCTCACTCGCCGTCTCTTCCCCATGGCGTACCCCCAATGTCCTCCCACCACCGCCCTCGCCACTTCCAACCATCGACCCACGTACCGTCGATATTCGATGCGCGTCGCGAAGCAAACAACCACCAAAGAACCCCGACCAGCACCGACAATCCGATAAGGCCTGCGAACAGGGATGCAAAGCTGAAGCCAGAGGTCATAAATCCCACCAGCACCAGAAACATGCCGATGAGCGCCACGTTGGACACTGACTTTCTGTTCCTGTCGAGCTCGGCTTTCGAGTACTTTCCCATACCTGATCATACCATCGGCCAGAATCCGGCGAATTTGCGGGGTTCAAAGCCCCCATCGTCGCCCGGGACGTCCGATCCAGCGAGTCCGGGCCAGCGCCGCGCCTAGTGGAGCTGGCCGTTGTTCATCCAGAATTCTCTCAGTGTTCGGAGTGAATCGACCGACACAATTCTTATGTCAATAAGGGCCCTATGTCGATGAAGGCGCCCATGGCGGTGACGACTCGCGATTCGCACACGTCACCTGTTGTTGAGATCCCCGACCGAACCGACCATGCCACCGGTAAACGACCGAAGTTGGACCTCATCGTTCGAGTCTTTGCGGTTTCGTACATTGCCTACTTCGTCGGCTTGTACTCTCGGTTTGCCGTCGAGAACCTTGCGATCGCCGGGTTCGAGAGGGTCGTGCACCCAGCCATCTTCGTCCTTGTCGCTGCAGGACTCTCCCGAGCGCTTGCGTCACCCATCCGGTGGAAGGGAACGTTTGCTCTTTCCATCCTCACCGTCGTGATAGCTGTGGCAGCAGGAGTCGCCCCCGGCTAACCGCTAACGCAGGACGCCATTGTTCTGCTTAGCGACTGCGGCGATGATTGCCTCGCGTACGCTCGTGATCTCGTCGTCGGTGAGCGTGCGGTCGTCCGCTTGGAAACGCAGACGGAAAGCCAAGCTTCGGCTGCCCTCGTCTACTCCGGTTCCCCTGTAGGTATCGATTAGCGAGAGGTCGACCAGCAGGTTTCCGCCGGCCTTGTTGATCGTGTTGCGCACACGGTCGGCGCCGGTGTCGTTCGCGACGACGAAGGCGAGGTCCATATCGCTCGAGGGGAACTTGCTCACTCGACGATACGAACGCTTGCCGTGCGGTCCGTTGAGGATCTCGGTCAGGTCGAGTTGTAGCCAGGCCACACGTCCGTCGATGTCGAAGTTCTTCAGCACCGATGGCGCGACTTCGCCAACTGCGCCACGCTGGCGGCCCGCAATGACCACCTCTGCCGAGCGGGTTGGGTGCATTCCGGGAAGCGAATCCGAGCTGCGCACCTGCACGTTCGGCAGTGCGAGCGCTTCGGCGAGCAAGTTAAGGATGGCGATTGCGGCCGGTGCCTCTTCGCCAGCGAGCGCGACGGCGAGGTATTCGTGCTCGTCGGGAAGCATCTCGCCGCGGTCGTTCTCCTGCGGAGCGAGAAACACCGTTCCGGCTTCGAAGAAGCGAGGTGCAGCGGTGCGATGGCTCTGGTTATACGCAATCGATTTGAGTTGGCCTGGCATGAGCGAGGTGCGAAGCACGCTTTCGGATGCATCGAGTGGGTTTGAGAGGCTGATGGCGTCCTCGGGAAGACCAACCGCTGCCAGATCGCCGGGGGCGAGGAAGGGCATTGGCTGGGTCTCGTCACAGCCGGCGCCGAGGAGCACGTTGCGCACGAGTCGCCGGTCTTGCTGGTATTCGCTGAGGTGGCCCGCTTGCTCGCCCTTGGGCACCGTCTTTGTGATGCGCTCAAAGCCGTACATGCGCCCGACCTCTTCGGCGATGTTCGCTTCGAACTCGGCAGAGTGATTACTGACAACGTCCCAACGGAAGGTTGGCACTTCGATCGAGAGGTCGTTGCCGGAAACGGTGACACCGAAGTCGATCGAGGTGAGGTGGGCTGCCATTTCATCGGCGGTGAGTTCGGTGCCGAGCAAGCTATTGATCTTTGTGACTCGCGCTGTCTGAGCAGCCACGTCGGGGATGGTGCCAAAGACGTCGATCTGTCCGGGGGCGATCGTCGCTCCGGTTTCGGCGATGAGTTCGCAGAAGCGGTCCATCGCGCGGTCGATGTTGTCTCCCCAGTCGCAGCCGCGACGGAATCGGGTCGATGCTTCGCTCGGCAGGTTGAGCCGCTTGACGGTGCGCGAGATGGAGGGCGGATCCCACCACGCCATCTCGAGCAGCACGTTGGTCGTGCTGTTCGTGACCTCGGTCGTGAGGCCACCCATAACACCGGCGAGACTGACCGCCTCATCGGCGCCGTTGGAGATAAGGCCATCGTTCGCCACGAGCGTACGCTCGGCCTCGTCGAGGGTTACGAGCGTCTCGCCATCCTTCGCACGCCGAACGTTGAGCGCTCCATCGGGAAGCGTGTCGAGGTCGAACACGTGGTTTGGTTGGCCGAGTTCGAGCATCACGTAGTTGCTGATGTCGACCACCGAATTGATTGGTCGCATACCGAGGGCGATGAGCCGATTCTGCATCCACTGCGGCGACTCGCCAACGGTGACGTTGCGTAGAACCCGTGCAGAGAAGCGGCCGCAGAGGTCGGGGGCGTGAATCGTGACCGACGCAGCGCCGTCGGCCGGGTCGCCAGAGCGTTCGACGTTGCGCTCTGGAAAGCTGAATGACACACCGAGGCAAGCAGCAAGATCGCGGGCCACACCAGCGACCGACATGGCGTCGGGGCGGTTGGCGTTGACTTCGAGGTCGTAGAGCACATCGGTTTCCATGCCCAGGGCTTCGGTGATGGGCGAACCGATCTGGCTCTCATCGGCGGTTTCGGTGAGCAACATGATGCCGTCAGCATCGGCGCCGAGGCCGATCTCTTCGGACGAGCAGCACATGCCGTTGGATTCTTGGCCGCGCATCTTGCGCACGCCGATCTCCATGCCGTTCGGCATGGTCGTGCCCACGGTGGCGAACGGGATGAGGTCTCCGACGCTCATGTTGAATGCACCGCAGCACACCTGCAGCGGTTGGCCATCGCCAGGGTCGACCTGAACGATCTGGATCTTGTCGGCATCGGGGTGCGGCGACAGCTCGAGCACCTTGGCGAGCACGATGCCGTCGAGGCCTTGGCCGGTGATCGTCATCTCTTCGACAGCGAGGCCGAGCCCGCTCAGCTTTTCGCCAAGTTCGGTCGGGTCGCCGTCAATACCGGGGGCGAACTCCTGCAACCAGGACAGTAGAACCTTCATTGTGTAAGTCTCCCTGTCCTAGAACTGGCGTAGAAAGCGGACGTCGTTGTTGACGAGTTCGCGAATGTCGTCGAGCTGATACCGCATGACCGCAAGCCGGTCGATGCCGAAGCCGAAGGCAAAGCCTTGCCATTCTTCGGGGTCGATGCCGGCATTCTCCAGCACCTTTGGCTGAACAACGCCACAGCCGCCCAGTTCGAGCCAGTCACCCGATGGGGTACTGATATCGAACTCGGCCGATGGCTCGGTGAACGGGAAATAGCTCGGGCGCAGCCGGGTCTTGACCTCGTGGCCGAAGAAGGCGCCGACGAAACTCTCGATAGTGCCGGCCAAGTCGCCGAGGCCTATGCCCTTGTCGATGACGAGGCCCTCGATCTGGTTGAACGCTGGCAGGTGGGTTGCATCGGCGGTGTCGGTACGGAAGGTACGGCCGGGCGCAACGATGTAGATCGGTGGCTTCTGGTTCTCCATGGTGCGCACCTGCACCGGCGAGGTGTGGCTGCGCAGCATGGTTGTCTCGGGTTCGCCGAGGTCGACGAAGATCGTGTCGAAGCTTCCGCGGGCCGGGTGCCATTCGGGGATGTTGAGCGCTTCGAAGTTATACCAAGCCGATTCGACCTCAGGGCCTTCGGCAACGGTGAAGCCCATGCCTACAAAGACATCTTCGAGACGGTCTCGAGCTTGGGTGACCAAGTGCAGGTGACCGCGCTTGACCTCGTCCATGACCTCGGTCAGGTCGAGCCGTTCGGTGGCGAGTTGCTCGGCTTCGGCGGCAGCCGAGAGCACGGCGCGGCGTTCGTTCACCACGCCAGCGACGCTCGACATTGCCTCGTTCAGCGCTTGGCCAGCGGCCTTGCGCTCTTCTGGTTCGAGCCCTCCGAGGGTCTTCTTCAGCCCGACGAGCTCGCCCTTTTTGCCCACGAAGGAGCGTTCCACCTCGGCCAAACTCTCAAGGTCGGTTGCGGCGGCGATTTCGGTCGATGCGCGTTCGACCAGAGCGTCCAATTCCATCGGCCCAGTCTGCCCGATAGCCCGCAGTCTCGACACCTTATGCACCACCTTCTGCGGGGTAGAGTTCGACCAATGGCGCTGTTTATCTCCGACATCGACGGAACGCTGCTCAATCCCGAGCGCACCATCTCCCCCACCACCGAGGCCGCAATACGTCGGGTCATCACCAATGGACACCAATTCGTGCTGTGTTCGAGCCGGCCACCCACATCGATGCGCATCCTCGAAGCGATCTACGGCGGGAAAAACGTTCCGCTCATTGCCTACAACGGCGGACTCGTGCTGAACAGCCATGGCGAGGTCGCACTCGACGTGCCGCTCGACCCAGCCTCAGCCCGGCAGATCTTCGATGCTTCCACCGACCTCAACCTGCATGCGAGTTTCTACTCAGGCGAGAACGTGTTCGCGTGGGCCGACGACTACTGGTCTCAGCGGGAAGCCAACAACACAATGGTGCAACCAAACCCAGAGCCGGCGAGCTACTACGCCGAGTCCGGTCTGATCGACGAGGCTTCCCCGCACAAGGTGATGTGCATGGGCGAAGCGCACCTCATCGACGAGATCGAAAACCTGCTCGCGACAAACAACGGCGTCGTCACCTACCGAGCCAAGGACACCTACCTCGAGATTGCGAACTCGGCGAGCTCCAAAGGTGACGGTGTCGAACGAGCTGCAGCCGAACTCGGCGTCGATCTCGCCGACGTCCACTTCTTCGGCGACAACTACAACGATCTGTCCGCCTTTTCCGTCGCCGGAATCTCAATCGCCGTCGCCAACGCCCGCGAGGAAGTGCTCGCCGCCGCCGACATTGTGACCGACTCAAACCACGACGATGGCGTAGCGAACTACCTCAACAGGCAGTGGTAACGTTCGGCCATGGCCGCACTTGGCGATGTGATCAGTGGGATCTTGGGTGCTATTCCCAGCATCATCGCTTGGGGAAACACCATTTCGTTGCCCCTGTCGCTGTCTGCCGTAGTGGCGCTCTGGTTCCAACCCAACTTCGCGCTTCGCAACTACGGATGGCGAGCGAAACTCGGACTCACGGCGATCAGCTTTCCGCTTCTCGGCATACTGAGCATCCCGGGTTCGGTGTTTGTTCTGACCAGGCGCTTTCGCTCAACACCACCGTCACCGTCACCGCCGGCTACTGACGGTTCGCTGTGAGGCGCAGGCAACAGGACTAGCGCTGGCTCGCCATCGCGAACGCCAGCACAGCGCCGGTGGTTGCGACGTTGAGGCTTTCTACTTTGCCGTGCATAGGGATCGACACGATGTCGTCGGCGGAAGCGGCAATCAACGGATCGAGTCCATGGGCTTCGCTCCCCAAGATAATGGCCAAGCCCTTTGCCCGATCTACCTTGACCTCCGCGTAGTTCACTCCCTCCATCGCTGTCGCGAGAGAGCGCACACCAAGGCGTTCGAGGGTGGCCGGCAACTCGTCGAGCTCGACCTCACCCAACGGCATGCGCAGCATCGACCCCGCCGAGGCCCGAACGACCTTCGGCGAGAGCACGTCGGCGGTCTGCGACGTCACGATCACTCCGGCACTGCCGGTGGCTTCGGCGGTGCGGATGAGGGTGCCGACGTTACCTGGGTCGGACACGTCGACGAGCACGAGATACATGCCATCACCAGTGAACCGTTCGTCGACGTCGAGCGAAGGGGACTCGACCACGGCCAACGCTGGCTGTGGCGTGCGAGCATCGGAGAGCTTGGTGAACGCGTCGGCCTCAAGGCCGAACAGGCGCACGCCATTCGTCTCGCAACGTTCGGCAATGTCGGGATCGGGGTGCTGGTCGCCGGGCACAATTACGTGATCGACAACGAGCTCGCTCTCGAGTGCTTCGAGAACGAGCTTTGGGGTTTCCACGACAAAACGAGATGACCGACGCCGCTGCGCCTTTTGGCGCAGCAGACGTCGGACATTTGAAACCCGAGGGTTACGAGCAGAAAGCTCGAGGATCAGACGGCTGCTCCGTCACTCGCAGCAGAGCTGTCACTCGCAGCAGAGCTGTCACTCGCAGCAGAGCTGTCACTCGATGCCGCAGCAGCGTTGGCTGCTTCGACGAGCGTAGTGAACGCCGCTGGATCTTGGATTGCGAGCTCGGAGAGGACCTTGCGGTCGACTTCGATGCCGGCTTCTTTCAACCCGAAGATGAACTTGCTGTAGGTCGTGCCGTTCTGACGGCATGCAGCGTTGATGCGCTGCACCCAAAGGCGACGCATTTCGCCCTTGCGAGCACGACGGTCACGAAAGGCATAGTTGCCTGCGTGCATGACCGATTCGTTCGCTGAGCGAAACGACCGGCTCCTATTTCCGTAGTGGCCCTTGGCCTTCTTGAGTGTTGCTTTGCGGCTCTTACGGCCGTTTACCGAACGCTTGACGCGTGCCATAACAAAATCCTTTTCTCGTTAGCTCTGCTCAGCGCCCGATCATCTTGTCGATGTTCTTCGCGTCGGCCTTGTGGACATCTGCATCGCCCAAGAAGCGAGCCTTGTGCTTGGTGCTCTTCTTCTCAAGCATGTGGTTGCGACCTGGCTTGTTGCGGCGCAACTTGCCCGATCCAGTGCGCTTGAAGCGCTTCGCAGCACCTCGGTGTGTCTTCATCTTTGGCATGAGGACCTCATTTCCGTTGTCTCTAGTTGGAGGGGTTTACTCTTCTTCAGAACCTGATTGCGGCGCATCGGCTTCAGCTTCAGCTTCAGCTTCAGCGAGTTGAGCTTCGGCTTCCGCCTCGGCGGCCGCCGCCTCTTCTTCTGCCTTCTTCACCGCAGCGAGCTTCTTCTTGTCCGGTCCGAGCACCATGACCATGTTGCGGCCTTCGAGGTTCGGTCCGAATTCGACGTTTGCGATGTTGTCGACCACGTCAGCGATGTCATCGAGGATGCGTCGTCCCAGTTCGGGGTGCTGCATCTCACGGCCACGGAACATGATCGTGACCTTGACCTTGGAACCTTCGCCGAGGAACTTCTGAACCTTGCGCGTCTTGGTGTCGAAGTCGCCCTGACCAATCTTTGGCCGGTACTTCATCTCCTTGACGGTGACGTTCGTGCTCTTCTTGCGGGATTCCTTATCTCGTTGTGATTGTTCGTACTTCCACTTCCCGTAGTCCATGATTCGACACACAGGCGGGTTAGCCTTGCTGGCAACCTCCACGAGGTCGAGGTCCATGTCGCTCGCCATACGGAGAGCTTCGGGAGTGGGGCGTACGCCCAGCTTCTCGCCATCTGCACCAACGAGGAGGACTTCGCGTGCGCGAATTCGTTCGTTGATCCTGGCTTCGGCTTTATCAGCTATGACTGCTCACTGCGCAAAGTGCAGTTCCTTTCATCGGGCTCTGTTGCCTCGAAAGGACCGTCGGGTCACACACGCACACCACGCTTGCGGGCACCCAAAAGAGGACGACCTTGAGCGTTGTGTTTCTGTGCAACCCAGCGCACCCTCAAGTGGCTGGGCGGGTCCGTCCAACTTCCGGAGAAGTCAGCGGTCCGCTTCAGAACAATTTGTCTGTTGATCAGCATAGGCTACGGACTGCGAAAAACAGCGAAATCGAAAGAACGGACGAGTCGAATGAGTTTGTGGACACCAGGTGGCGAGCACGAAGTTCCCCGCGATAAGCCCCAGCAACAGCCAACGCCCCAGCCGAGCGGACCTGCCGCTGCCGACCCTGCCGGGTCTGCCGAGGTCGGCGGTGTCGAGATGGACGAAACAGCGCTCGCTGAAGCGCTCGGCATTCCATCGCTCGACGAGTTGAGCGACGAAGAGCGCGCTCAACTCGAGCAAGCCGTCACGCAGATGGCCGAACAAGAACGCCAGTTGGCGACTACCCCGCCAGAGGTCGTCATTGCGAACCACGTAATGGGCCTCTACGAGTTGGCCGCAATCCACCTCCGCCAAAATCCTCCGAACCTCGACGAAGCCAAGCTGTCTATCGATGCCATGGGCTCGGTCATCGACGGTCTCGAAGGTCGCCTCGGCGAGAACGAGGCAACTTTGCGGAACGCTCGCGAGCAACTGCAGCAGGCATTCGTGGGCGTGAGCCGCGCCAACGAACAGGGCTAACGGTGAGCAGTCAGACACGCATTGCCATCCCGTCGAAGGGACGCCTGCGCGAATCGGTACTCGAACTCCTCGCTCACGCCGGCTACTCGCGCCGCTCCTTCGATCGGATGAACGCTTCGGCGGTCGTCGAGAATATCGAGTTCATCGAGATGCGCCCTCGCGACGCTGCGGCGTGGCTGGCTCAAGGCAAGCTCGACGCCGCCTTCATCTCCACTGACACAGCGCTTGAGAATGGCATCGAGGACTGGCCCAGTGTCGACCTCGGGTTCTCACGGTCCGAACTTGTTATTGCGGTGAAAGAAGACTCGCCGTTTCAGACCATGGCTGATCTCTCAGGTCGCACGGTCGCGACGCACCTTCCTGGTTGGACTTCTCGCTGGCTCGCCAACGAGAACGTCGATGCAACGGTGGTCAACATGGGCGGGTCGCTCGAAGGTGTTTGTGCCGTCGGCCTCGCCGACGCGATCGTCGACCTGCGCGAAACCGGCGGCAGCCTCCAACGCAACCGACTTCGAGTCCTGGCCGAGGGCCACAACTGTCAGGCAGCCTTCTTCTGGGGCGACCCGGACTGCCCCACCATCGCTGCGCTTAACCTGCGCATCAACGCGGCCATTCAGGCTCGCCAGACCCAGTACGTCATGCTGCACGTACCGAAGGACAACCTCGATCGACTCAGCGACGTATTCCCCGGCCTCGCCGCACCCACAATCCTTCCGCTCGCTGGCCGCGACGACCTCGTCGCTGCGCACATCGTCGTCAAGAAGTCCCAACTGTGGTCGAAGCTGGGCGAGTTGCAAGACATAGGTGCCACAGGGATTGTGGCCCTGAACACCGACGCAATCGTCTAGGTCCTCGATGATCAGCCACCTCGACCACGTCAACATTTCCACCGACGATCTGGCGAAGACCATTGCCTTCTACGAGGGCGTGTTGGGGATGACCTCGGGTCCGAAGCCGTCGGGCAATCCGGGTGCGTGGCTGTTTGTCGACGGCCAAGCGGTCGTGCACGTCGACATCATCGACCAGCTAGACGGGTCTGGCCCCGCGAACTTCAATCACGTGGCCTTCAACGGCACCGACTTCGGCACAACCACCGCAGCGCTCGATGCAGCGTCGGTCCCCTACGAGGTTGTCGAACGGCCCAAACTCGGCATCACCCAGGTGTTGTGCACCGACCCGAACAACATCCCACTCGAGATCAATATCCCGACCGAGTTCTAGGGACGAGCCGCGCGGGCAGCTCAGTCGAGCTGCGAGCGGGATGCGTTCTGGTCGGCGGCGAGTTTGTAGATGCGTGAACGGGCGAGTGCGGTTTGTTCTTGCTCTCGTTGATAGGACTTTGCTCGTTCGTCGATGGTGGGCGGCTGGTCGTTGCCCCAGTGGCCGCGGCTGGTGTCGTTGCCTCGCCATTGGTTATCGGGTTCACAGAGGGGGCGACTGTTCGCGACCGAGGTGTCTTGGGTATGTGAATACGGGGTGATGTGGTCGCCGTGGAGCCACGCAAAGGGTGCATCGCAGACCGGGTTTGAGCATTTCCCGTTTGAGGTGATGAGTCCGATGTCTTTGATCCAATCCGGGATACTCCTCGTGTCATAGGAGTCATGGATGGGTCTGCCCCGGGCTGAGTAGACGGTTCGCCGAAACTTTGCGGTTGCTGAGGCGGTGAGCCCGTAGAGGGGGTGGATGGGCGTGCCGTCGATGAGTTGGCATTTGCTGTCGACATCGGTCCGGTCGATGACGGGCAGATCGTTGTTTGCTGGGTCTTCGAGCCATGCGAGTGTTTCTTCATAGACGCGCTGGCTCATGACGATGTGGACGCGTGGGCGGGCGTGGGTGCCGTTGGGGCGGGCCGCGCCGCGGCCGGTGAGATTCAGCAAGGCATGCAGTTGGCGTTTGCGAACGGTTTGTCGTTGGCCGGTTTCGCGTTCGTGTTCACGTAAGCGGGCACATTCGCTGGCGAGGTCGCCTTTGAACGCAGCGCCCTGCAACGGGTCCATAGTGATGGTGACGTTGACCATGCCGCCGGCGACTGTTTTGACGGTCATGCCGGTTTCGGGGTGGTGTTCGGTTGGTTCGGCTCCGTCGGGGTCGGCGCCGAGGAGCCATTCGTCGAAGAGCGTTTTGAGGTCTCGGAACACCACGGTGGTGAGCCAGGAAACAAACAGTTCTTGGGCGTCGATCATCTGCACGTGCACTCGAGGGTTATCGACCTTCCGCAGCAGCTCGACGTGTTCGATGGTGATGTTGCCTGCGGCGAATGCGTCGGCGATGATGGGCATCTCGATCAGCCAATCGGCGATTCGGTTGTCGAACCGGATGGTCGCCGGGTCGGCGTTGGAGACCGACGCCACGTGGTTTGCGATGTTGCGCTGGTCGGACAACCGACCAACGTTGCGGGCATCGGCGGCCGCAACGGTACGTACTCGGAGTGCGTCGAGCTGCGCGGTGAGCGCCGGGAAACGTTCGAGACGCTCGGACAGTTCCTCATCGGACAGTTCCGAGAGCGGCACATCAAACGCGGCCTTGAGCGATGCTGCGAGACCATCAAGATCTGTATTCGCTGCTACTCTCCCACAACTCATAGCTAAAGTATATCGAACGTTAGTTCGACTGCCAACTCAGAGGAGCCCTTTATCGAAATCGCCAAAGCGAAAAAGACCAGCCCGCGAGGACCGGTCTGTTATGTGGTGGCGGGGAAGGGTTCGAACCTTCGGTTTATGAGCCCGACGAGCTTGTTTCCCGAAACCAGAACCCGGCAGGCCGGGGCAAGACAGAACCGAATCGACTACGACCTGGGTCGGTAGATCAAACGCAGGTCGTCGCCGAGCTTCGTGGCACTGACGAACTCGCCGCGTTGCACATCGGCCATC
>CAZBTI010000058.1:18026-19842 GCA_964494395.1 uncultured Acidimicrobiales bacterium | reverse complement strand
TGTGCGACCACGAGGTGGTACCTGTCAGCTTCGACCGGCCAACCATCGGCGCCATCGACGGTGATGCGGTCGGGGATGTAATTCATGTCCCTATCGAACTTGCCTTCGCTCTTCGCCATCACTGCTTCTTTCGTTCGCGTCGTTGGCCCTAACCCACTGTCGGGTAGTCCCTATTCGGAAATGGCTGCTTCTCCACCAGAAATGATCGCGTCGAGGAGAGCATCCACATCGCTGGTCTGCAGTGTGGGGCTCATAGCGATCATGCGGAACGTGTTGAGGCCGTGGATGGGCTGGTAGCCAATCATGCCCGAACCGTCCGCTTGCATGCCCGCCTTGATCTTGGGCGGCAGCGCGTGGAGTTCGGCGTGCTCGGCTTCGGTGAGTCCTGCGACATCGAGCTCGCCCTCAGGGGTGCGAGCGATCGAGCGCAGGTGCGGAGGTAGCCATGCGAAGACCGAACTTGTGAACGCACCCGTGACGACCGGAACCAACGCGCCGTCGCTGTTGGCGATTCGTTTGCGCGTGTATTCGATCATGTCGAAGGCGTGATCGATGCGAGCCTCAAGGCCGGCGTCACCGCGGGCCTTCCACGACAGCCACAGTTTCAGCACGTCGATGCGTCGGGCGCACTGAAAGGTACGGTCGCCAGAGTCGAACTCGCCGTAGAGCTTGTCGCTTTGGAACAAGTAATCCGCTTTCGCGGCGAAACACGGTGCGAGTCGGGTTGGGTCTTTGACGAGCAGGGCCGTGCACTGCTGGGTCATCCCCATCATCTTGTGCAGGTTCCAGACAAACGAATCCGACCGCTCGACCCCAGCCATGAGATGCGCGTGGGTCTTGGAGAAGAGTGCAGATCCGCCGTAGCAACCGTCGACGTGCAGCCAGAGCTCACGTGCTTCGCAAATATCGGCGAGAGAGTTGAGGTCGTCGAATGCGGTGGTCACGGTCGTGCCCGACGTGGCGATCACGCAGAACGGTGTTTGGCCGGCTGCCTTTGCATCATCGATGGCCTGATCGAGCGCTGCTGGGATCATCCGACCCATCGAATCGTCCTCGACCTTGATGACCGCGTCGCTGCCGATGCCGAGGATCGCCGCCGACTTGGCCGCGGCGTAGTGCCCGCTCGCCGACACGAAGAGCACGAGCCGGTCACCGTTCGATCCTGCGGTCGAGATATCGGGTTGATGCCGGTGGCGCGCGAGTTGCAGGCCGAACAGCGTTCCCATCGAACCACCCGCAGCGAAGAGGCCCGGCGGAAGATCTTGCAGTTCTCCTTCGGCTGGCATGTCGGCGTCGGTGACGTATCCGGCAATCCGACCGAGCTTGGTCAAGATGGCGCTCTCCATGAGGGTGAAAACCGGTGCGACCTCGAAGGTTGCTCCGGTCGTATTGAGCGCTGCACCCAACCAGTCGCCGACCACCGAGATCGGGTCGGGTCCGGCGAAGTTCTGGTTGACAAAGCGAGGGTGACTCGTGTGCATCGAGTACTCGATGATCTGTTCGACAGCGGTGAGCATCGATTCCGGATCTGCCACATCGACCGACTCGTCGAGCGATAGACCCACCGAGCTGTCGAAGATGCTGATCAGTTCGGCGGGAGACGCCAAAGAGATGACTGGATCGCTTCCCCTCGGCGGGTCGAGGAGGTAGCGGGATGCCTGTTCGATAACGCCCTCGAGGAGCGACCTTTCGCCAGTCTGGAGTTCCATTGGGCGAGTCTTACATCGACTCAGGACCCAGTGCGCACTCTGCTACCGAAACTCCGGACGCTCTTCCAAAACGCGAAAGAACCCCTCTACCCGGCGGCTGGTCCGGG
>CAZBTI010000058.1:6121-17926 GCA_964494395.1 uncultured Acidimicrobiales bacterium | reverse complement strand
TCTACCCGGCGGCTGGTCCGGGGAGAGGGGTTCAGTTCTTGGATAGAGCACTATGTCGATGCTGCTCTTCTATAGAGCACTATGCCGATGCTGCTCTTCTATAGAGCACTATGCCGATGCTGCGAGGATTCCTTCGAGAGCGACGTAGCCGACTTGGCGACCCATCACGTCGTAGACCACTACGTGGCTCTTGTTCTCCTCTCGGGCTCGTTCGACGATGACCGACATCTCTTCACCGCACCAAGCGCTGGTGAAGTCGTCCCAAGGGACTGCTACCTCTTCGATGAAGGTGCCATCTCGCTCCTCGGGGCGCTTGGTGTGTACCGAGGTCGAGCTGACGACTCCGACAACACCGTTCGATCCCGAGAGTGGGAAGGCGACCGGGCCGTCGTACGAGGCGCTCAGTTGCTCGAGGCCAGTGAGGGTTACGCCGTGGCTGATTGGAGCGACCAGCGGTTGCATCGTGCTGGCGAGGTCGGCGGTGCGGACTTGGTTGAGCCGTTCTGCACGTCGTCGCTCCTGGGTTGCACCGCTACGGATGAACCAACCGAGGATGATGGTGACGATGCTGCCGACTCCGGTGAGGACGCTGATCACGCCAACGCCGATGATGCCGGTACCGATGACCTGGCCGGCCTTAGCAGCCGATGCCCGGGCGGTGTGTCGGTTGCCCGATTTCCACCAGAGTGCAGCAGCGAGTACTCGTCCACCGTCCAATGGTGCAGCGGGGATCATGTTGAAGACCGCAAGGCCCACGTTGACGATGGCGAGGTAGCCAAGGACCCAGCTAATCACCGTGCCACCAATGAATGGCGAGGCAATGAACCAGAGGGCGCCAAATGCTGCGCCGAGACCGACGCTGACCGCAGGGCCCGCAACGGCGATGCGGAACTCCGCTCCAGCGTTGTCGGGCTCGGAATCGAGAATCGCAACTCCGCCGAGCAACCAGAGGGTGATTGCGTTGACGGTGATGCCGTTGCGTTGTGCCACGATGCTGTGGCCAAGCTCGTGGGCGAGGATGGATCCGAAGAGTGACACCACAGCTACTACGGAACCAATCCAGATTGCAGCGCCGGAAGCGTCTGGCAGGCTGAATGGCAGAATGCCAACCGCAAGGTTGAAGATATAGAAGGCGGCGATGAGCAAGAGGCCCCAGTTAATTCCTACGGGGATTCCGGCGATCGAGCCGAGTCGAATCGATTGCCTCATTTCAGATCACATCTCTTTCGTTTAGTTTCGAGTCCCTCTCTTTGAGGGCTACACCAGTACAAACGGACTAGGCGTCACCGTTGTTCCGCAACGGGCGGAACAGGTTGAAAACCCGACTAAAGGTGCGCCTGGATGCAACCGTTTGGCGGGCACCCTCCAGTTACTGGTCACAGGGTTTACCCTTGAGATGACGTGATGCACTCACCGCTTTCTTTTCAGTCGTTACAACGCCTCGGCTCACGGTCGGCAGGTCGCGCTCGTTGGGCACCAACAGCTGCAGTTCTCGCTGGCGCCATAGCCCTCGCTGCGTGCACAGGCGGTACTACCGACTCCGCTCAGGTCGATAACAGCAGCGGCGCGCCAGCGACGACGGTTGCGAATTCGACCACGCCTCAGGCGTCTCAGCCGCGGGTGACCATTCCTCCTTTGACCTCGCCTCGCGAAGCGTTCGGCCAGCCGATACAGACCCTGAACCAAGACGAACTTCGCGCATTCCTTCGTGGCGACCTCTTGTTTGGTCAAGACTTCGTCGCTGCGCCTGGAGCGACCGATACACGGGACGGCCTCGGCCCGACATTCAACGCGCAATCGTGTGCATCGTGCCATGTGCTCGACGGCCGGGGCACGCCACCCCAAGCCGTAGGTTCGATCCAACAGCGCGGCGCCGGCGGCGCTGGCCTGCTGCTACGCCTCTCGGTCCCAGGTGAGGACCCTGAGACCGGCGGGCCACTCCCCGACCCGATCTACGGCACACAGCTACAAGACAGGGCAATCCCCAATGTGGCCGCCGAGGGTCAGATCGAACTGTCCTACGACATCATTTCCGGCACCTACACCGACGGGATCGACTTTCAGCTTCTCGACCCCAACTACGAGATTGTCGACCCAGCGTTCGGACCACTCGCAGACGATGTTCTGATCAGCCCACGGCTCGCAACGCAGGTGTTCGGTATGGGGCTCCTCGAAGCTGTTCCCGACGAGACGATCCTCTTACTCGCCGACCCCGACGACGAAGACGGTGACGGCATTTCCGGCCGACCCAACATCGTCTGGGATGCACGAGCGGGAGAACCAGCGATCGGGCGCTTTGGATGGAAAGCCAATATCGCGACCGTCGAGCAACAGGTCGCCGATGCCTTCTTCGGCGATATGGGAGTCACCTCTTCAATACATCCAATAGAGAACTGCGGAGCCGATTCCGACGGACTGCAGGCCGATTGCCTGAGCGCTCCAAACGGTGGCGAACCTGAACTCGACGAGGAGATCCTCGGCGTTATCACCGCATACAACGCCACCTTGCGGGTGCCGGAGAACCCACGAGGCGGATCGAACGAGGGACAAGCGCTCTTCACCGAGATCGGTTGCGCGAGTTGCCATACGCCCACCCTCCAGACCGGCCCGAACAGCATCGAGTCACTGGCGGACCAAACGATCCAGCCGTACACCGACCTGCTGCTCCACGACATGGGCGAAGGCCTCGCCGATGGACGGCCGGACTTCGAAGCCACCGGCACCGAATGGCGCACTCCTCCACTGTGGGGACTCGGCCTTCACACTACGGTCAGCGGCTCACGCTTTCTCCTCCACGACGGGCGGGCGAGCACGATCGAAGAGGCCATCCTTTGGCACGGCGGCGAAGCTGAAGCGTCCCGAGAAGCATTCCGCTCCCTCGAACTCGATCGGCGCCGAGAGCTACTGCTCTTCCTTGAGTCGCTGTAGCACTCGGCACCCTACGGAGGGAGAGCCAACACCTTCCCTGCAAAGCGATCAGGCCCGCATGGATCAGCAGGAGGTGGCGACTGCCGGCCCGACGTAACGGGCTTTGGGCCGCATGACTTTGTTGTTGGCTGCCTGCTCGAGCAGGTGAGCGCCCCATCCGACCACCCGGCTTGCATGGGGCAACGAGCGCAGCAGTATGGCAGTACCTCACTGATCAACGGAGCGCTCGTTTGATCACCGGAAAAGACCTGCACTAGGGCCGCGCACTCTCCTCGAACAATCATTGAACGATCGTTCAATTGCGGTTGCGAGACATCCGACACATTGCTACGGTAGGGGCTGTTCCACATCGTGGACGTGTTCCACAATGTGGAACACCTTTCATGGGGAACATAAGCCGTATGCTCAACGACGAGACATCGCAAATAAGGGGTATCCATGAGCTTTCCAACCGACCTTGAAATCGCCCAGGGAGCCGAACTTCGCCCCCTGACCGAGATCGCCGAGAACGCTGGTATCCCGGCCGAAAACCTCGAGCCCTACGGCATCGGCGCCGCGAAGATACAGCTCGAAGCCATACCCAAGATGGCCGACCGACCTGACGCGAAGTACGTCGTCGTCTCGGCAATCACTCCGACTCCTCTCGGCGAAGGCAAGACCACCACCACGGTCGGTCTCGGCCAGGCATTCCAACACATTGGCAAGTCGGCAACGATCGCTATCCGTCAGCCATCGATGGGACCAACCTTTGGCATCAAGGGCGGTGCAGCCGGCGGCGGCTACAGCCAAGTCGTTCCAATGGAGCTGTTCAACCTGCACCTCACCGGCGACATGCACGCCGTGACCGCAGCGCACAACCTCTGCTCGGCCATGCTCGACGCCCACCTCTATCACGGCAACGAAACCGGTATCGACACCAACAACATCACGTGGCGCCGAGTGCTCGACGTCAACGACCGTGCACTGCGCAACACCGTCATTGGCCTCGGTGGCCGCCTCGATGGCGTGCCCCGAGAAACCGGCTTCGACATCACTGCCGCCTCGGAAGTCATGGCAGCGCTTGCCCTAGCCACCGGCCTCCAAGATCTTCGCAAGCGAATGGGCCGCATCGTGCTCGGCTACACCAAGGATGGCACTCCGGTCAGCGCTGAAGACATCGGTGCGGCGGGATCCATGACGGTGATCTTGAAGGAAGCCATCAAGCCCAACTTGATGCAAACCCTCGAAGGCACAGCGGCACTCGTGCACACCGGGCCGTTCGGTAATATCGCCACCGGAAACAGCTCGATCGTCGCCGATCAGATCGGCATCAAAACCGCCGACTACCTGCTGACCGAGGCAGGCTTTGGCGCCGACATGGGTGCCGAGCGCTTCTTCAACATCAAGTCCCGCTATTCGGGCATGGCCCCAGACGCCGCAGTGCTCGTCGCGACCGTTCGCGGCCTCAAGGCCCACAGCGGAAACCACAAGATCGTCGCTGGCAAGGACCTTCCGCCAGCACTTCTTCAAGCCAACCCGGACGAAGTTCACCAAGGCGGCGACAACCTTCGCAAGCAGCTCGAGAACATGCAGATCCACGGCGTGACGCCAGTCGTTGCCATCAATGTCTTCCCGGGCGACCATGACGTGGACATTTCCGCCATCCACGAGATCGCCGAAGAGTACGGCGCACGCGCTGCAGTCTCTACGCACTTCTCCGACGGTGGCCAAGGTGCAACCGACCTCGCCGGCGCCATTGCCGAAGCTGCCGAGGAAGAGTCCACCTTCAAGGTGCTCTACCCCGACGACATGCCCATTCGCGAGAAGATCGAAACCGTGGCCAAGAAGGTTTACGGCGCCGACGGCATCGACGTTTCTCCCGCAGCCGCCAAGCAGATCGACAACTACGAAGCCAACGGCTTTGGCAACCTTCCGGTTTGCATTGCCAAGACCCACCTGTCGATCTCGGCATTCGCAGCACTGAAGGGCGCTCCCACTGGTTGGGTTCTCCCCGTTCGCGAAGTTCGCGCTTCGGTCGGCGCTGGGTTCGTCTACCCAATCTGTGGCGACATGCGCACGATGCCCGGCCTCGGCAAGAGCCCGGCTGCTCAAAAGATCGACATCGACGCTGACGGCAACGTCATCAACTTGAGCTAGGGGCATCACATGGCACTCTTTAGCAAGAACGAAACCGCACCGAGCAGCGAGGCGATGGCGTACCGCCGCAACCTCGTTGAGAACATGGTCTTCGAGCTGATCCCGCTCAAGTCAGCACCCGATGCAATCGCAGCACTGCCGGCGAACAGTCACGTGTCGGTGACCGCATCGCCGGTGAAGGGCCTCGACGCAACCAAGGAATTGACCGCCGATGTGATGGCAGCTGGCCACACGCCAGTCCCCCACATCGCGGCACGACTCGTCGAGAGCAAAGAACACACCGCCGAGCTTGCGAAGTGGATGAAAGATGAAGGCCTCACCAAGTTGTTCTGTGTCGCCGGCGACGCGGAGGAACCTGCGGGCCCCTATGAGGGAGCGCACAGCTTCCTCACCGATCTGTTCGAAACCGATCACCGTCTCGAGACGGTTGGCATCACCTCGTACCCGGACGGCCACGCACTCATCAGTAGCGAGATCTGCCACGAGCAGTTGCACGCCAAGCAAGCGCTGCTCGCCGAAGCTGGCGTGGCAGGCTGGGCGTCAACGCAGATGTGCTTCGACACCGACCTCATTACCTCGTGGCTCCGTGCCGAACGCGATGCCGGGTTCACGCTTCCTGTGCAGCTCGGCATTCCCGGTGTGGTCGACAAGGCCAAGCTCATGACCATGGGCGTGCGCCTCGGCGTCGGGGCTTCGCTGCGGTTCCTCAAGAAGAACCGTGCGGCGGTCACCAAGCTCATGGCGCCAGGGGCATACGACCCCGACGACATTCTTCTCCCGATGACGAACGATCTCGAAGCGCTCGGCGTTTCGGGACTCCACGTCTTTACCTTCAACCAAGTAGAGAACACCGAAGCCTGGCGGCAACAAGTAATCAACGAATCGAGAATCTCATGAGCGACGAAGAAGAACTAATCCTCGCCGATCTGCCCGACGATGAGCTCACGGCGCAGATGCACGACGATCTCTATGACGGGCTCGCCGACGAGATCGCCGAGGGCACCAACATCCTCCTCGAACGCGGATGGGGCGCCGACAAGGTCCTCAACGATGCACTCGTCGAAGGCATGCGAATCGTCGGCATCGACTTCCGAGACGGCATCTTGTTCGTACCCGAGGTGCTCCTCGCCGCGAACGCAATGAAGGCCGGCATGGCCATCCTTCGTCCCCTGCTCGCAGAGACCGGAGCCGAGCCAATCGGCAAGGTCGTGATCGGTACGGTGAAGGGCGACATCCACGACATCGGCAAGAACCTCGTGGCCATGATGCTCGAAGGTGCCGGCTTCGAAGTGATCGACATTGGCATCAACACCGACGTCGACGAATACATCGAGGCGCTCGAAGAACATAAGCCCGACATCTTGGGCATGTCTGCGCTGCTCACCACCACCATGCCGTACATGAAGGTCGTCATCGACACCCTCACCGAGCGCGGCATGCGCGACGACTACATCATCTTGGTCGGCGGCGCGCCGCTCAACGAAGAGTTCGGAACCGCTGTTGGTGCCGACGGCTACTGTCGCGACGCCGCAGTCGCTTCAGAAATGGCGAGCCAACTCGTCGCCGAACGTCGTGCAGCCTGACGGTGATGGCGCTGACGATGCGAGTCCACTCAACGACACTGCACCGTCCGGTCGCCCGATCAAGCGCAACCGGCGCTCAACGGTCGCCGGTGACTCCAACGGATCTGCCGCAAGCGGCAGCGGTGACCGTGTGAGCAGGCGCAGACGAGGTGGTCCGAGCCTCAAGATCATCAAGTGGCGAGACATCCCAGCCCAGGTGAACGCAAGCTCCGGCGATGACAAGGTGCAGATCGAGCTGCCGCACCGCTTCCAAGCAGCGATCGACCGGGCAGCCATGCTCGCCGACAAGAAGGACTCCAACAGCTACATCGCCGAGATGGGCCAAGAAGTCCGGCCGCTGTCCAGTGACGACCTCAAAGCTGAGTGTGAACAACTCGTCGCCGACATCGAAGCCGAGTTCACCATGGACCAACTAAACGCCTACGTAAAGAACGGCGGGTTCGCACCTAACTCTTCCGGCGGGCTAGCCGCTGACGGCGGGTTAGAACCTACAGATAGCTCATCCACCTCCGAACAGGATCCACAATGACCGAGACCGTAATTAGTTCTGCAACCAAAGAGGTCGTGATCGGGTTTGGACGCCCGTTTGTCATGATTGGCGAACGCATCAACCCAACGGGCCGAAAGCTGCTCGCCGAGGAGATGAAGAACGGCGACTTCAGCCGCGTCGTGTCCGACGCCATCGCCCAGGTCGAAGCAGGCGCGCAGATGCTCGACGTCAACGCTGGTATTCCGCTCGCCGACGAACCAGCGCTGCTCGTTCGGGCGATCAAAGAAGTTCAGGCAGTGACCGACGTGCCGATCAGCATCGACAGCTCGATCGTCGAAGCGCTCGAGGCAGCGATCGAAATCTACGAGGGCAAGCCACTCATCAACTCGGTCACCGGCGAAGAAGAGGTGCTCGAGCGAGTGCTTCCCTTCGTCGCGAAGCATGGTGCTGCTGTCGTTGCCATTTCGAACGACGAGACCGGAATCTCCGAAGACCCGAACGTTCGCTTCGATGTCGCGAAGAAAATCGTGAACCGTGCCGCAGACCATGGCATCCCAGCTGCCGATGTTGTCGTCGATCCGCTCGTCATGCCGATCGGCGCAATGGGAACCGCTGGACGCCAGGTCTTCGAACTCGTAGGACGCCTGCGCAACGAGTTGGGCGTGAACACCACGTGCGGCGCGTCGAACGTGAGCTTCGGGCTCCCTGCGCGTAATCACATCACCGGCAACTTCCTTTCGATGGCGATCGGCGCTGGTATGACGTCGGCGATCATGAGCCCGCTTCACGAAGAAGTGAAGAACTGCGTGATGGCCGCCGACGTTCTCAACGGCCACGACCTCAACTGCGCCGCCTGGATCGCAGCGAAGCGCGACCCTGACGCCGGCGGCGGAGCGGGCGGAGCGCGCCGTCGCGGTGGACGCCGCCGGGCCGCAGCTGATAGCTAGGCCGGATTCGAGCGCTGTGCCTGACTCGGTCCGTGTTGTCTTTACTCCTTCGGGACGTCAAGGCGAAGTAGAACGCGGCACGACCATCCTCGACGCGGCGCGCACGTTGGGCGTCGATCTCGACACCGTGTGCGGAGGCCGCGGCATCTGCGGGCGCTGCCAGATCGTCCCCGAAGTTGGTGAGTTCGCTAAACACGGCATCACGTCGTCGGCTGAGAGCATCAGTGACCCAGGTCCGAGCGAAACATCCGAATACCGGGGCAGGCGGCCACTGGGGTCGAACCAGCACCGTCTCGGTTGCCATGCAACAATTTGCGGCGACCTCGTGGTCGATGTGCCAGCCGAGAGCCAAGTGCATCGGCAGGTCGTTCGCAAGCGACTTGAAGTCGACTCGATCGAAGTCGATCCGGTGACTCGATTGCACTTCACCACCGTTGCCGACCAACAACTCGAAACTCCAGCCAGCGAACTCGATCTGCTGCGCAGCGCGCTCGCGTCAGACTGGAACCTGACCGATCTGTCGGCGTCGCTCTCGGTCACCGCAGAGATACAGGCCGTCCTCACGAAAGGCCGAGAGATCACTGTCGCTGTGCGCGACGGCGCGGAGATCGTCGGTGCTTGGGCGGGGTTCCGCGACACCATCTACGGGGTTGCCGTCGACATTGGGTCAACGACCATTGCCGGACACCTGCTCGATCTGACGACCGGCGATGCGCTCGCTACGTCGGGCCTGATGAACCCGCAGATCAAGTTCGGCGAGGATCTCATGAGCCGGGTCAGCTACGTGATGATGAATCCGGGCGGCGAGGTCGATCTCACGGCCGCCGTTCGAGAGGCCCTCGACTCGCTGATCGGCGAGTTGGCCGAAGAAGCAGAGGTCGAGCGAGACGAGATCCTCGAAGTCGTCCTCGTTGGAAACCCGATCATGCATCACCTGCTCTTGGGCCTCGACTCGGTTCCACTCGGCGGGGCGCCCTTCGCTCTGGCCACCGACGCTGCCGTCGAGACCTCCGCGGCCTCGCTCGATCTCGATTGCCGCGACAGCACCCGGGTCTACGTGCTCCCATGCATTGCGGGCCACGTCGGCGCCGATACGGCAGGAGCCATTCTGTCCGAACGCCCCGATCGTTCAGACGCGTACCAGCTCTTGGTCGATGTCGGAACCAACGCCGAGATCGTGCTGGGCAACAGCACGCACCTTCTCGCCGCATCATCGCCTACCGGACCGGCGTTCGAAGGTGCGCAGATTTCATCGGGCCAGCGCGCAACCGTCGGCGCAATCGAACGGGTCCGCATCGATCCCGAAACGCTCGAGCCTCGATTCCGCGTCATCGGCGCCGAGGCGTGGAGCGATGAGCCCGAGTTCGCTGAGCAAACCAAAGACATCACGATCACCGGTATTTGCGGCTCGGGCATCATCGAGGTCGTCGCCGAGATGATGATCGCCGGAGTGATCTCCGCCGACGGTGTAGTGGATGGTGAGCGCGCATCGCTATCGGACCGCATCGTCGAAAACGGCCGGACGTTCTCTTATGTGCTTCATCGAGGCGAACCCGACATCCTCGTCACGCAGAACGATGTCCGCGCAATCCAACTCGCAAAGGCTGCGCTCTACGCAGGCATAAAGCTGCTGATGGAACGGATGGGTATCGATCACGTGGACCAGATCCGCCTCGCCGGAGCGTTCGGCAGCCACATCGAACCCAAATACGCCGTTGCTCTCGGTCTCGTGCCCGACTGCGATATCGAACACGTCAGCGCTGCTGGTAACGCTGCTGGCACCGGTGCGGTGATTGCGCTGCTGTCGGGTTCGGCTCGCGCGGAGATCGAAGCGTTGATCCCCACGATCGAAAAGGTCGAGACCGCAACCGAGGCCAGCTTCCAGCAGCATTTCGTCGAGGCGATGGCAATTCCACACGCAACGGCGGACTACCCGCACCTCAACAAGGTACTCCCCCTCCCGGAGCGCCGGTTCGCCAACGCAGCCGCCGCAGGTGGAGAATCAACCGGCCGGAGGCGCCGCAAACGCTCGTAACCCACTTGTAATGGGGCCTTTCCCCATTACAAAACGTCATGGGGCCTGTCCCCATTAATTCGAAAGAAGACTCACGATGACCGAAGAAACCGGAGAAGCAGGGCCACGTCGAGGCCGCCGAGGTGGCGGCGGTCGTGCCGGGCGTCAGGCGGCGCGAGCTGCGTCGGGAGCCGTGACCAAGCCGTACCTCACCAGAACCCTCGAGCCGGTCAGCGTCCTCGATGAGGCGGGCCTGCAGATCATCGAAGAGAACGCCGAGATCATCCTTTCCGAAGTCGGCATTCAGTTCAACGAGTATCCATCGGCCCTCGAACTGCTTGCCGACGCAGGCTGTCGTATCGAAGGCGAGATGGTCTACTTCCCCAAGGGCCTCGCCCGCAAGATCGTGCAAGACAACGCTCCGGCCGAGTACACCCAGCACGCCCGCAACCCCGAGCGCAATGTCCAGATCGGCGGCAAGAACACCGTCTTTGCTCCCAACTACGGCTCGCCGTTCGTCACCGATCTCGACAAGGGACGCCGGTACGCGACGATCGACGACTTCCAGAACGTGGTGAAGCTTGCGTACATGCTCCCCCACCTGCACCACAGTGGCGGCACCGTCTGCGAGCCGGTCGATGTGCCGGTCAATAAGCGTCACCTCGACATGGTGTATTCACACATCAAGTATTCGGACAAGCCCTACATGGGTTCGGTGACCGCGCCGGAGAACGCAGCTGACTCGGTCGAGTTGAGCCGCATAGCCTTCGGTGGCGACCTCGCCGGCCGAACGGTGATGACGAGCCTCATCAACGCCAACTCGCCGCTCGCGTGGGATGCAACGATGTTGGGAGCCGCCGAGGTCTATGCCAAGGCAAACCAAGCATCGATCATTTCACCGTTCATTTTGATGGGCGCCATGTCGCCGGTCAGCGTTGCCGGGCTTGCAGCTCAGGCACTCGCCGAGGCGCTTGCGGGTATGGCGTTCGTGCAGCTCGTCGCCCCTGGCGCTCCGGTCATCTTCGGTACCTTCGCCACGTCGATGTCGATGGCCACCGGAGCACCGACCTTCGGTACCGCCGAAGGCGGGCTTGCGATCTACATCATGGCCGAACTCGCTCGCCGCGTCGGCGTGCCGTTCCGTTCGGGTGGCCAGTTCACCTCGTCAAAAGCCCCCGATGCACAGTCCGCATACGAGTCGGCTCACTCGATCCTGCCGAGTGTTCAAGCCGGGGTGAACTTCGTACTGCACGCTGCAGGTTGGATCGAAGGCGGCCTAGCAATCAGCATGGAGAAGCTGATCCTCGACGCCGACCAACTCGGCGCCATGGACGTGTACGCAAAGGGCGTCGACATCTCCGAAAACGGCCAGGCCATGGACGCGTTCCGCACCAACGAACACGGCCAGCACTTCCTCGGCAATGCCCATACGCTCGCCAACTTCGAGACGGCCTTCTACCGCAACAAGGAGTCGGACAACAACAGCTTCGAACAGTGGTCAGAAGAAGGCGGCAAGACCTCAGCCGAGCGTGCGAACGAGACGTGGAAGCAGATGCTCAGCGACTACACCGCACCGGAACTCGACGATGCCGCCGACGCCGAAATGCTCGCCTACATCGAGAAGCGCAAGAGCGAAATGCCCGACGCCATCGGCTAGCTCCCTGCCGGGGCAGGCTCAACTGTCAGCGTCGGTGGGCCGTCGAAGGG
>CAZBTI010000058.1:0-6021 GCA_964494395.1 uncultured Acidimicrobiales bacterium | reverse complement strand
GCGGTATTCGTAGCTTCGATAACGTTGGGCGCAGCCCATCGAAAGTACGAATTAGGCGTAATCCCGAAGCATCTTTCGGAGTTCGAGCTGGTGTTCTTCTTCGGTTGCCACCTGTCCGCGCGCATACTCTTCGAGGAAGATCGACTTGTCGGCAACCAGCGTCAGAAGGTTGCGATACAGGCGGACCGCATTCAGCTCGTGCTCGAGGCTCTCGTTGAGAATCTGTTCGATGCTGTGCTCGTGCGACTCTTCGATCTCGCTGATCTTGGTCGAGGCATGACCACCGAAGCCGGTGATGATCTCGCCCACTTGCTGGGCGTGCAAGAGCGATTCTGTCGCCTGCTCCTGCATGAACGCAACGAGTGGAATTCGGTTCGGCCCACTGATCATCAGGGAGTAGTGGGTGTAGCGCACGACTCCGGAAAGCTCTGCTTCCAAGATGTTGTTCAGGGCTGCGATCACTTCTTCTTCGTTGATGTCGTCATGTTCGATCATGCCCGCACTCTACCTTTGCATCCCTGTTTCGATGATCACGATGTGCGCGCCGCCGCAGCCGACCTCGCTCACGCCGTCGCCCGATTGCCCACACTGTTACAGTGGGAAGATGACGTACGAAACGCCCGAATATCATCCGGCGTTCGAAGAGTACTGCGAAGCCATCTTCGAGCTTGCTGAAGACGATGTAGACGTGATCCAAGCACGCATCGCCGAACGCCTCGACGTTTCGCGCCCGGCGGTCTCGGAGATGATCCGCAAGATGGAGCGCGAAGGTCTCATCGCCCTCGAAGGAAACGCGATCGTCCTGACCGCCGACGGGTCCGCCCTTGCGAGTCAAGTGGTACGCCGCCACCGTCTGGCCGAGCGCTTCCTCACCGACATCCTCGGGCTGTCCTGGACCCAAGCGCACCACGAAGCTGGCCGCTGGGAACACGTCATCTCCCCCGACGTTGAGGCGGCGCTCACCCGGATTTTGGAGAACCCGACCACGTGCCCGCACGGCAACCCGATCCCAGGGTCGGCCTACGAAGAGCCAGCGAGAAGCTCAGCACTCAACGAAATCGCCACCGGAGACATGTTCCGGGTGGAGCGCATTCCCGAAGAGCTCGAGTACCGCGACGGCATGCTCGAGTTCTTGGAGTCTGCCTCGATCGTGCCCGGCAAGACCGGAACGGTAACCGCCCAGTCTCCCGACGGAACGACGACGGTCGAGATCTCTGGGGCCCACGTTGGTGTCGGCCAGTTCGCAAGCTCACGGATCTTGGTGACGTCCGCCTAAGCGCCGCCACAGATAGCGCAACGGCCCAGCTCCTAGGCGACGGCCGTTCCGAGAAGCGAGCCGATCGCAAACGTGATGGCGCACGCGCCTGCAGCCCAACCGACTTGACGGAACGCCGTGCGCAACACCGAGCGCTCGGTAAAGACCGCCAAAGCGGTACCAACCGCTGCTGCGGCGACGAGGCCGATCACAACCGACGCGACCATTGCGGTGACTCCGGCGGCGAGGAACCATGGAATGAGTGGCAGGATCGCGCCAATGGCGAACGCGATGAACGAGCTGATGGCAGCCCCGGTCGGATCGCCGATGTCGTCGGGGTCGACACCCAGTTCTTCTCGGGCGTGCACTTCGAGGGCGACCTCGATGTCTTCATGGATCGCCTCTGCGAACTCCTGGGCGGTGCCGTCGTCGATCCCGCGAGCACGGTAGATGGCTGCGAGCTCGCGTACTTCCATCTTCGGGTTGTTCTGCAGAGACTCTCGCTCGATGCGCAGCTCTCGTTCGATGAGTTCGTTCTGGGCCTTCATCGAGACATATTCGCCAGCAGCCATCGAGGCGGCACCGGCCAACAGCCCGGATACGCCGGCGATAACGACTGCGCTCCCGTCACTAGCCGCCCCGGCAGCAGCGGCGACGCCGAGGATGAGCGCGACGTTCGAAACGAGTCCGTCGCTAATGCCAAAAATGGCTGCGCGAGCGGTTCCGCCCTGCACCGCACGGTGGTCGTGGACCATATGCCCGTGATCGTGTTCATGACTGTGGGAGTGCCGTTCGGTCATCGCCATACCCGCACCGTACCCGACGCGTACACCACTCGATGGCCGCAGTTTGCCTGATCTTTGGTGCTTAGAGCCCTATAAATCAATCGTCTGGCATACCCCACTGCGGTGTGAAAAGCGTCATAGGCAAATGTTGTTAACCGCGCTTTACAACTCCCGTGCAGCTTCATACACTCATCTCTATGACATCGCCCCATCCGTTACGTGCACTCCGGCTCGCCGCTGCCGCGACTACCATCTCCCTTCTGGCCGCAGCCTGCGGAAGCAGCGGTACCACCGAGAACACTATCGATGGCGCCGCAGCGGAGATCTTTAGCAACGCCTGTGCAGCATCGACCGACACCGAGATCACGATCTACTCCGGCCGAGACGAAGAGCTCGTCGGTCCCGTGCTCGACGCATTCGAGTGCTCGAGCGGTATCAGCGTGGTCACCAACTTTGGCGACCCGACCGATCTGGCGCTCGCACTCGTCGAAGAGGGCGACCGCACACCTGCAGACGTGTTCCTCTCGAAGTCGCCCGGCTCGGTCGGCTTCCTGCAGAACGAGGGGTTCCTCCAAGAACTCGACGACGACCTCCTCAGCCTCGTCGACGACAACAACACCGCCGGCAACGGCACCTGGGTCGGCATCACCGGGCGCCAACGAGTACTCGTCTACAACACCGAACAAGTAACCGAAGAAGACCTCCCCGAATCGGTATTCGACCTGACCGATGAGCGCTTCCGGGGCCAGGTCGCGATCCCGGCCACCAACGGCTCATTTCAGGATTGGTTCACCGTTTTCCGTGCGACCGAAGGTGACGACGTCGCAGCACAGTGGCTTGCAGACATGGTCGCTAACGATGCCATCGTCACCGAATCGAACCGACCCACGGTCGACGCCGTCGGCCGCGGCGAGTTCCACTTCGGACTCGTCAACCACTACTACAACTTCCAGCAGTCCGAAGCGCTCGGCGAGGATCACCAAGCGCTCAACCATAACTTCGCCGCCGACGACATTGGCTCGCTCGTCATCGTCACCGCAGCGGGCGTGACGGCGAACTCCGATAACGTCGATGAAGCCCAGCAGCTCATCGAGTTCATGCTCTCCGGACCCGCACAAACGTACTTCACCAACGACAGCCTCGAGTTCCCGCTCAGCTCAGACGTCGACCCCGCAGAGGTGCTGCCTTCGCTCGACGATGCTGGAAGCGACTTCGATGTCGCATTCGATGACCTCGGTAACGGCCTCGAACAGACCATTGCAATCATTGAAGACAGCGGCATCTTGAACTGATGCCACAAACGGACCGATCCAGCGGCTCGCCGCTCGCGCTGCGCACACTTGCCGCAGCCGCGAGCGTCGTTCTCGCTGGGCCGGCCATCTACCTCATCGTCCGCAACTTCACCGCGGATGCCGATCCTGCGAACCTCCTTTTTTCGGATCGCACCCTCGGCCCGCTGCGTCGAACCATCATCCTCGCCGCCCTGGTAAGTGTCAGCACCGCGGTACTGGGCACCGCCCTGGCGTGGCTCACCACTCGCACCGACCTTCCCGGAAAGCGCATTTGGCGAGTTCTCCTCGTCTTGCCCCTCGTCTACCCGACGTTCCTCGGGGCAGCAGCGCTGGTCCGCACGCTCAACCCGGGAGGCTTGGTCAACGACCTCGTCACGAACCTGGGGGTCGAGCGAACCCCAACGCTTCAAGGCCTGTGGGGTGCGTGGCTCGTGCTCACGTTGCTCACCTATCCGTACGTGTTCTTGCCCGTCGCCGCGCGCTTCTCCCAACTCCCCGGTTCGATCGAGCAATCGGCTCGCCTGCTCGGCAACTCCTCGTGGAATGTGTTCGGCCGAATCGTGCTACCCCAAGCTGCGGGTTCGATTAGCGCCGGGACACTTCTTGTGTTCCTGTACACGATCTCCGACTTCGGCGCGGTCGCAATCCTGCGGTACGACACGCTCACTCGCTCGATCGAAACTAATCAGCTCAACCGGCCGGTAGCGCTGGCGCTCAGCCTCATCCTGCTCATCCTCGCTGGCGCGGTCGTGCTCGCCGAGCGATACGCACAACGGCGCCGGGTCACTACGACGACGACCATCCGATCAGATGGCGTGGCATCCCTCGCTCTAGGCAAGGCCCGACCGCTGGCGCTGCTCGCCGTCGGGGCCACGACCACCCTGGGCCTACTCGCTCCGCTCGCAGCAATTCTCGAGTGGTCGATTCGCGGGCTCGCCCGCGGAAACGACATTCGGATCGACACCGGCGAGGTCGCGGGGCTCACGTGGAACACGTTGTGGGTGAGCGCTGTGGCCGCTGTTGCGACCGTTCTCCTCGTGCTCCCTATCGCCATGCTCTACGGCCGGTATCGGTCGCGGACCGGGGCGATCGGCAATGCGGTGGCCATATCGACATTCGCGCTCCCGGGCATTCTCGTCGCGCTCGCTGGGACCTTCTTCATTCGGCAGTCCGATTGGACCTTCGACACGTTCCACAACACGCTCGGCATCTTGATCTTTGCGTACATGATCCGCTTCGCTGCCCTCGCCATGGGAACGACGCTTCTGGCGGTGAGCGCCGTGCCCCAACGGCTTCGAGACGCGGCGGAGACCTTAGGTTCGAGTGGACTCCAGCGATTCGTGTCCGTCGACGCCCCGCTCATGACGCCGGGGCTCTTGGCTGCGGGCGGCCTTGTGCTCTTGTCCACGATGAAAGAACTGCCGATCAGCTTGCTGCTGTCCCCATTCGAGTTCGAGACGCTCGCCACCCGCATATTTGGCACGTTCAGCGAAGCGTTCGTGACCGAGGCTGGTCTCATGGCGCTTACCCTCGTCGTGCTCAGCCTGTTCGCTACCTGGTTCCTCATCATTCGACCAAGCGACTCCTAGAGCGAGCACTGTTAGATTTACGAGCGTGACCAATCCGAGCACCTCGCTCAGTTCTGCGCTCGTTCGCCACGGCGAGGCCCGCCACTGGCTGGAGTTCGACAATCCGACGGAGTCACGCACCATCTGGGAACTCGACGAGGTGATCGACGCGCTGTCCGCCGCCGAAGCCGCAGCCCGAAAAGGCTCGTGGGTGGTCGGTATGTTGAGCTACGACGCCGGTCCAGCGTTTGACCCGGCCGTCACGTCACAGAGAGACCCCACCACCCCTCTGCTCGCCCTCGCCACGTTCGACGACGCAGCACCGAGTGACGGGCCGCGGGTGGCCCCCTTCGAGATCAGCGAGTGGGAACCTGACCAAGACTTCGCGCAATACAGCAACGCGCTGGAGACGGTTCGCGAGCTCATCCGCGCCGGTGAGACCTATCAGGTGAACTACACCATGCGACGTCACGCAACCTTCTGGGGCAGCGCCGAAGGCTTGTTCGCTGCGTTGTCTCGTGCCCAAGCGGCCGAGCACGACGCCTTCTTGCATTTCGGCACGCACGCGCTGTGTAGCGCCTCACCCGAACTCTTCTTCACCAAAGCCGGCTCGACGTTCCTATCGAAGCCAATGAAGGGCACTCGACCACGCCATTTCGACCCCGAACTCGACGCTGAACTCGCAAGTGAGCTCACCACTAGCCTCAAAGATCGAGCCGAGAACGTCATGATCGTCGACATGGTGCGCAACGATCTCGGCCGGATCGCCGAGCCGGGAACCGTCCACGTCCCGCATCTTCTCGATATCGAGCACTACCCGACCGTGCACACGATGACCTCGACGGTCGTTGCCGAGAGTTCAGCAGGATTGGTCGAGGCGCTCCAGGCCCTCTACCCCGTCGCGTCCATCACCGGAGCTCCCAAGTACCGAACGACCGAAATCATCGCCGATCTCGAAGCCTCTCCGCGCGGCGCCTATTGCGGTTCGGTGTTCGTACTCTCCCCAGATGGTCGCTGGGAGTTCAACGTAATCATCCGCAGCGTCTGGCTCGACCTCGTGAACGGCCGAGGCACCTACGGCGTCGGCGGCGGCATCGTGTGGGACTCAAATCCGGCCAAAG
>CAZBTI010000057.1:0-20049 GCA_964494395.1 uncultured Acidimicrobiales bacterium | reverse complement strand
CACTGAGTCCTCAGCGATTGGCGGCATCGAACTTCCGGAGATTCCTGAGGTCGAGGCACCCTCGGTTCCGGACCTTCCCCTGGTCGAAGAACCGGCGGCGACGCTAACGAGCGCTCCGCTGGCGACGTTCGAACCTCCGGTGATCGCAACCCCCGAGTTCGAAGAAGTTTCTCGAGATGACGCGTGGCGCAAACCGAGCGCCGAGGCGCAGGACACACTCGCTGCACCGCTCGCGACGAGCACCACAAAGCCAGACGTTGTCGACCTCGCAGTACCCGAGAGCACAACTCCACCGCTTTTTGAGGACAGTGGCCCCAACAAGGGAGTCATCGGCGGTGCTGTTGCTGCCCTCGTCCTCCTCGGTGGAATTATCTGGCTGTCCCTGCGCCTGTTCTCGAATGGCGATGAGGTCGCCGAAACAGAGACCGACGTTCCCGATGCCGAACAAAGCGAAGATGAGGCTGGAATCCTCGACGGTGCAGAAAATACCGAAGACGACAGCGGTACGGACTCCGAAGAGGGCGGTCAGGTGATCTCGGTCTTCGACATTCGCGCCGGCGACTGCATCATTGGTGATATCGATGGGCAAATCCTTGAGGTCGAACGGGTCGACTGCGATGAGCCTCATGACTTCGAGATCTATCGAGAGGCCATTATCGACACGGTCCCCGAGTTCGACGAGATTGCAATCTCGGCTTTTGCGGAAGACGTGTGTCGTACCTCGCTCGCAGAACTGGTTTCCCCGGACGACGATCGCGGAATTAGTTTCAAGTTCTTTCAGCCAACTGTCGATTCATGGAATCAAACGCAGAATCCCGATCGCCTTGTAACCTGCTTAGGGTTCGATGACGATGCCCAATTGATTGGAAGACTCGATGAATCCTGATAGCACCACGATCGATTTTTACTGGCGACCCGGTTGCCCGTTCTGCATGAATCTCGAGAGCAAGTTGAACAAGCTCGACTTGCCGCTCAACAAAAAGAACATCTGGGACAGCAAAGCAGATGCTGAAACAGTCCGCTCGATTGCCGATGGCAACGAGACGGTTCCAACCGTGGTAATCGGCAAGGCAAAGATGGTAAACCCGAGTGCCAACGAGGTGCTCCAAGCACTTGATGCCCAAGCCCCCGAACTCGTACCTGAGGGTGTCGAAGTACCGGAGAACGGTGCCTTCGCGAAAAGGCTAAATAAGTGGCTGGGCGGCTGAGCTAGCCCCCTCCCGCTTTAACACTTTCACGAGATCCCACAGCGAATCATCGCTGTGGGATTTTCTCGTTTTCATTGACTTTTCAACACCTCAGCCTCACTTTTTCATACCTTCGGACGATTTAGTAGTAAATAGAATTGTTTAGTGCTAAATTGACCCCATCGAGGAGAGGCTTACGACATGCTGGACGAACTGTTTGCGGTATCGGGATCACGGGAATGGGCTAGCGATGGCCTTTGTGCGGGAAAGAGTGATCTCTTCTTCGCACCTCCAGGAGAACGTCGAACCCGACGAACAAAGCGAGAAGCGCTGGCACGCTCGTACTGCGACAACTGCCAGGTCATGCTCGCTTGCCGTAGCTGGGCCCGAGACAACCGCGAACATGGTTTCTGGGGAGGCGAAAGCGAAGAACAGCGGGCGAGTTTGGGCTATCCTCCACGGAGTCCTTCACGCCGCGCAGTTGCAGAACTCGGACGAGAAGCAGCACGTGCCGAGGTACTAGAGCCAGAAGAACACACACAGCAGGCCGGATAATCCATGGCAGAAACAGTCTCCCTGGCCGAAGCATCAGAACGCCTCGGGGTGCACTACATGACGGCGTACCGCTATGTCCGCACGGGTCGCCTCGCTGCCGAAAAGAACGGCGGTCAGTGGTTCGTCAACATCGATGATCTCGCAGCGGTCAAGACCGGGCGCATCACGACATCGAGCCGCCCGGAAGTCCTCCCCGTCCGCCTCGAAGAGCGCCTGCTCGCGGGCGACGAAATCGGCAGCTTCCAAATTCTCGAAGACGCCATGGCCGGAGGCGCGGAGGCAGACGAGGTCTACCTCGACCTGCTCACTCCGGCCCTCGCCAGCATTGGCCAACGGTGGCACGACGGCGAGATCGATATTTCCGACGAGCATGTCGCCACAGCGACCGCAATTCGCGTCGTCTCCCGTCTCGGCTCCCGAGTGGGACGCAAGCGCGGCCGCTCCCGGGGCACCATCGTGCTTGCCACGGTTGCCAACGACCATCATTTCCTTCCCACCGCAATACTCCGAGACCTCCTCCGAGTGCGCGGTTTTGATGTCGAAGATCTCGGTGCGAATACTCCGCCGGACTCCATAGCGTCGCGCTGCGCGGCTACCAACGACCTCGTCGCTATCGGTCTCGCAGCAACCACGCCCGGAGCAGAAGAAATCATGTCGGCTTCGGTTTCGGCAATTCGCGAACAACTTCCCGATATGCCGATCGTCGTTGGAGGCTCCGCCTTCTCCTCCGCTAAAGAAATCAGCGGGTTGGGCGACTGCATTGCATCAACATCGGCTCGTGACGCCCTCGAGACATTCGACCGACTTCACGCGGAACTCCGCTCCGGCTAGAACAACAGAATGCCAGAGGGTCACACAATTCATCGATTGGCCATGGACCTCAACAAGACGGTCCGTCAATCCCCCGTCATTGCCTCGTCGCCGCAGGGCCGCTTCGAAGAAGAAGCAGCCCTTCTCGACGGACGCACACTCAACGCCGCCGAGGCGTGGGGAAAGCACCTGTTCATGGACTTCGACGGCGCTCCGCTGTTGCACATCCACTTGGGGCTGATCGGGAAGTTCCGAAAGAAGCCTGTCGACGCCGACGAAATCGGAGCGATCCGCCTTCGCCTTCGTGGCGAGGATGCAACGTGGGACCTCACCGGTCCAATGGTTTGCTCACTCATCGACGATGACGACGCAGCGAAGATTACCGACAAGCTCGGCCCCGACCCGCTGCGCAAAGACGCCGACCCCGAACAGTTCGTAGCGAGGATGAAACGCAAGAAGCTTCCGCTCTCGGCAGCCCTGCTCGATCAGAAGGTCATCGCAGGAATCGGAAACGTCTATCGGTCCGAATTCTGTTTCCTAGCGGGGATTGATCCAAACACTCCAGCGAACGAACTCTCAAACGATCAACTCGCCGAGTTGTGGGAGATGTCGGTCAGCCAACTCACCGAAGGACGCCGACTGAACCGCATCGTCACCCGCGACCCCGCCGAGGTCGGCGTTGCTGCTGGTCGAATTCCGAAGTCGGAGCGACTCTACGTCTACAAGCGCGAGGGAGAGCCCTGCCACCGATGCAGTGACGAGATCCGCCTCGCCGAAATCGCCAAGCGCAAAGCTTGGTACTGCCCGACCTGTCAACCAACTTGAGGCACCCAGTGAGTAGCAATCCATGAGTGTTAACGACTACGACGCAATCCTGATCGTTTCCTTCGGTGGGCCCGAGGCCCCCGAAGAGGTCGTGCCCTTCCTCGAGAACGTGACCCGTGGGCGAGGAATCCCCAAGGAACGCCTCGAACAGGTGGGGGCCCACTACCACCTCTTCGGTGGGAAGAGCCCCATCAACGATCAGTGCCGCGACCTCATCGCGGCCCTCGAAGCAGAACTCCCTAACCACGGGATAGACCTTCCCGTGTATTGGGGAAACCGCAATTGGGCGCCGATGCTCACCGACACGATGCAGCAGATGGCGGACGACGGCATCCAAAAGGCCATCGCGTTCGTTACGTCGGCAACCAGTTCGTACTCGGGTTGCCATCAGTACCGCGAAGACATCGAACGCGCTCGGACCGAACTCGGCAACTCCGCCCCAGAAGTCCATAAGATTCGCCAGTACTACGACCACCCAGGCTTTATCGACCCGATGGTCGACAACGTCGTCACCGCCCTCGAAACCCTCGGCGAACAGGCTGACAAGGCCCGCCTTGTCTTTACCGCGCACTCCATCCCGATCTCGATGTCGTCGACTTCGGACTACGAGGAACAGTTGCGCGAAGCATCCCGTCTCGTCGCCGAACGTGCGGGCCGTACCGTTGCTCAACGCAGCGATTTCGATCTGGTCTGGCAGTCACGCAGCGGCCCACCGCAGGTCCCCTGGCTCGAGCCCGATATCAATGACCACCTCGAAGCGCTTAGCGATGAGGGCGAGTCGGCGGTCGTCGTGATCCCGATCGGCTTCATCTCGGACCACATGGAAGTCATGTACGACCTCGATACCGAGGCAATCGCCACGGCCGAACGGCTCTCCCTCGGGTTCGCTCGTGCTGGCACGGTCGGCACCGATCACCGCTTCATCACGGCGATTATCCAACTTATCGAAGAGCGCCGATCGGACGGAGAGGTGCTCGCCCTCGGCGACCTCGACGTTCGCCCCGACTTCTGCGCTCCCGGCTGCTGCCCTGCCCCGCAGCGTCCCTCCCGGCCGACCACCTGAGCTGAGGACAGCGGTCTTGGTATCCACTGGCGCTCAGCCCACAACGCGTAGGTTTGGGACATGAACCACGCGCGTATCGCCGAACAAGCGCTTCGATATCGCAATGGGATGGTCAGCGACTCCTTCAACGCCGGCCGATTCGATCCCGCGGAGATGGCCCACATCGCCGTCGAGTGCGGTAGTCCGGTTGTCGACACCGCGCTTCGCGAGATCGGCACTGCGTGGCGGCGCGCTAGCCTGCCGCTAGACGCACTCACCGAACCGTGGTCCGGCACAGAGGTCGATGAAATGTTTCGCACGAACGCTGCCCTGCTCGACTCGATCGACAACATCATTCGTGCCGTTCACCGCGAGCAGTTCTCGCGACCTCGCCGACGCACAATCTCTCGCAGTCGCGCGGTTGGTTTCTAACCGGCTGGATCGACACCTAAGGGACATTTCGCCGACGTTGGGTTTCGGATTCAGTGCTGGTGGCTGGCTGGACACTATTTTCGCGTAGAATTTTCCGTTATGCGAGAGGCGAGGTTTCCGAAATGGCTGGGTTTGACCGTTCTGGCCCTGCTCGTGGTGAGCGTGCTCTCTCGCTTTGCTGTTGGATTGCCGGTGGCAGGTGCACCGAGCAGGAAGCTGCTCGAGTGGGGCGTCGAAGCCTTCGACGCGATGTTCGCCTTGGTTTCGGCGCAGGCTGAGTCCTTTCAGACAGAGGGCCAACTGCTGATTGGAGCCGCAGTAGTGTCCGGTTTGGTGAAGGCTCTAGAGGTCTCTGGAACTGGCTCTGGGCAGATTCCATTTTGGATTGGCGCTCGGCGAGTGTTCTCAATCTTGGCCGCTTCGGCGCTAGCGATCGCCTTCCTCTTGGCATCGGGGGGCACCCTTATCCTGCTGCTCGGTATTGCTGCCAGTGAAGAAGTGATCCTGGGGGCGGTGCTCTTGAAGACTCTGGGCGCCTCGGTGGTCACGGTCGCGCTTTGGTTCGGCTCGCGCTGGATGCTGGAAACGTTCACTGTTAAGGGCCCACAACTTCGACAGCTTCGATTGCCTCAAACTGAGTCGACTGAACCGGAGACCGGTACCGCTGAGCCCCCTCCGGCCGAGGCATAAGTCCTGATGTAGGCCGTTCAGTTGTTGGCGCCCGCAGCAGATTCAACACCGACTCCGGAAGCCCGCAGGCTCCTCAGTCGTCGGGTATAGCGGCCGTTGCCGGTTGCACAGATTTGTGGTCTGGTAGGTGCTTCTTGAGTTCAGTTAAAAAGCTTCGAGCATCACCAAGCGCTGGTCGCTCGAGGATTACGTACGCAATTGCTCCCACCGGAATCGGCAGCCAGAAGTTGGCTAGCCGATAGGCCACCACGCCCACTGAAGCAATCGATGCTGGGGTGCCAAACCCGACCAAGGTGGGGATCAAAACGGCTTCGATAACGCCCAAACCACCCGGGCTGACGGGCACGGCCGCCAACAGGTTTGCCAGGCCATGGGCCACGAGCACCCCCACAACGCTGGGAGGCGCCCCGAATGCCCAGAGCGTCACCCACAGCGCCGCGGCATCGAACAGCCAATTTGCGGCGGCAAGCCCGATCACCAAACGCAGACGTTTCGGGTCTTCGGCCAAGGCCTTGATCTGGGATGCAATGTTGAGCAACGACGCACGAACTCGTTCTTCGTCCACCTTAGGGATCCGACCCAACAAGCGAGCCACGTGGTTGGCGAAGGCGTCGCGTCCTCGCAGCATCGCTGCGACCACCAAAGAAAAGCCTCCGATCAACACCACTCCAATGATCGCGGCGGTACCGAAAAGTGGATCGAATCCCCGTGCGGGAATAGCTACTATTAGCGCCAGCCAAAGTATTGCGTTGAGGACGACAGCGGACCCAATGGCCTCGGTTCCGAGGGCGAAGCGAAGCTCTGAGCGAGGAACTCCGGCGTGGCCTAAGAGCCGATAGTTGACCGCCGCGGTAGTCGCAGCACCCCCGGGCACCACGTGGTTCACCCCCGTCGAGGCCATGACTGAGCCGAACGCGGTCCAGATTCCTGGTCGATGCTCTTTTGGAAGCAGCAACAGCGTCAAGCAGGCGTACACCAAGAACGCAAAGAACTCGAGCAGCACGACCAAGCTCAATTTGAACGGACTTACCGAGCCAATGACAGACAGCGCGTCGCGTGCCCCGCCAATTTGGGGAAGAACGAAGAAGTGCAGAACCAACGCAAAGCCGAGCAGCTTGGCTACTCGCAGCGCTGGACCGCTAAACCTCGGACTCACAGGACTACCGTCATCGGGGCAGATTGTAGTGCCCTTTGCGTTGCGGGCTACCCGGGGGCCACCCTTGGGGCGGCTTCGGTCATTTGAGGGTTAGGAGATCGCTACCGCGACCTCGGTTCGATCTGATTCGTTCCAGTGGAAGTCGACCGCCTGGACAAAATAGGAGACCGTTCCCGTTGGAGGATCGATGTCGACAAAGGTTGTCTGGTCGGTGTTCCACGTGGTTACGACAAGCTGCGGTTCTTCGTCCCCAACACTTCGCAGTACTCGAAAGGCATGGAGTTCGAAATTCTCATCGGGTTGGTTCCACGAAAGCTCCACAGCGCCGTTCGTGAGTTCGAAATCCAACTCGACAGGAGCGGGAGGTTCTTCGTCGGTGACCGCTGCGGCGCGATGCCAACCGATCGAGAGTTGGGCGCCAGCTTCGTCGACAGACCGGATGCCGTACCAGTATCTCGTGTCGGGGGTGACTCCGTCGTCGAGGAAGACACCAGCTTCATCGCGTGCAGAATTGATCAAGGTGGTGGTGGCCAGTTCCTCGGCGCTCGGCGGGGATTCGCTCTCGCTTTCGATTCGGTGAATCTCGTAGGCGTCAGCCCCCTCTTGCGCCGACCAGGAGAGTTCGATTTCGGTGGCGGTCATGAACCGGCGTGAAATCCACGCAGGGCGAGTGGTTTCTTCGACCACCGAAGAGGGACCAGCGTTGGGTTCGAGCGGCGGTGGTGGTGCTGCTGGCTGTTCTGAGTCCGACGCTGAATCTGAATCTGGCTCGGAATCTGAGGCTTCGTCAGTGGCCGTCGTTGGCGCTGCGGTAGTGGTCGTCGGGTCGTCGACCGTTGCGCTACTTTCGACCGCGGTCGTTGGAGATGAAACATCGGCGGCCAGCGATTCGGTCGCTGGGTCGCTACAACCAGCGAGGAACAGTGCTCCGATGACCGGGAGAATCCAGCGGAGTTTCAGGCTGCGGTTCATCACGGTGTTGCACCAACCTGTCCGGAATGTGTGAGCACGAAGTCGAGACTCGCGCGGGCTGCAACTACTTGGGCCATGTTTTCAAATGGTAGCAGTGGCCTTTGGGCTATCGGGATAGCTCGCCGCTAGTCGTTCTGTGAAGTTTCCGGACGATCTGCTGGTCCTCAGACTTCACAGAACCAGATCCCTAGGCGCCTTTCGAAGCGTCGAGGTTTAGCTTCACAATCGCGCCGCCCGCACTGTTGTTTGCTGCTGATACCGAGCCGCCGTGAGCTTCGACGATCGATTTTGCGATCGCCATGCCGAGGCCGGTGGAACCTCGGTTGTCGCCACGGCGGAACCGCTCGAACACGTGAGGAAGGATCTCCTCATCGAAGCCCGGGCCATCATCGGAGATCTGCAGCGTTACGAGATCGCCCATTTTGACGACCGATAGCTCTACGTGGCTCGCCCGTGATGCGGCGTTGTGCGTGAGGTTCTCGGCAACCTGGCGGAGCAGCGCATAGTCGGCATCGACCACGATTGCTTCGGCTGCATGCGCAACAACTTCGACGTCATCGACTCGCACACTCGCCGCAACCTCTTCGACGAGTAGGTCGATGCGGAGCGGAGCCTTACGAGGCTGCGCTTGTCCGGCGTCGAGGCGGGCCAACTCGAGCAACTCGCCCACACCAGAGCCAGCGCGCTCGGTGGCGGTCAGAATCTCGGCCAATGCTTGTTTGTATTCTGCATTCTCTCGTTCCTTCGACAGCGAATGACTCGCCGACGCCCGAATGACCGCGAGCGGTGTGCGTAGCTCGTGGGCGGCGTCGGCGATGAAGTCTCGCTGACGGGCCATGGCCGAACGTGCCGGGCGAAGCGCTCCACCTGCGACGAACCACGCCGCTGCGGTCGTGGCGACGATCCCCCCAAGTGCAGCGAGAATCACGTTGCGCTGAAACGCCTGGCGGTCACGCACGAAGGGGTTGAGATCGACAACGGTCAGCACGACCTCGTTCGGAATTGCCTCGACTGGCTCGACGTAGGCGAGCAACGGACCATCTTGTTCGAACTCGATAAAGGTCGGTCGACCTCGATTCAGTGCCTCCTGAGCCATCGTGCGGATTGGGGGCTCAATCCACGTGGTGCCGTAGCTGAAGTCCCATTCGTCGACGGGGTTGACCCGCCACGTGTTGAAGGGTTCGACATCTTGGCTGAAATCGGCGCCGCTCGTATCGAACCCGATGATCGCCAGTTCACGAACCACGTTCTCGGCCTCGCGCTCGGCCGATTCGATGATGCGATCTCCACCGGTCGAGATCGCAATCCACGCGAGCAAACCAACGGCCAGCGCAGCGAGGAGTGCATATAGCGCGGTGAGTTGAATCCGAATGCGTTGCAGGTTCATGCCGCTCCCCCAAGCGGGGTGAGGCGATACCCCACACCGCGGACGGTCTCGATTGGATCATCTAGTCCAGGCAGTTCGAGCTTGCGACGCAGATTTGCGATGTGCACATCGACCACGTTCGACAATCCGTCGTAATTCGCATCCCACACGCTCTCGAGCAGGTCGGTCCGCGCATGAGTATCCCCTGGAGCCCGCAACATCCGTTCAAGTAGAGCAAACTCACGAGCGGTGAGGGGAATCGTGATCGATGACCGCGATACCCGACGACTCGCTGGATCCATCTCGATTGCACCGTGGGCAAGGATGGGTTTCTGCGAGTCGGCAGGCCGGCGAAGGAGCGCACGAATTCGTGCGGTGAGCTCGGGGAAATCGAACGGCTTCGTCAGATAGTCATCCGCGCCCGCGTCGAGCCCCTCGACCTTGTCGCCCAGACCATCGCGGGCGGTCAACATCAACACGGCCGTACCGTCACCGCGTTCGCGCATGTCGGCGCACAACGTCCGTCCGTCACCGTCGGGAAGACCCCGATCCAAGATGATCAGGTCGTAGCTGTTCGAATCCACCAGGTGGGCTGCGTCGACCAACTTGCCAGCCACATCGGTGGCATAGCCGTCTTCGCTCAACCCGCGCTGAAGAACCTCAGCTAGTGGAGCATCGTCTTCAACCACCAAGATGCGCATATGGGTCATGGTGCCAGATACTTCATGAAGACACCATGAAGAACCTCTTCACGACCAGTTCACTAATGTGTAAGTAGAACGGAACTATGGCAAGTCTTGAGCAAGTCGCACATCTGCTACGCCGCACCGGCTTCGGCATCCGGCCGGGCCAGGTCCAACGTTTGGTGCGCTCAGATATCCACGACCTCATCGATGAGGTGCTTTCCGACGGCGGTTGGGCACTGTCGGCAGAAGAAGCGGAGAGTCGCAACTTCGACGACGTGCAATGGGACACCCTGGCGACCGAGTGGATCGATCAGATGCTGTCGCCGAGCACCAGCCTCCATGAACGAATGACCTGGTTCTGGCACGGACACTTCACTTCGAGCAGGGACAAGGCAAGTGCCCAGCTCATGGTTCGCCAAAATCACCTCATCCGCCGCCACGCGCTTGGCAACTTCAGAGACTTCGCTCGCGACATTCTCGTCGATGGTGCCATGTTGCGTTACCTCGATGGTGATGGATCCCGCGGCGACTCGCCGAACGAGAACCTCAGTCGAGAGTTCCTTGAAATCTTCATGCTCGGCCGGGGCAACGGCTACACCGAAGACGACGTGCGAGCCGGAGCACGCATCCTCTCGGGTTGGAGAGTCGATTATGAGACGAGCGTCGTCAGCTTCGAACCCGAGTACCACTACAGCCGACCGGTCGAGTTCCTCGGCACCCGTCGAAACTGGGATCTCGGCTCCTACGTCGACACCGTCCTTGCCCACCCCGCATGCGCCGACCATGTGGCGGCCCGAATACACGCCCATCTGGTCTCGACCGAACTCACCAGCGAGCGACGGGCGCAACTCGGCCAGACGCTCCGAAACAATAATTGGGAGATCCGCCCACTCATTTCAGAGATCCTGCATCACGAAGACTTCGTCAACGCCCGAGGTCGCCGCACCCGTCAACCCATCGAATGGTTCGTCGGCGCTGCCACTGCCTCAGGCATTCCTCGACTCGGAGAGAACGGATTCGAATTCTGGCAGATCTTTGCGAGCGGCCAAGTGCCGTTCCTACCGCCGAACGTTGCTGGTTGGCCCGACGACGATCGCTGGAGTTCAGCCACCCAAATTATGAACCGCGGCAATGCCATCTTGAACTGGCACCTTCCAGAGAACCTACTCAACACACTCGCTCCCACCCGAGAAGCCGTCCTTACCCACCTCGGCATCCCAGAGGTTTCCCAAAGCACCGCAGCGGCTCTCGACGCCGCCATCGAGACTCAAACCGAATATGACAACGGCCTCGAACTGCTCTTGGTAACCGCGATGCTCTCACCCGAGTTCTCACTCATCTAGGACGCCCATCATGAACGACTACACACCCGACTGGTATCCCAAAGAGTCCCCCAAGCCAACAACTCCCGAACCGGTGAGCGCTGAAGTCGTAAGCGCCGAAACGGTGAACACTGAAGGCTTGAGCGCTGGTACCGAACTCGTGCCACTGAAACAGGCCCTGTACACGGCCCCACGAGACTCGAGGATGCGAACGAGTCGCCGCAACTTCCTCGGTCTCGCCGTCGCTGCGGGCGCAGCCGTTGCGGGCGGTAGCTACTTGCTCCGCAATGGCGATGAAGTGGCAAGCCCTACAGCGGCCCCACAAGAGACCACCTCTTCGCCTGCGGCCGAAGTCGATCCACCGGTCATGACAAACGCACGACCACTGCCAGCGAGCGCCGACGTGAGCAACCGCACCCTCGTCGTCGTCGAGTTGCAAGGTGGCAACGACGGCTTGGCGACGCTCGTCCCCCGAGAAGCGGGCGTCTTGTACGACAGCCGCGAAAGCGTGCACATCCCCGACGAAGAACTGCTCGCCTTCACCCCCGAGTTCGGCTGGAACCCCCGCCTCGCCGGCCTGGCTGGCCATGGGCTCGCCGCAGTCGTTGGACTCGGCACGATGGGAAACCCCGACGGTAGCCACTTCGAGATGGAACGTCGTTGGTGGGCTGGCAAGTCCTCTGGCCGAGACATCCCCTTCACCGGCTTCTTTGGACGTCTCTGCGATCAGTTGGCGACCGACCAACCAATCACCGGTGTCTCCATTGGTTCCAACGCCAGCCCAGCTCTGCGGGCCGATAATGCCGTGACGATTGGGCTGAGCGATATGCGGGCGGGTTGGTTCTTGCAAAGCGAGGAACCGTTCTATGCAAACATGCGGCGGGCAATGAACGTCATGGCTACGGGATCGGACATGCCCGCAACCATGAGCGGCGATTCGATGAACCAGAGAATGACCGGTGCTCGAAGCGGACTATCTGACACCTTGAGCTTTGGCCGAACACTCGCCGAGATCGACGAGGACCGAATTCGCGAGGCCTATCCCCGCCATCAACTCGGCGACTCGTTCGGGGCAGCGAGTGAACTCATCCGTCAGGAAGCGGGCCTGCGCGTCATCCACATCACCCACGGCGGCTTCGACACGCACAGCAATCAACTCGGTACGCACAACAACCTGCTCGAACAACTCGGTGACTCCATGGGAGCGTTCCTCTCCGACCTCGAAGACTCGGGCCACGCCGACTCGACATTGGTGTGCACCACGAGTGAATTCGGACGCAGAGTCACCGAGAACCGAGGCGGCACCGATCATGGACAGGCCGGCATGGCCATCCTGAGCGGACCGGTAAACGCCGGGGTCCACGGCGAAGCTCCGTCGCTCACAAACCTCGACGACGGCAACCTCGTCGCCACGGTCGACTTCGAGCAGTACTACTCCACGATTGCCGAGCAGTGGTTCGGTATCCCATCGAGCGAAGTTCTCGACTCTGGAGCTGCACCGATCGAAGGCCTGATCGCCACCTAAGCTGGGGTGATGGTCACCCGCACGAGGCTCGCCTCGGCATTTGTTGCAGCCTCGCTGATCGCGGTGGCGTGCGGCGTTGCTGAACCAGGAGTGCGCGCCCCCGACGACGAGTCGAGCATTCCCGACATTCCCGATCTCGCTACACCAACGACCGTCGACGCCGATGCGAGTACCTCGACCACCGCGCCATCAAGTACCGCGCCATCAAGTACTGCGCCATCGAGCGAGACCACCACGGGTGAGACCGCCACGACTCAGGCGACGACGACTGACGACACCACGGAGAACACCACCAACGAAGACGACCCGATCATCCCGGTCGCTGGCGCAGTGGGAGGCGAGTCCGTGGGCGACTCGTACTACCCCAACCTCGGAAACACCGGCTACGACGTATCGCACTACGACCTCAGCCTCGCGATCGAGATTCCTGGCGCCGACCAACTGGTCGGAACAGCAACGATCGACCTGACCGCCACCGACACCTTGAGCCGGCTCTCCTTCGACTTCGACGATTCGCTCGTGGTATCGAGCGTGGAGATCGGTGGTGTCGACGCCTCGTTTGAGCAGGCCGATACCAAGCTCCGGATCTCGCCAGCTGAAACCCTCGACGCTGGCATCGACTACTCGGTGATCATCGACTATTCGGGCCAACCGCTCACCGTTGATTCGGGAACCCGTATCGGCGAGATTGGCTGGTTCGACACTCCCGACGTCAGCGTGTCGGTTGGCGAACCCTTCGGTGCCCGCAGCTGGTATCCAGTCAACGACCACCCGGTCGACAAGGCCACCTACACCTTCCGGCTCGACGTCGACGACGACTTCACCGGCGTCGCCAACGGCGTACTCGCCGAAGAACGCGTCGAGTCCGGCCGTCGACTCACCACGTGGGAGATGCGCCAACCAATGGCCTCCTATCTCGCCACCGTGGCCGTTGGCGACTTCACCCTCGTACAGTCCACGCCGGGCGCTGGCGTCGACGTCTTCGATGCCGTCCCAACCCGGCTCACCGACGTCTTCGTTGGTGACTTCGAACTCACCGATGAAATGCTCGTGACATTCACCGAACTGTTCGGCCCGTACCCGTTCGACGAATACGGCGTGCTCATTGCCGACACCGAACTGGGCTTCGCTCTCGAAACCCAAGGTCGCAGCCTCTTCAGCAGCGCCTTCGTCGATGGCGACGGTTCGATCGAGCGCATCGTCGCCCACGAACTCGCCCACCAATGGTTCGGCAACAACGTGAGCCCTGAAACATGGCAGGACATCTGGTTGAACGAAGGCTTTGCGAGCTACGCAGAAGACCTCTGGATCGAGTTCGGGCGCAATGGTGAAATCTCCGAACTCGAAGCTCGTCTCTTGAGTCGAGCCGAAGGCGCGTTGAGCCCGGCGCCTGGCGATCCCGGAGCCGCCGGACTCTTCGACGCCAGCGTCTACCGCCGCGGCGGCATCACACTGCACTCACTTCGTCTTGCGATCGGCGATGACGACTTCTTCGAAATCCTGCGCGAATGGAACGTCCGCTTCGGCGGCGGCGTCGCCTCCACCGCCGACTTTGTTGCCCTCAGCGAGGAGATCTCCGGTGAAGAGCTCGACGACTTCTTCGTCGCATGGCTCGGCAGCGGCGCCCTGCCCGAACTCGGAGCGATCAACTAGGTGAAAGACCCAATCATTCAGGCCACAGGAGTCGAGGTCGACTTTGGTTCGGTCAAGGCTCTCGACGGGGTCGACCTATCGGTCGCCGACGGCGAGGTCCGAGGGTTGCTCGGCCCCAACGGTGCGGGCAAGACCACCCTCGTCAATGTCTTGACGACCCTGCTCACCCCTACCGCCGGTACGGCGACCGTAGACGGCCTCGACGTGTGTACCCAGTCCAGGGAGGTCCGCAGCCGCATCGGCCTTGCTGGCCAGTACGCAGCGGTCGACAACCTGCTCACGGGCAGGGAGAACCTCGAGATCGTCGGACGCCTCTACCAACTCCCAAAGGCAGTGGCCAAACAGCGGGCCGACGAAGCACTTGAACGTCTCTCGCTCACCGACGCCGGCGACCGGATGGTGCGCACCTACTCGGGCGGCATGCGACGACGCCTCGACCTCGGAGCCAGCCTCGTCGGCCGACCGAAGGTTCTGATCCTCGACGAGCCCACTACCGGGCTCGACCCTCGCACCCGAATCGAGCTATGGGAGTTCCTCCGCGAACTCGTTGGCGAAGGCACGACGGTGCTGCTGACAACCCAGTACCTCGAAGAAGCCGACGAACTCGCCGATGAAATTTCGGTCATCGACTCGGGCAAGGTCATTGCCGAAGGCACCGCCGATGACCTGAAACACCAGATGGGTGGCGACCTGCTCGTCGCCACACCAGCCGATCGCGATTCACTCACCAAACTCGCCGAAGTGATCGCTTCGATGACGGGCACCGAGGCCCGAATTTCCGATGCTGGTGAGGTTTCTGCTCCGGTGACCAACAAGGTCGACACGCTCGTGCGGGTCGCTGCGAAACTCGAAGAAGCCGGTATCGAGCTCGCAGAAATCGCCATCCAGCGTCCGTCGCTCGACGACGTGTTCCTATCCCTCACCGGCAACGAGAGCGAGCCCCCAGAGTGACCACCCAACTCACGGCGAGCCCTACGCCGAATGTCTTCCGCGATGCGGCGACGATGACCCGGCGGAACCTCCTCCGTCTGAGCCGCACGCCGCAGGTCGTCGTGTTCTCCACGATTCAACCCCTAATGTTCGTCTTCCTCTTCAACTTCGTTTTCGGTGGCTCGATCGATGTTGGGATCCCGTACATCAACTACCTCATCCCCGGTGTGCTGGTCCAGACATCCCTCTTTGCGGGAAGCAACACCGCCATCGGTCTCGCCCAAGATTTGGAATCCGGGGCGATCGATCGCTTTCGATCCCTACCGATGGCCCGCGCTGCGGTCCTTATTGGACGCACACTGGCCGACGGGGCCAGGTCGCTCATCACCGCTGTCGTCGTGGTGATCGTTGGTTTCGTCCTCGGCTTCCGACCAGGGGGCAGCTTCCTCGCACTCATCGCCGGAGTGCTCATCGGCCTGCTCTTCGCTCAGGCGTTCACCTGGGTCTTCACGGTCATGGCATTGAAGGTTCGAGATGTTGAAGCCGTGCAGGCCGCAGCGTTCATTCCGGTCTTCCCGCTCGTCTTCGCCGCCTCGACCTTCGCTCCGGTCGAGAACATGCCGCCGTGGCTCCAGCAGTTTGCATCCCGCCAACCCGTCACGCTTACCGCCGACACGATGCGCGCACTGTTCAACGGCAGCGAGGTCGGCAGTTCGCTGTTCTGGGCGCTGCTCTGGAGTTTCGGCATCTTGGCGATCGCCATGACCGCTGCAATCCGGATCTTCCAGAAGAACTAGCCCAGAAAGAACCGCGGTTGTGCGCTACTGCTCTTCGCGGAACGGGATTAGCCGCTCGGCGGCGACCAGCACCATGAGCGCCAGCATGATGCCGAGCGCATTTGCGCTGACATCCTCTGCCGACATCGTGCGAGACGTGGTTGCCACACCCTGAAGCACCTCGACAGCGAACGATGCGCCAAAGACGCCGACGGCAATATCGGCCAAGCTGCGTCGAGCCCGTAGAAGGAAGCCGATAACGAAGGTGACCGAACCCCAACCGACGAGGTGGAAGACCTCGTCTGCGGCCCAGGGGATGTCGCTGCGATCGATGATGTTGGTATCTAGCGTGTCTTCGACTCCTCGGACTACATCTGCCGATAGACCCGCAGCGTCGGTGACCACATCAAAGCCGCGTGCGCTGAGGCTTAACCACAGCACCGCAACGACTCCAGCAGCTACGGCGAGAACGGTGAGTGCGCCAATGACCGGTCGGAGCGGAGCCTTGTTCGTCTCTTCGTCATCGGTTTCTGGCGAACGCTCGGAGGGGAGGGTGTTTTGAGCCATTACTAAATGGTACCTGTCAACGATCAACGAGTTGGGGACACATTCTTCGCGCGCAACGTGGCGCGACAACTGACTTCGGTGGGGATTTGGTTCAAAAATGAACGAAATGAGTCTGAACGATGAACAACTGCAGTACGGGGAACGCCGAGGGAATCAGAACTGCGGCATGGACGTTTCAATATGTACAAGCGCAAAAACCAGAACAAAGAAGTTCCGGCCACTCAGACCAAAAGCGCTCAGAGAAAACGGGAAACACATCATGGCAATCACGACACAAGCACCACAAACACAAGCACCACAAAACGACCTCTCCGATCTGATCGGTGAGCGGATCGACAGCCTCGCTGCACTCATCACCGTCAGCTCCGAGCAGATGGACGATCGCCTCCGGGCAGAGCAGCTCCTCGAAGAGGACAGCAACCGCACCGACGAACTCGTCTCCCTCGTCTTCGGCAAATCCACCCCATCGATCGAGAACTACTTGGCAGCTCAAAGCGAACTCCAAGCCGCATAGAACTTGGGGGCTGCCTGCACACAGCCCTCAGTAAGTCTCCGGTGTTGATCAACGACGCTCAACACCAAAAGTCTGGCGCCCCGCACGGTCCCCTCCCTGCTGGCGGGGCGCCACGAATCGCAATACGTCAACCAAAGCAGTATAGATCTGGCGTCTCGCACGGTCCCCTCCCTTCTTGCGGGGCGCCACAGTCACAGAGGTCGAATTCGATGGATGGTCTCCCATTGGATTCGGCTTCTTTGCTTTTTCTCCCAGATCCTCGATCGATGGAAGTTTCTTGAGGAGTCGGCTGCAAGTTCACCGATTTCGGGCGTCGCGGTACTACGGTCGGACTATTAGGCTGGTGGAGCCGAACGCCTGTTCGACATAGGCGCGTCCCCCCGGCACGAACCATTCCAACGTGGGAGTAGCACCCGTGGACCAACCTGGTCTCTTCAGTAACGACTTCGCAGCCGAGGTCATCGACACACCGGTAGCCGACGAGATGAGCGAGAGCTTCCTCGCCTACTCGCTCTCGGTCATCACCGCCCGAGCCATCCCCGACATTCGAGACGGGCTGAAACCCGTTCAGCGCCGCATCCTCTATTCGATGTTGCAGCAGGGGATCCGACCCGACGCCAACTTCCGTAAGTGTGCTGGCGTCGTTGGCGACACGATGGGCAAGTACCACCCACACGGCGACGGAGCGATCTACGAAACGCTCGTCCGCATGGGTCAAGACTTTAGTCGAGGCATCACCTTCATTACTCCGCAAGGAAACTTCGGCTCGCTCGACCACCCCCCTGCCGCCTACCGCTACACCGAGTGCAAACTCTCCCCCGCAGCGATGGACATGGTCGCCGAGATCAATGAAGAAACAGTCGATTACACCCCCACCTTCGACGGGGAGCGCGACGAACCATCGGTCTTGCCCGCACTCATCCCGAACCTGCTCGTCAACGGCACGACCGGCATTGCGGTCGGCATGGCCACCAACATGCCCACGCACAACCTGCGCGAGGTTTACGACGCCATCGAGTTGGTGATGAAGAAGCGTCGCCCAAAGCCGACCGTCGACGAACTGATGAAGGTGCTTCCCGGACCCGACTTTCCATCCGGCGGCATTCTCATCGACGACAGCCTCCGCGATGCCTATGAGTCTGGGCGAGGGACGGTCCGCATTCGAGCAAAGGCCGAGACCATCAAGCTCACCCGAAGCCGCGAAGCGCTCATCATCACCGAACTGCCGTACATGGTTGGCCCCGAGAAGGTCATCACAAAGATCAACGAACTCGCCGCCGTTGGCAAATTGCCCGGCGTCGACGAGCGAGAGGGCGCGAAGAACCTCTCCGATAAGAACAACCCGCTCCGCATTCAAATCGATCTCCGCCCCGGCGCCAGCTCCAAAGCAGTGCTTGCGAACCTCTACCGGATGACCCCGCTCGAAGAGACCTTCGGCATCAACAACGTCGTCCTCGTCGACGGTGTGCCAACCACCGTTGGATTGTGGGACCTCTGCAACCACTACATCAACCACCGTCTCGAGGTCGTTGTCCGACGCACCGAGTTCCGCCTCACCAAGTGGGAGGACCGCCTCCACATCGTTGCGGGCATGCTCATCGCCCTCGACAACATCGACCGGGTGATCGCGATCATTCGTGGCAGCCAGGACAGCAAGGAAGCTGAGCAACAGCTCATGACCGAGCTCGACCTGAGCGAAATCCAGGCCAAGCACATCCTCGACATGCCGCTTCGCCGCCTCACCGCCCTTGAAGTGCAGAAGCTTGAAGATGAGGCATCCGACCTCGAAGCCAAGATTCTCGATGCGCAAAAGCTTCTCGGCTCCGAGCAGCGTCAGCGCACGGTCGTGCTGAACGAGTTGAAGGCAGCGGTCGACGAGTACGGAGTCGATCGACGTACCCAGATCACCTCCGAAGATGAGTTCGCCACCCTCGACCTCACCGCGCTAGAAGGTGACGGCGACGACGAGATCCCCGACACTGCGTGTGTCGTCACCCTCTCCACGAGCGCCATGGTGGGCCGAGCCCCGACGGAAGGCGCGAAGCGTGCAACCCCTGGTCGCCACGACGTCATCGTGGCGAGCCGATTGGCGAGTACCCGCTCGCCCATCTTTGCCGTCACCAACGAGGGCCTCGCTCGTCTCGCCCTCGGCCTCGAAATTGGCGAGGTTGGCGGTCGGTCCCGAGGAACCGATACTCGTAAGCTATTCGGAACCAATAAGGGCGAAGAGGTCCTCACCATCGTCGCCCCCAAGTCCGAGGGCGCCGAGAACCTGGTGCTCGTCACCGAGAACGGTGTCGCGAAGCAGCTGAGCCCTGACGAGGTTGCCGGAACCCGGCCCGGCCAAAAGCTCATCGGCCTGAAGCCTCAAGACACACTGGTAGCCGCCTTCACCGCTCCCGCTGGCGCCGACATTGCGATCGTTGCAAGCGACGGGCAGGTGCTCCGCACCGGCGTCGATGGCATCAGCACGCAGGGTCGCAACGCTGGCGGTGTCTCCGGCATGAAACTCCGAGATGGGGCGAAGGTCATCGCCGCTGGAGTGATCTTGTCCGAAGAACCCATCCTCACCGTGACCGATAAGGGAACAGCAAAGCTCACCCCATCGTCGGAGTTCGAGGCAAAGGGCCGCGGCGGCACCGGTGTTCGAATCACTCGGTTTACCAACGAGAAGGCGCTCGTGTACGCACACGTCGGCTCGACCGACGGCATGCTCGCGGTCGTTGGGTCAGAGGACGACCCAACAAAGCCCGCACCCGATCCAATCTCGATAACGCTGGAGCTCAGCAACCGAGATCTCGTCAGTACAGCCACCGATGTTCCCATCATCGCCGTTGGCCAGTCCCGCTTCTAAGATCTCAGAAAAACCATGGCAACTTCCACAATGAACGCATCGAAATCCGAGTACGACGCATCGTCAATCGAGACCCTCGAGGGCCTCGAAGCGGTTCGCAAACGTCCCGGCATGTATATCGGGGGTACCGGTTCGGCCGGCCTCATGCACCTCGTCTGGGAACTCATCGACAACGCAGTCGACGAAG
>CAZBTI010000056.1:6412-21071 GCA_964494395.1 uncultured Acidimicrobiales bacterium | reverse complement strand
TCAACCCAGAGATGACGGATCAGCGTTGGGCCGACCGCGTCATCTCCGCGAAGGATGTTCCCGCAACCAATAACAACAATTTGACCGCGCGGGTGAGTGCTTAGTTCGTCATCGAGAGCCAGGCGTCTGGCTTCGGCGACCGAGAGCGTCGTGTGCTGCTCGGTCACACCATTCCGTTGACGACAAACTTCGACAATTGCTTGCCGGTTTTGCCGTCGTAGGCGTGAACGGTACAGACGAGACATGAGTCGAAGCTTCGTGCCACAAGGCCGAGCTCGACGGGGTCTGAGGTGTCTTCGATTGGAGCGCCGACGAGTGCTTCTTCGATTGGACCGAGGGTGCCTTCACCATCACGTGGGCCGATGTTCCATGCTGTTGGGGTGACGACCTGGTAGTTCTCGATCTTGCCATCTTCGATGACGATCCAGTCAGACAGCGAACCGCGTGCTGCTTCGGTCGAGCCGAAGCCCTTGCCCGAAGCGTGCTCGGTTGGCTTGGTGTAGAAGCTGCCCTGGAGGTCGATGTCGTCGAGCCACTTGCGAGCCCACTGGTAGTACTTGGGTCCTTCGTGCATGCGAGCGAGCTGGCGGACCATGACCGACGGGCCGATCTTGCCCATGATGTCCATGAAGAGCGGGTCGTAGTCTTGGTGCTCTCCTGCACCTGGAGCGCCAGCAGCCACGCGGCGTGCGAGGGGCCCGGTTTCGAGCGGGATGTAGCCCTGGCCTGGCACGTCGTAGCGAGGTGATTTAGCCCAGCTGTACTTGCCATCCTTCTTCCCAGCTTCAGGGTCGACCGGCTTGGTCTCGCCTTCCCACGGGTGAAGCAGGCCCGAGCCTTCGTAGAACGAGTGAGCCGTATCTTCGGCTACTCGCAGGTGATCGAACTCGCTGAACTCGCCATTGGCGTAGACGCCTGAACGGTTGATGAGTGCAGCGTTACGGCCTTCGATGTCGGGGTTCTCGTACATCGATGGTTCGAAATAGGTGCCGGTGGCGAGGTAGTTGCCTACGCCTTGACCGAACTTATCGAGCCCAACGTCGAGGCAGTAGCGGATGAAGAACCCGCAGTCGCTGTTGTGCTGACTGTCGTTTTCGTCAACCCACGCAAGCACGTCTTCCCATGTCTCGTTTTCGAGCCAACGGTCGAGCGAGCAGCCAAGCCATTGACCTTCAAGCCAGGCACGCTTCCAGTTTTCGAGAATGGCGATTGAGCGGCTGACCTCGGCGAGGGTCGGTGCAGACATGACGCCGCCAGGCACCATGAAGCTCGAGTGCGGCCACTGGCCACCGAACATTGCGTAAACCTCAACAGGCTTCTGCGACAGAACAACGCCGGTCTGGTAGCTCTCCCCTACGTATGGGGCAAAGCGGCGAACAGCTTCGTCGTACAGCGGCGACTTGGCGTACTTCTTGTTCGTGAGGTCGATCGCGAACAGTGCATAGAAGTAGCGCGGAATCGACTGCAACGTCTCGCATGCCTGGGCCAGGTTTCGGATCAGCGTTGCGTTCTGCGGTACGTGAGTTTTCCACGCGGTGTCCAAGGCGTAGGCCGACTTGTAGAGATGACTACCACCGCAGATGCCACAAATGCGTGGCGTCACGATGAGGCCGGCCTGAGGGTCCTTGCCCTTCAGGATCATCTCGAAGCCGCGGAACATGCCTGCGGTGGTCCATGCTGAACTGACGACACCGTCGTCGATCGTGACACGAACATCGAGGTCGCCTTCGACTCGGCCGAGCGGGCTTACGTTGAGATCAATTGTGCTCATTACTTTCCCCTCCAGGGAGCGTTCATGGCCCTCAAGGGCCCAATCCAGTTTTTTGGCGTGTGTGCTTGGTCCGCCGGTTAGACGACGAACATGTCTTCCTTGGACCACTCGGGAGCAGCAACCTTGGCTGCTGCGGCGTGGGCCATGTACGTGAGATGGTCGGTTCCCTCGGGAACTTCCTTGGGAATGACGCCAGAGACCTTCTGGGTCTTGAAGACCGTGCCCGGGGCGAGATCCATGAATGGGAACTCGGGCTCGGTACAGCCAAGGCACGGCATGCCGGCCCTAGTTTTCGAACTCTGTCGGTTCCACAGAATTCGGTTGCACGGCGAGTGCGTCATTGGACCACGGCAGCCGAATTCATAAAAGAGGCAACCAGTACGGGTGCCTTCGCCGAAGCTGAGAGTCGACTGCTTGTACTCAAAGAACTGCACCCGGGTGCAGCCGGTTTGGGTAAAGGTCTTGAAGAACGTCTGCGGGCGGTGCAGGTCGTCGAGCGCAATGTCGGCGGTACGGCCGGTTGCGAGTGCGACGAGGATCTGGGTGATCCAGTCAGGGTGCGCTGGGCAACCGGGAATGTTGATGACCGGAAGGCCAGCCTTGGAGACAAAGTCGGGGCCGAGGAAGCCGCCCTTGTCCCGCTTGTGGAACTGAAGGCCAGTTGAATCGGTTGGGTTTGGGGCCATTGCTGGAATACCGCCCCAGCAGGCGCAGTCACCAATGGCGACGACGATGCTGGCTGCGTTTGCAAGCTCGACAACCCAATCCATCATTGGCCGGTCGGCGAAGATGTTGTATCGGCCGGTTCCGTCGGGACCTTCGATGACGGTGCCCTCGAACACGAATATGTCGAGCGCACGTTCACCGCTTGCAGCGTCGTTGAAGATTTTCTTGGCGTTCTCACCAAGTTCCATACCCAATGAGGGGTGCCAGAGAATGTCGAGTCCGAAGTCGACGATCAGATCGACGACGTTCGGTTCGTCGGCGTTGAGGAACGACATGGTGTTGCCGCTGCATGCTCCTCCGTGCAACCAAAGCACTGATGCCATGAAGTGTCTGCCTTTCTCTGGTCGGTGCCAGATGTCGTGTGAATTGAAATAGTGGAAGTTGAACTAGACGGCTGTGCGCTTGCCGAGCGCACGTGCGATTTCGACGAGGACACCGAAGCCTCGCTGGACCTCAGGGTCTTTTAGAGTTTTCACTGCGCCGCGAATGCCGTCGACTTTGGTGTTGTTCGCCGCAGCGTTGCGTTGCCCTTCGGCTGCGGCGTCGGCCAAGTCCGAGAGGACGGCGATGGTCTCGGGGGTTGCGATCGACGAATCGAGGACGTTGGTGAGCAGTGGGGCGGCGGAACTGAGCTGCCCGGCGACCGCTCCGAGTTCAGACAGTGACGGAAGCTCGGTCGATTCACCTTGGCTTGCGGCTGCAGCTTTCATATCGCCGACACCTTCAGCGACTGCATCCATGATGAGGTCGCCTCGCTCGACAAGGCCGCCGAGGCCAAGAACGAGGGTCGAGAGCAATTCGGAATTGTCGAGGAGCGTGACGAGTGAGGCTGCAACAGCAGGATCATTCAGTCGCTCGGTAACGGCATCGATGGGCGCTGCGCCATGTGCTGGGCTAGCGGTTGGATCGGTTACTGCCATCGTGAGTCCCCCTAGTAGTCACTTCCGGTTTCGGCACAACCTAAGACGATTCGCGCAACTTGACTATCCGCTATACGAAGTGCATATCCTCTGGTCGTACAGATGGCGAGAAATCTCTATCCGTAAAACGAACCCACCATCCAAGTGACGAAGGACACGTCAAGTGCCCGGTCGACTAACCCGCCTAAGCTCGCTGAACACAAGTCGCACGCTCGACCATCCGCGCCCCCGTCTCAAACCACGAGGACTGCCACCGGCGCTCGCGCCCCATGGCATTTGGGCTGCGACGAACCCTGCCGACGCGGCGCTCTACGGAAACGACTTCTTCGGCGCTCATCGGGTACATGTCACTTCGGACAACGCCGACTCGTTCCATGCGACATTTCACGGTGTGCTTATTCGCGACGTGACGCTCGGGTATCTCGACTACTCGACTGCGGTTCAAGTCGAAGTGCGGGCCATCCCAGACGACATCATGGTCGTCGTGCCGGCGACCGGAATGTCGAGTATCACCACAACAACTTCGGAGGGTACCGAAGAGCGGGTCGACGCCTCACCGGTGATGGCGGTAGTTCCCGAACGCGGAAAGCCAATGACCCTCGAGTGTGGACCAGACACTGCTCACCTCATTTTGCGCATCGACCAAAATGCGTTCGATTCCCATCTCAGCCGACTGCTCGGTCGTACGCTCGACCGCTCGATCGAGTTCGACCCTGCGTTCGACATCTCCACCGTGACCGCCAGCCGCTGGAACTTTGCTGTGCAGATGCTTCACGCTGAAGTCCTTGAACCCGACTCGTTGCTCCACAACACCGTCGGCCTGGGCTCACTCGAAGAGTTCCTCATGAGTGCGCTACTGCATTGCCATGAGTCGAACTTCTCGAGCCAACTCAGTGGCGCAAAGCCTCCGATGAGCGCCGCTGTCCGCCACGCCCTGGACTACATCGAGGAACACTTGGCCGAACCAATTTCGGTTCACGATGTGGCTGAAGCTGCCAACGTCAGCGTTCGAACGCTGCAGAACTTGTTCTCGAAAGACGTCGATCAGTCGCCCACCCATTGGATCAAGAACCGACGGCTGGAGCGGGTGCGGTCCGACCTTGCAGACTCAGCCTCCACAGGCGACGTGACCGTTACCGACGTTGCTACTCGGTGGGGCTTCACCCACCTCGGCCGGTTCGCAACCACATACAAAACGCGTTTCGGTGAATCACCATCGCAGACCCTCAGAGCATGACCATTCCTCGTTTGAAACTCTTCGTAGTAGACGGTTTGCGCCGGGCCTCGCTTCGGAAAGTGGATAGAAACCGAGCGAGACTGCGAACTATCGTGCCACCACGGGTCCGATTCAGTCGGTCGAAGTGGGAGGTGGAGACAGGTGCATGAGCTTTCACTTTGCGGTGCAATTGTCGACACCGTTCACGAACACGCTGGAGATCGTTCCGTCAACCAGGTGAACCTCATCGTTGGACACTTCCGCCAAGTCGTTCCCGAAACGCTTCTTTACTGTTGGGAGATGCGCACGAAGGACACCGACCTCTACGGCTGCACCCTTCACATCGAACCAGTACCAGCGGTTATCGAATGCCAGAGTTGCGGCGAAGCAACGACACTTCAACATCCAATACTTCGATGCGGAACGTGTGATAGCGCCGAGACCACGATGATCACCGGCGAAGAGTTTCTCATTGGATCCATAGATCTCGAACCACTAAAGGAGTCCTCCTAATGGGACGCTTCCATCGACACCCCGACGGCACAACCCATAGCCACGATCATGGCGATCATGGCCACTCGCACGATCATGACCACCGTGATGTTGGTGACCACAGCGGCTATGCGACCGGCGACGACCGGGTCATGGTGCTCGAGAAAATCTTGTCGGAGAACGATCGACTCGCCGACGAGAACCGAGCCGAACTCCAAGGGCACGGCATCCGCACGGTCAACCTGATGTCCTCACCAGGAGCTGGCAAGACCACACTGCTCGCGAAAACAATCCCCGCGCTATCCCAATCTCTTCGCGTAGGCGTCGTCGAGGGCGATATCGCCACCAGCATCGACGCCGATCAATTGGAAGGGCTTGGCGCGCAGGTGTCGCTCATCAACACCGACGCCGGCTTCGGTGGAGAGTGTCATCTCGACGCGATCATGGTGCGAGCGGGTCTCGCAAAGCTAGACCTTGAGGAACTCGACCTCTTGCTCATCGAAAACGTCGGCAACCTCGTGTGTCCCGCCGAGTTCGATGTTGGCCAGGACGCAAGGGCGATGGTTTATGCAATTACCGAGGGTGAGGAGAAACCACTCAAGTACCCGGTGATGTTTCACGCGGTCGACGCCGTGGTCGTCAACAAGATTGACCTGCTCCCTCATCTCCGTTTCGACATGGACACCTTTCGAACAAATCTCGAAAAGATCAACCCTCACGCCAAGGTCTTTGAGCTCAGTGCCGAAACCGGTGAAGGACTCGAAGCTTGGGTCGAGTGGCTTGCTCATCAAGCGACGGCGTAGCAACCTTCTGAACGTTTTCTTACCAGTAGGCGCGAGAGAAACTGCCTGAACTAGCTTGATCTAAATGGAAACCTCAACGAAACAACGCAAGAACCCTCGGCGTTGGGCGGCGCTTCTCGTAATCGGGGCTCTCATTTTTTCGGCGTGTGCCTCTTCCGCAACGACGGACGCGACGACCGGGGACGACACCGAATCAGGGACCAGCACGTCCACTGCCGGTGATCTCGGCCCAACAGCAGGCGAGCTCAACACCATCGCCGTCACCCAGCAATTCGGCCCGAGCACCGCCGCCCTTGCAGTTGAGGTCGGCGGCCAAATGATGCTGGGCGACGCACAGGCTCTTCCCGGACCTGTACAGCAAAGCTCTGGCAGTGGTTTTGTCATCGAAATCGACGATTCTCGCTTTATCGTGACGAACTTCCACGTCGTCATGGCGACGCTCCAGCCCAACACCGCCAATGTTCGGGACGACGCCACGATCACTGCAGCGTTCGGCGAAGATGGCACCAACGAAACGCAGCTCAACGTCATCGGCGTGAACCCCTCGTTCGACCTCGCCCTCCTCGAAGCGACCAACGGAGACAGCATCCCCGACGTTCTGCCAATTCCGATCGGCAACTCAGACGGGGTTCAGCTCGGCCAAAAGACGATCGCAATCGGCAACCCATTCGGCCTCGGCGCTACCGTCACCTCAGGCATCGTCTCATCGACCGAACGGTTCATCACCTCGGTCGGAGGCATCGACATTCCTACGATCCAGACCGACGCTGCAATCAACCCTGGCAACTCAGGTGGCGCCCTCCTCAATTCGTCGGGCGAGTTGATCGGCATCAACACGGCAATCTTCAACGCCGGCACCAGCGCCTTCGTCGGTGTTGGTTTCGCCGTACCGTCGAACTTGCTCCTCGAGTCGCTCGTCAACCTCGAAGACGGTGGAGTCTCGATGGTCGGAGATACCCGTCCAGCCTTCGGCGCTCAGCTCGGCAACATCGAAGGTCTTCCTCCGGCAGTTCGAGAGGAAGCCGGTCTCCCCGACGCTGGTATTGCCGTCATCAGCGTCGACCCCGATAGTCCAGCCGCAGCTGCCGGTCTCACCGAGCCAGAGTTCACCGACATCAACGGCTTCCCGATCCCGATCAACCCCGATATCATCCTCGAGGTCGACGGAGAGCCGGTAGCGACCGCTGCTGAGCTCACCGAGATCATCACCTTCGGAGTCGACGATCGAGACGCAGTCGTCCTCACCATCCTCCGAGATGGCGAAGAAATCGAAGTCACGATCGACCTCACGTAGTCGTTCAAAGGGTGCTCCACCGTTGGGCGGGACGAGCGAGTTAACCCAACCCCGTCGCACTTAGTAGTCTCTGGACCCAGGAGGTCCACCATGGGACTGTCAGCTACGCAATTGCGGCGGGTAGCCGTAGCACTCATCTTCACGCTCTTGGCTGTTGCGTGTTCGACGACAGAGTCGGCCGAAACGGCAAGCGATGCGACCAGCGAAACCGAAAGTTCGCAAGTTACGGCTTCAGATGGCGACGAGGTCGAAACCGAAGACGAGGTCGCCGAACCCGGGGAACCCGAATCAGAAGAAGAGGCAACCGAGACGGAAGCCGACTCAACTGATGATGGGGACGATGCTGTTGCCGAGTCCGATACTGCAGGCTTCGAATCCGCGTCTTGTGAATTCGTCGTCGAAGAAGGATTCAGTGCCGAGTGCGGATGGGTGGAGGTCCCCCAGCACTGGGACGACCCCGACGATCCGGACACGATCCGTCTCCACGTAGCGACGATCACCAACGACCAAACCCCAGCCGATGCAACGCCGGTGGTTTACCTCGAGGGCGGCCCTGGCGGTGATACCTTCTTCGGCCTCGAACTCGGCCTCGGCACCCAATGGGGCGAGATGATCAATAACCGCCCGCTCATCGCCTTCACCCAACGCGGTTCGGCACTCTCTGAGATCGATCTCGAGTGCGAAGAGGTCACCGACGAATCGCTCGCCGCGATTGGACGAGTGCCCGACGCCGACGCCGACTTCGACGGACAGCTCGCTGCGCTCGCAGAGTGCGCCGACCGACTCATCGAGGAAGGCGCCGACCTGACCGCATACAACACGGTGTCGTCGGCGAACGATGCTGACGCGATTCGTCAAGCACTCGGACTTTCGTCGTGGAACGTGTTCGGAATCTCCTACGGAACTCGCCTCGGCCAAGAACTCGCTCGAACACACCCCAACGAGATCGATGCCCTCATTCTCGATTCGGTTCAGCCAACCGATCCGGCACTCGGGTCATTGGCTGCGGTCCCCGGCACCTTCCAAGGGGCTCTCGACCGTTTCTTCGCCGGCTGTGAAGCCGATGCTGCTTGCGCCGAGCTGCATCCCAACCTCGAAGAACGGCTTTTTGCGGTGATCGAACAGGCCGCCGCCGAACCAATCGAAGTGTCTGGAGTCAACGTGTTGACCGGCGAACCATTCGACGCTCTCATCGACGACACCCGAATGTCCGGCGTGCTCTTTAACGCCCTCTACAACCCCGCCTTCTTCGGTGCAGTCCCGGGCATGATCGCCGAGCTCGAAGTGGACGAAACCAATATCTTGGGCACGTTCATCGGTATCCAACTCGCCAACTCTGAGGCGGTATCGAATGGCCAGTTCAACGCGGTGATTTGTCACGACTACACCGCCGAACTCACTCCAGATGCACTCTTTCAAGAGGGCCTCACCGGCGACCCGTTCTTCGATGAGGTATTCGCTGGGGTCGACGCACAGTTCGATGCCAGCGTGAGTTGCGACGCCTTCCCATCTGGATCGGCCGACGCGTCCGTTACCGAGCCTGTGGAGAGCGACATCCCAACGCTGTTGCTCTCCGGAGAATACGACCCGATCACCCCTCCCAGCTTCGCTGAGGCGATCGCTCCAGGGTTTACGAACGGTCAGAGCGTGGTGTTACCCGATCAAGGGCACGCAGTCACTTCGAGTGAGTGTGGCCTTTCTCTGGCGATCGAGTTTCTCGCCGACCCGATTGCCACGGTCGACCAATCGTGCATCGACACCAGCCCCGCTCCCCCATTTGTAGCGCCCAGTCTTGAGGGCATCACCCTCATCCCCTTCGAGGAGCCACAACTCGGGTTGACCGGAGTTCGGCCCGAAGAGTGGCTCGACCAAGGCTTCGGCACCACGGTTCGCAACGACGGGAACATCGCCGACCAACTCGTGCTGATTCAACAAGCACTCCCCAGCGATATCGACTCGTTCCTCGGACTCTTCGGCGGACAGATTGACGCCGAGTTCGTCGAGGCTGCTGAAGAAACCGTCGGCGATCGCACGTGGCGTGTTTTCGAGGCGTCCGACTCGATTGCTGGCGACGCTATTGCGTGGGCTGTCGAGTCAGACGGAAGTACCACATTGGCGGCACTGATCGGCCCTGGTGAATCCTTCCCCGACGCTCGTGAGCACCTCATTCCAGAAGTTCTCACCAACCTCACCGGCCCATAACACAACTCGCTACCCACACATTTGGGGCCAGACCCCAAATCGGTCGGTCGGGCGCAACGCAAAGGGCCACCGACCGACTCAGTGTGGTTCCAAGTCGATCGGTGGCGTCCTTACGGGGATCGCAAACCGGATTAATTTGCGACTAGTAGCATATCGGACAGACTTCGGGAAAACTTGAGCCGTTTCCCCAACGTCGGTTAGCTGTTGGCAGCCTCGTCGAGCAAGACCATTGCCCTGGCCTGTGTTGGCAAGGTTGCAGGAATCGACGGGTCGTTCTCGAGGAACTGCTGAACAGCGCCCTGTTTGGACTCTCCGCCGATAACCCAGAGGAGCTGCTTAGCTCGTTCCAACACCGGCCAGGTGAACGACATGCGTCGCCGGCCTTGGTATTCGCTCGTCACGGCCACATCGACATCATCGATCTCGAGAATGGGGTCGTCGGGGATGAGCGATGCCGTGTGGCCGTCGCTTCCCATTCCCAACTGCACGAGATCAAACACGACCGGGCTACCAGCGTGAGCGTCCATCAGTTCTGCGTAGCTGGCGCTTGCCGCTTCGAGATCGTCCTCGGTCACGGGCATCAGATGGATGCCTGCGGGTGCATTGTGTTTGAGGAAGGTCTCGGTCAGCAGCGCCGAGTCGAGCATTCCCGCATTGCGATCGTCGGACCCATCGGGCGCAATCCGCTCGTCGACCTGAAACAGGTGCGTGCGGCTCCAGTCGAGGTCGTTGCGTTCGCTCAGTATTTCGAGCATGCGCCGGGGCGTCGAACCGCCCGAGACTGCCCACACAAACACGCCGCGTTCTTCAATTGCACGAACCGAGGCTGCGACGAGCACATCGACTGCTCGAGTAGCGAGAGCCTCGCCATCGGCGAGGACCTCAACGATCACCGATGCGCCTCTTTGGTCGCGACTCGTCGCCTTGTAGTGGCGCAACACGGTCGGCTTCTTCTGGGCCCCAACTCCCGGCCGGATACGGGACAACCTTGTGCGTCGGGTTGAGCAACGGAGACACGATGCGCCACGCTTCCTCAACACCGTCTTGGCGAGCGAACAGTCGCTCATCATCGACGATCGCATCGGCGATCAGACGCTCATAAGCATCCGGGCCGTCGCCGCCGAGAACGTCGCCATAGTCGACACTCATCTCGACATCGTCGCTGTGCAACTCGAGGCCGGGCACCTTGGCCTGCATCGAGAGCGTGATGGTGTCGTCGGGCTTAAGGCGGAAGCGAAGTCGGTTTGGCTCGGGACACTTCGCTTCTTCGTCGGCGAACAGCATGCTCGGTGGTTGCTTGAACTCGACGACTGCTTCGGTGACCGTTTCGGCCAATGCCTTTCCAGCACGGATATAGAAGGGAACACCCTGCCAACGCCACGAATCGATCTCGACGGTCATCGCCACAAAGGTTTCGGTGTCAGAATTTTCCGCTACGCCCGGTTCGTCGAGGTAACCCTCGACCTGGCCACGCACGACCTTTTCGGGGTCGAGCGTTTTCATTGCCTTAAAGACCTTGAACTTCTCGTCGCGGGTTGACGAGGCATCACGTGTTACCGGTGGCTCCATCGCCAAGAGCGCAACCATCTGCAGGAGATGATTTTGGACCACGTCTCGGATTGCACCGACCTCGTCGTAGAACGCACCACGACCCTCGATACCGAACGACTCGGCCATGGTGATCGTGACCGATTCGATGTGGTTGCGATTCCAGATGGGTTCGAGCATCGAGTTGGCGAACCTGAAGACCATGAAGTTCATGACCGGCTCTTTTCCGAGGAAATGGTCGATCCGCATGATCTGCTGTTCCTTGAGATGCTTCGAGAGCGTCTCGTTCAGTTCGATCGCCGACTCGAGATCCCGACCAAAGGGCTTCTCCACAACCACGCGACCGCGATCAGTCATACCGACCGAGGAGAGGCCTTCGACGACATCGTCGAACAAGAACGGCGGGATCGACAGGAATGACAGCGGCACCTTCGCGCCACCGGTCAGTTCCAAGATCTTCGGCCAGGTTGTCTCATTCGTGTAGTCGCCCGGGGTGTAGCGGAAGTTGCCGCAAAGTTTCTCGAGCGCGGCTTCATCGACGTTGTCGAATTGGGCCCGAACCGACTCGCGAACACGATCGCGCATCTCGTCGTCGCTCAACACCGAGCGGGCAATACCCAAGATGGGCATATCGAGTCGACCCTCAGCGGTCAGCTGGTAGAGCGCAGGCAACAGCTTCTTCTTTGCGAGGTCGCCCGTAGCTCCGAAGAGCAGGAACGCATCAGCTGCGGCAGATTTTGCCATCAGCCTTCTTCTTCCTTCTTCTCATGGTGACCACCGAACTCCTTGCGCTGGGCTGACACCACCTTGTTGGTGAACTCATCGTTATCACGAGAGGAGAACCGATCGAACAACGACGACGTCATCGTGGCAGCGGGAACGCCAAGTTCGATTGCCGCTTGTGCGGTCCAACGGCCCTCTCCAGAATCGGACACTCGACCTTGAAATTCGTCGAGGTTTGGATCGACGGCAAGAGCGTGCGCCGTGAGGTCGATGAGCCAACTGCTGATGACCGAGCCGCGTCGCCAAACCTCGGCGATTGCGGGGATGTCCATGTCGTATTGGAAGTACTCGGGGTCGCGCAGCGGTGTTGTCTCTGCGTCGGCCTGGCGAACTTCGGTTCCAGCATCGGCAGCGTCGAGGATGCCGAGGCCCTCAGCAACGGCGGCCATCATGCCGTACTCGATGCCGTTGTGGACCATCTTCACGAAGTGCCCCGCGCCGTTTGGCCCACAGTGCAGCCATCCCTTCTCGCCTGCGCGGAGAGGTGCGCCATCGTCGAGGGTTCGCTCGGCCGAGTCGACTCCTGGGGCCAATGTGTCGAGCAACGGTTCGAGGTGCGCAATCGAATCGGCGTCTCCGCCGACCATCATCGAGAAGCCGCGTTCGAGGCCATACACGCCACCGCTCGTGCCGATGTCGACGTACTTGATCCCCCGCTCCCGGAGTTCCTTGGCTTTGTCGACGTCGTCCTTCCACATCGAGTTGCCGCCATCGATGATGATGTCGCCTGCCTCGAAGTGCTCGGCGACCTTGTCGACGGTCGCCCCCGCAAACGCGGCGGGCACCATGACCCACGCGACTCGGGGCGTCGACAGCGCAGCAGCGAACGACTCGAGGTCGTATGTACCCGTGGCGCCCTCGGCGGCGATTGCATCGACCGGTTCCTTATTGACGTCATATGCGACCGCCTCATGGCCATCATCCAAAGCTCTGCGGATGAGACCTGCTCCCATTCGACCGACACCGACCATTCCGAATTGCATGTGTTTCCCTTACCGTTATCGACGGGCCTTCGCTTGCCGCATCATTACATTTTGCGCCCGGAGAGTTCCGTGCTGCCGATTAGTGAACCATCATGGCCGCAGTTTCCGCCCGATGGAAGACATAAGTTAGAAATTGATAATAGCTATAGAAAATTGAACTTTCTTCGAGGAGAGTCTTCGTGAGCGCTGCCTGGACGGTGATCTGCATCGTGACCGCCGATGACTCCCTCCCTCCCGATGAAATCGCCGGCATTGCCTCGCTCACACTCTTCGATCTGGGAGCGGTCGCCGTTGGAGAAACCGCAGTAGACGGTGGAGCGGTGCAACTCCTCGCTGGCTTTGATTCCGAAACCGAAGCTCGACGCGCCCAAAGCGCCATGACCAAACGGTTTCCCACCGTCGCAGCAGTTGCACGTTTCGACTCCGAACACCGCAAATGGGTCGAGAACCAAAAACTGGGTCTGGAGCCAAGCACGATTGGACCCTGGACCATCCGTGCACCCTGGCACGAAAGAGTCGGGAGCCAAGAACACGACATCGTGATCGACCCTGGAGCGGCCTTTGGCCATGGCGCACATCCGAGCACCCAACTGGCGATCGAATTGATGCTGGGTGAACTCGACTCGTCCCCCACAGTCGTGGACCTCGGGACCGGCACTGGCGTTATCGCCATCATCGCTGCTCGTATGGGTTGCACGGTTCGAGCAACAGAATTCGAAGCCGATGCCATACAAATCGCGCGAGAAAACATCGAGAGAAACGGTGTGGAACACCTCATTGCACTCAACCACGGCGACGCTTCGCAAAGTCGCGTGGAGAAGAGTGATCTCGTCGTCGCCAACGTCACAATCGGTGTACACCGGGAAATTTCCACGACCTATGCCGCCGCAGATCGAATCGTCGTCGCGGGCCTTCTCAACTCTCAGGTAGAGGAAATTCAACAATTGCTACCGCTGCACACGGCAAAGACCGTCCGAACCGTCGGTGAATGGGCGGGAGTCAATTTCCTCAGAACGGCAGCGATCTGACCGATAAGACCACCAATGGCAACAGGCAAGAAAAAGAAAGACGACAGCTATTACCCCTTGCGGTGGAAGTTTGCAGACTCCGTCGAGAACATCATCATCCTTCACCGCACCAAAGCAGCGATCGCTATTGCGATTCTCGGCATCGCGCTCGTCATTGCTGGATTGTCCATTCTCGGCTTCTTCGGATCCGATGACAGCGACGAATCAGCTGACGGAAACGCAGTCACCGAACAAACCACCGCTGGCGACCCCGACGACCTCACCCAAGCCGACGGTGACGCAGACGCTCAACTCCCCAACGATGACAACATCATCGAAGGTGGCGCTGAGGATGATGTCAACAACAGCCGACCGACCGCTACCGACGAACAACTCCTCTTAACGCCCTCAGGAACGGTGATCCAGATCAGCGGAGACACCGTACGACTCGTAGGTGGTTTTCCGAGCGAAGAGGCCGCGGATGAATCCCTCGACCTGATCATCGATTTCTTTGGCGACTTCGAAATCATCGACGACCAAATCATCGGTGACGGGTTCGACGACCTCGACTCCCTGCTCATCAGCATCGTCGACCCAACGCTGTTCGCCGATCAAACCGCGGAGATCAACCCGCGCTTCTTCGGGGTCTTCGACGCCGTTTCTGACCTCATCTTCGTCAACGGCAATTTCAGCGTCAACGTACGTGCTCATGTCGAGGGTCAAGAACTTAGTGACATCCGGGCCGAGGCCGTGACCGACCGACTCGTCTCGGCCCTCGTCGATCCGGAGATCATCTCTGCGGCCGGCTTCGATGGCGCCGACCTCGCAGCCGGACAGACCAGCCGAATCGACTTCCTCATCGGCTAACGCTGTGTCTCGCAGCTAACGCTGTACCCCGCAGCTAACGCTGTACC
>CAZBTI010000056.1:0-6312 GCA_964494395.1 uncultured Acidimicrobiales bacterium | reverse complement strand
CGCAGCTAACGCTGTACCGAGGCGTGCCAGGCATCGAGACGCTTCTCGAGCTCCTCGCGCGGAAGTTCACCCTCAGCACGCTTTACCTCGAGCAACATTCGAACCGCCTTGCCAACTACTGGTCCGGGCTCGATTCCGAGGTACGCCATCACCGCATCGCCATCCATGTCAGGGCGCTCAGCGGCACGACGGTCGGCTTCAGCTAACTCACCAATGCGCCGTTCCAGGTCGTCCATTGCCCGTTGGATGTTCTCGAACTTGCGAGCATTGCGCGTCGTACAGTCGCAGCGAATGAGATGGTTGAGCGTTCCGAGTAGCGGCCCGGCTTCGCGCGCATAGCGGCGTACTGCCGAGTCGGACCATCCTTCGGAATATCCCTTGAACCGGCCAGAAAGACGGACGAGTTCGGTCACTTCCTCGACCAACTCTTCGTCGAAGTCCAGAGCGGTCAATCGCTTACGGGCCATCCGGGCGCCGACGGCCTCGTGGTGACGAAAGGTCACCCCGGCGTCGTCGATACGACGGGTCTTGGGCTTACCAACATCGTGGAAGAGCGCTGCGAGGCGAACAGTCAGGTCGGGCTTTGTCTTGGACGTCACCGCAATCGTGTGAGCCAGCACGTCCTTGTGCCGATGAATTGGGTCCTGCTCCATTCGCAAAAGCGGGATCTCCGGGGCGAGGTCATTCATGCGACCCGAGTCGCAGAGCGCCCACAACGAGTCGGTCGGGTCGTCGGGCGCCAGCGCGTCGATGAGATCTTGGGCGGAGTGTGGAGTGGACACAATCCATCAGGATAGCCAAGTCTCCATCCAGCCCAATACCCTTCACGATGTGTCAGCAGACGATCCGGCGCCGCCGCCACCGCCATCCTCAGCGCCTCCCCCGCCGCCTCAGGTACCCCCGCCGCACGGGCCTACCCCGCATGCCACCGGCGACATTCGCAAGGACAACCCCATTGCTGTTGCCGCACTCGTCGTTGCTGCACTTGCCCTCGTCCTGGCGATCGTGGTGATCGGCGGGTTCATCGCCGTGATCTCCATCGTGATGGCTGGAATCGCGCTTCGAAGAGCGAAGGCCACCGGACAAGGTAAGGGCTTTGCCATCACCGCCCTCTTGATCTCGGCGTTCTCGATCGTCGTTGCTGCTGGTGCAGCGACGGTCATTGCTTCGACCCTGCGGGGCGAAGACGTTACTCGCAACGGCGTGATATCGAGTTCGGACAACACAGAGTTCCCACCACAAGATGACATCGTCGAGTTGAGTTGCACCGAAGAGGGAGGCATTCCTCTCGCCGAGATCACGATCGAGAACCTCTCCCCCGAGACGAGCTTCTACACACTGACGATCACGTGGGATGTCGAAACCGAAGAGGGCACTCAGGAGATCTCCGAGATTCTCCGATCCTCCGACGGGCTGCCAACAGGTGAGCAGGACCAACTCCGGCTCTTCGAACGGATCCCAGGGACCGTCGCCGACAGCTGCGCAATCGAGCGGATCGAGCGCACATCCTTCCGTCTGCAATAGCGCCTAGGGCGGTCCTCGAAAAAGAAATCGAAAAATGGTTTTGGTTCTCTAATCGGTCCTCCAGTACGTTCTCTTTCGCACACGGGTGGAGCCGGGGCCTTGGAGACGAGGACCAGTGTCAACACAACGTGTACATCCTGAATCATCGGATGGAAAGCTACCCCTGACCGTCGTGTCAGAGCTGCACCGACCAATGACACTCGACGATGCACTGTCGTGGTTCAATGGCATTCTCAGTGGTCAGGACTGGGCAATGCGGGACCAGGTCGAACTCGTCGACGACGACGGACTTCGCACCGTCCACCTCACTGCGTGGGGTAGTCGCTGGACCTTAGAGGTCGACATCGAAGAATCACGAGCACTCGAAGGTGTCATCGTGAGCGCACGTGTAAAAGACATTGCCGAGGGACAACAGCCTCCAGCCGTCCCTGGTCTTGCCAAAGCCTTAGTGCCGTAGCACTCATCTTCAACGATGCCGTCCCGAATAGATAACTGCGCAAATCTCAGCCAGAATATTGCGATTACATGACGGATCGTTACGAACCGTCACAGTTCGACCCCCCACAAGCAAGGCGGCTTCCCGATGACATCCCGATCGTTGAGACTGACGCGATTCCATTCCGCTGCGCTCACCTTCGCCGTTCTCCTACTCGTTGCGCTCACCGCGCCGATTCCCTTCGCTGGAGCGCAGAACACAGCGACTGACCCTGAACAAACTTCGGCCGCTGTCCCCTTCATTGGCGAGTTCGAGGTGTGGTGCACCGAATCCAATCCCGGAGCAATGGGGCTCTGCCAACGCAGCGGACACCACTCGACCCCAGCCATCGATTTCGGTATGCCTGTTGGAGCAACCCTGCGGGCGACCGGCGCTGGGGAGGTCATCGAAGCCGACGCCTTCTGTTCGGGATCCGGATCGTGCAACAACGGCGCTGGCAACATCGTCGTCATCGAACACCCCGACGGCCGCTTCTCTCGCTACCTCCACATGAGCGCTGTCTCGGTCAGCGTCGGCCAGCAGGTCAACACCGGCGATGTCCTCGGCACCAACGGCCTGACGGGACATAACAGTTCGGCCCACCTGCACTTCGACGAACAGTTCCCGCTCGGAACCCGAGTCAACGCTGGCACGATGATCGGGTGTGTCGATGGTGCGCAAGTCGAATACCCCGCAGCGTTCGGCGTGAGCGAGTGGAATCAGGTTCCGTTCGGCTCGCTCATGGTGAATGACGGGTACGACTGCTTCTCTGGCTCAACACCAGCGGTGAGCCTCGCCGACACCGAACCACCGCGAATCTTCGCTGGTCCGAACAGTTTCGCCATCGCCGCACCGATCGGGAGGAACACCGCCACCTACGAGATCAGCATGACCCACGGGGGCACCGGCGAAACCCTCAGCTTCCAGATGACCGGCGGTGACCTTCGCCGCTTCACAACCAGCGCTGGGGCGAGCGACATTCGGGCACGAGAGATCATCGACGGCATGGCCCAAGAGTGGTCGACAGCTCTGCAATTCGATCCGGCGGAATCCACCGGAGGCGGCCCCACCTGCAACGGCCTCTACGCGACTCAGCAATCGCTCACAGGGACGCCACAAGCCGATGTATTGATCGGTACGAGCAGGGCCGATGTCATCACGGGCCTTGGTGGTAGCGACATCATTTGCGGCAGGGCGGGCAACGACACGATCAACGGCGGCGCCGGCCCAGACCTCATCCTCGGTCAACGTGGCAGCGACAACATCAAGGGCGGAAAAGGCGACGACATTATCTTGGGAAACAGAGGAAACGACCGTCTCGACGGATCCGTGGGACGCGACGAATCCCGAGGCGGAGGAGGCACCGACCAGTGCATTCCAGATGCCGCCGTCAACGAGATAACCGTCAACTGCGAAAGATAAAGAACCAGGCTGCGGCGGCGATTAGGCCGAGAAACAGTGCCACTTTGATGAAGCCTTTGATGGCACCGATGATGGCTCCGGCAACCGAAAGCAATGCAATGACGACGACGACGCTCGTGAGCGCAGGATCGGCCGCAGCGGCTCCGATCAACCCTTCGGGTATCTGATCGGCAATCGCCGGAGTGAGGCTCTCGACAACATTTTCGGGTATCTGATCACGTACCCCCGTGAGGATCTCTTCTCGGATATCCTCTGGGAGCGCATCGATCACTTCTTGTGGAAGATCTTCGACATCTATGGATTCGTCACCTTGGGCGATCTGGGGCATGATGATGATCTTCGCACCTGAGCGTTTAACTCTGGTGCCACCTGCGCTGAACTCTGATGAACTCCAGTCTGCCAATCGGCTTTCCGAACAACCTAAACAGCTCGAGAGGTGGCCCCAAAAGGGGCAGCGGCCTACCCATTGCGCGCATTCTCTTGATCGGCGTCGTCGTTGCGATCTTGGTGCTGTTGTTCGTACTCGGCTCGACCGGTGTGACCGACGAAGCAGAAGCCGACGAGAGCCGAGTCGATCTCGTTTCGATCGTCGGACCAGCCCTAACCCGCGCTGGCTATGGCGACGTGATCGTCGAGTCCGATGGGCGCACCGTCACCCTGTCGGGTGAACTTCCAACGCGAACCGACGTGATCGCCGCCGACGCTGTTGCCAAGTCGATCGCCGAGGTTGCCGTCGTACAAAACAACCTGAGCCACCCGGGCGATGACGCGGACATCCCCGTACCAGGCGAGGTTGAGACCACCGCCATTGCCGGTACCTCGTCTTTCGATCTGCAGTTGCAGGCTCGCCTCGCAACGATCGCTGCGGTATCTCCAATCGCCTTCGAACAGCGCAGCGTGGAGATCACCCCAGAATCCCAAGAGACCTTGGATCAGGTCATCGCCCTACTGCTCGAGAACCCCGAAGTGCGCATCGAGGTGGGAGGCCACACCGATTCGAGCGGCGACCCCGAAACAAACGAAGCACTCGCTCAGGAGCGCGCCGACTCGGTACTTGCTTCACTCGTGGCCGCAGGCATCGACCAACAGCGGCTCGAAGCCGTCGGCTTCGGCGATTCACGCCCGATCGCGTCAAACGAACTACCCGAAGGAAGAGCCCAAAACCGCCGCATCGAATTTCTGATCATTCCGTGACATTGCCTTACGTCGGCACGCCTCCGGCGTAATTTTGCCGACGACGGCAAGTCAAATGCCCTCCCCTTCGGGGGGAGCGTTCAGGCGCCACGCAGGCTGGGCGCCTGAGGCAGAGTTAGCGGAACAGTCAGCAGAGGTCTTTAGTCTTTGACTTGGGGCCGTTTTTGGCTACTGATTTTATGCCGTTGTCGCGGGAGCGTTCGCTCTCGTAGAACTGGCTCTTGCCTACCTGCTGGCCGTTGAGTGCCTTCAGTACGAAGAATGGCTTCTTGTTCTTGGCGGTCTTCTTCTCGAAGCGATCGGCGTGGGCGCTGTTCTTCATCACCGAAGCAATGCCCTTCTTCGCTGATGCCTTGGACTTGTACATCTGGCTCGACAGCACAACCTCGCCGTTGCCGGCCTTGAGGTTCCACTTAAAGGCCCCGTTTTTGCTACGGCTGATTTCGTACGTTCCCATCTGGGCAGACTCCTACATGCTGTTTGATAACTCGACCGTAGTAGGTCGTCGGTAAGTTGTCGCAAAAAAGGGAAAATCCCCGGCACGAGGCCGAGGATCATTCACCGATCATTCTCTGCAACGGATGCGTTAGCGCTCCTCGCGGAAGAGAACGTGCTTACGGGCGACCGGGTCGAACTTCATCAGTTCGAGCCGCTCGCGGGTGTTGGTCTTGTTCTTCGTGGTCCAGTACTGGAATCCGGTTCCAGCGGTGGAGCGAAGTTTGATGATTGGACGCTTGTCGCTCATTAGATCTTCTGTCCGTTCCTGCGCATCTCGGCAACGACGCTCTCGATGCCACGCTTGTCGATGGTCTTGATTCCCTTTGTCGACACCGTGAGGGAAATCCACTTCTTCTCAGAAGGCAGGTAGTAACGCTTCTTCTGAATGTTGATGTCCCAACGACGGTTGGTCTTGCGATGTGAGTGGGAAACGTTCTTGCCGAACGATGGCTTCTTCCCGGTTACTTGGCAAATACGTGACATGTCACGCCCTCTTCTGTGCGAGCTTGCGAACGAAATCTTCTGGGCCATATCCACAGAATGGGTGGATGGGCCAGCAGATAAGGCTATCAGCGACCATTGAACACAGCACGCGCGTATTCCGCGCAAATAGGAAGGCTGATATTTGGGCATTGCGGCGTTCGTTCTCCCTGTTCGACTGCCAGTATCGAGAGATGTCTTCTCTCGCCAAAAAACTGATCGACCCCAGGAAGTTGGTCGACATTGCACTCGAAGCAACGATCGCCCCAAGTTTCACCAAGATTGGGCCAGCGGTCCGCGGTCGACTGTTCGACTGGGAGCCAATCCGTCATGTGCCCGGTCGCAGAGTCGTCATCACCGGTGCGAACTCGGGCATTGGGTTCGCGGGGGCGCGCCTTCTTGCAATCGCGGGAGCGAGCGTCACCGTGGTGGCACGGAACGTCGAGCGTGGCACCAAGGCGGTCGAGGAACTGAATCAGATTGCAGGCGCCGACGTAACTCTAGAAATCGCTGATCTCTCTTCGCTCGAGTCGGTCGAGGACTTTGCGAATCGACTACTCGACGCAGGCGAGCCGATCGACACGCTCGTCCACAACGCTGGAGCGCTGCACAACCCTCGCCAAGAGTCCGTCGATGGCAACGAGTTAACCCTCGCCACACACGTAATCGGCCCGTTCAAGTTGACCGAAATGCTCCGCCCGCTGCTGCGAATTGGTGAC
>CAZBTI010000055.1:0-21095 GCA_964494395.1 uncultured Acidimicrobiales bacterium | reverse complement strand
CCCATCTTGGCTTCGCCCATTTCGATGAAGAGGTCGGTTCCTTCACGGGTGCGTTCTCCCACACCAGCGAATACCGATACACCACCGTGGTTCGAAGCCACACGGGTGATCATTTCCTGGATGAGCACGGTCTTGCCCACGCCAGCACCACCGAAGAGGCCGATCTTGCCGCCTTCTTTGTATGGGGTGAGCAGGTCGATGACCTTGATGCCGGTTTCGAACATGACCGTCGAAGGCTCGAGCTTGTCGAAGTCTGGAGACGGACGGTGAATGTCCCAGTACGTGTCGATTTCGACATGCTCTACGTCGAGCGGCTCGCCCATAACGTTCCATACGTGGCCGAGGGTCGCGTCGCCAACAGGCATCTGCATACCGTGGCCGGTGTTGCGGACCTCTGCACCTCGGGTAAGGCCATCGGTTGGCTTCATCGAGATAGCACGCACACGGCTATCGCCGATCTGCTGAGCTACCTCGAGAGGCACGACGATGGTCTCGCCGTCGAGCGAAATGTCGAGCTGCAACTGCATGTTGATTTCTGGAAGGTTCCCCGGAGGGAATTCCACGTCGACCACGGGGCCGGCGATACCGACGACTCGGCCTGACTTCAGTTCTGGTTCGGTGACGGTCATACCGTTGTACCTTCCGTATGTTCGAGAATTGCTTGCATGGTGGCTTGATCATCGCCCCCGAGGGCTTCAGCACCGCCGACGATCTCCATGATCTCGGTAGTGATGGACGCCTGGCGGGCCTGGTTCATCTCGCGTGACAGCTTGATGATGAGTTCTTCTGCGTTGTCCGTTGCGGCCTTCATTGCTCGCTGACGGTTTGCGTGCTCGGATGCTGCTGCTTCGAGCAATGCCGAGTAGAGGCGAGATTCCATGTACCTAGGGAGCAAAGATTCGAGCACTCCCCCGGGTGACGGCTCAAATTCGAACTCCGCTGCTGCCTGGCTCGATCCCGAGCCGGCCTCGGCGATTTGATCGGTGGCGGTGAGCGGTAGGTACTTGCGAACAGTGACCTTCTGGGTTCCCATCGTGATGAACTCGGTGTAGGTAAGTTCGACGCGATCGACTTCGCCAGCCTCGAACATTTCGACGACTTTGTTGGCGACCTCGCGAGCGTTCTCATAGGTCGGCGTATCCGACATGCCCGTGTACTGAGCTTCGATTTCGTAATTCCGGAACGAGAAGTAGTCAGCAGCCTTCTTGCCGATGAGAATCAGGGCATAGTCGGCGCCTTCCGTGCGGGCTGCATCGATCTGACGCTCTGCGGCCTTGATGACCGCAGCGTTGTACGAGCCAGCAAGTCCACGGTCCGACGTAATGGCGATAACAGCCACCCGCTCGACCTTTTCGGCGCTCCGAAGCAGTGGGTGGCTCACACTCGTACCACCAGCGGTCAGATTCTCGATCACGCCGGTCACCTGTGTTGCGTAGGGCTTGGCCTCGTTTGCGCGATGCATGGCCTTGACGACGCGGGTAGCCGCGATGAGCTCCATAGCTCGGGTGATCTTCTTCGTCGACTGCACACTGCCGATACGACGGCGCAGCTCGCGTTCTTTTGCTCCTGGCATCTACCTGTTCCGATCAGGCCTCGTCGGCCGTGATTTCTTCTTCGGGAAGGGTGTTGTCGGCATCTACGAGCTCTGCAGACGAATTGCCCGGATCGCTCGCATCTGGGGCTGGTCCAGAGCCGTCGGTGGGCGTGAAACCGTCGGCGAACTCTTTGATCATGCGCTCGAAGGCGTCTTCGTCGGCGATCTTGCCCGATGAGACAATGTCCTCCAGCACAGCCTGGTGACGGGAATTGAAGTGTTCGAGCAGTTCGCTCTCGAATCGCAACACGTCGCTGACGGGAATTCTATCCAAGTAGCCGCGGGTACCCGCCATAAGGACGACGACCTGCTCTTGGACAGGCATTGGCGAGCTAATACCCTGCTTGAGCAGTTCGGTCAGACGATATCCACGATCGAGCTGCGCCTGGGACACAGCATCGAGGTCCGAACCGAATGAAGCAAAGGCTTCAAGCTCGCGGAACTGCTGAAGGTCTGACTTCAGCGTGCCTACTGCGGTCTTCATTGCCTTGATCTGTGCAGCCGATCCCACACGAGAAACCGAGATACCCACGTCGACTGCTGGGCGTGTGCCGGACTTGAACAGGTCGTCCTGGAGGAAGATCTGGCCGTCGGTGATCGAGATCACATTCGTTGGGATGTACGCCGAAACGTCGCCAGCCTTGGTCTCGATGATCGGAAGTGCGGTGAGCGAGCCAGCGCCAAGATCATCAGAGAGGTTCGCTGCACGTTCGAGAAGACGGCTGTGGAGGTAGAACACATCGCCCGGGTACGCCTCACGCCCTGGTGGACGGCGCAACAACAATGACATCTGGCGGTATGCCTCAGCCTGCTTGGAAAGATCGTCGTAGACGACGAGCGCATGCTCACCATTGTCCATCCAGTGCTGACCCATGGCCGAGCCTGCATATGGAGCAATGTACTTGAACGGTGCCGGATCAGATGCGGGCGCAACGACGACCACGGTGTAGGCCATTGCGCCATTCTCTTCGAGCTCGGCGACGATCTGGGCAACGGTTGATGCCTTCTGACCAACAGCGACGTAGATGCACTTCACACCCAGGCCCTTCTGGTTCAGAATCGTGTCGATGCCGATCGTGGTCTTGCCGGTCTTGCGGTCACCAATGATCAGCTCTCGCTGGCCTCGGCCGATCGGAATGAGCGAGTCGATTGCCTTGATGCCGGTCTGCATTGGGGTGTCTACTGGCTGGCGGCCAATGATGCCCGGAGCCTGGACCTCCATACGGCGTGACTCGGTTCCGCTCAGCGGACCCTTGCCATCGACTGGTTCACCCAGTGCGTCTACGACACGTCCAATCACACCATTACCAACAGGTACGGACAGAATGTTGCCCGTGGCCTTTACTGGCTGGCCCTCTTCAATACCGTTCGTCGAGCCGAGGAGTACAGCACCGATCGATTCCTCATCGAGGTTGAGTGCAAGGCCAACAGCACCGTTGTCGAACTCAAGCATCTCGTTCACTGCGGCCTCGGGGAGACCCGAAACGCGAGCGATACCGTCGCCGACCTCAAGCACTCGACCCACCTGGGTCGTGCTGATGTCGGTCGAGAGGTTCTCGATGTTTTTCTTGAGTGCTGCAGTGATGTCTTGAGTGTTGATGGTGAGATCAGACATGGGTTCTTCTTTGTAGTTGGGGCCCGCTTGTTAGGCGAGGCTCTCGCGCATCTGGTTGAGACGGCTGCGGACGCTGCCATCGATAACGGTGTCGTCGATCTGGGTGACCAGACCGCCAACGACTGTTGGGTCGACGGTGACGCGTGTGGTCACAGGACGCCCCATCTTTTCGGACAATGCCTTCTCGAGGCGCTGCTTTTGATCGTTACTCAGTGGCACCGCAGAACGGACCTCGGCGTGAGCCGAGCCGCGACTTCCTGCAAGCTTTGATGACAGCGTGCGAGCAATCTCCGGAAGGTCACCGACGCGTCCAGCGCCGACGATCATCGAGATTGCAGCAGCCGACGCCCGGCCGGCCTTCCCAGCGAGCAGGTCTTCAACGACCTGTTGCCGGTTGGCGGCTGGAATAGACGAATCGGAAAGCGAGTCTGCCAGTTCGGGCGAAGCATCGAGGGCTTCGGCAAAGGCGTGCACATCTGATTCGAGAGCAGATGAGTTGCCTTCGGCGTTACCGAGGGAAATCAGCGCGTTTGCGTAGTGTTCAGCGCGGCTCATGAGGCGTTCACCTGCTCGATGTAGCGGTTGATCAGATCTGCATGGGTCTGGTCGTCGAGATTGGCCTGGATAACCGATTCGGCTGCAGCGACGGATTGCTCTGCAACCGCTGCCTGCACGTCGCCAGCCGCCGAGGCGGTAGACGAAGAGACTTCCTCGTTCGCTCGTACTCGAGCGGCTTCGGCGTCGGCGTCAGCACGAGCAATCATCTCGGCTTTCATGCTGGCGGCTGTCTCGTGGGCTTCGGCCTTAATGCGGGCTGCTTCGGCCTCTGCGTCACCAAGCTTGTTCTTCAGATCGGTGAGTTGGGTCTCTGCGCCAACCTTTGCGCGGTCTGCTTCAACAAGGTCTTCACGAATGCCATCGGAGCGAGCGGCAAGGCCGGACTTAACCAGCGGAAGTACCTTCCAAATCAGAAGCGAAAGCACGATCAAGAACGCACCAGCTGACCAGTAGAACTCGAGGATGTCGGCTGGAAGCCACGCACCGTTCGGTCCTTCTACTGCAAATATTCGGTTCATGAGGCTCCCCCCGAGAGCGCCGCGTCGATCACGGACTGCTGGGCAGCACGATCGAGGTCCTTGTCCAGCACTGCCGATGCGGCAGCAACAGCAATGTCGCCTACGTCACCGCGCATCGAAGCAACGGTTGCATCGCGGCGAGCATCGAGACCACCCGATGCTTCACTGCGAACCGTCGCTGCAGCGGAGATGGCCTCGGCCATCACTGCGGAGCGGTGTTCGCCAGCTTCGGCGCGTGCAGCTTCGATAATCGCGTCTGCTTCGGCACGTGCCTTAGCAATCTCCGCGTCGTACTCGGCTTGGGCTTGGCTGAGCGCCACCTTTGCCTTGTCTGCTGCATCGCGACCTGCCTTGAGCTGGAGCTCTCGCTCCTCGCGCTTCTTCAGCAGAGGCGGTAACAACACAAAGTGCATCATTGCCCAGAGAATCAGGAAGGTTCCCAATGCCCATGCCATATGGTTGAGCTCGGGGATAACCGGATTCGGTGCCGGTTCTTCTTCGCCCTCTTCGCCTTCCTCGCCTTCTTCTGCTTCAACAAAGAACAGTTGTTGGCCGCCGGAAATACTGAAATGGATGTTGTTCACGTCTTCTCCTCTCTTGTTCGTACGGATCTAAACCCTGGCGGGTTGGATCAGGCGAACTTCAGAAGAATGAAGACAACGAAGCCAATGAGGGCGATTGCCTCGGTGAATGCCACGCCGAGGAACATGGTGGTCTGAAGCGCTGGTGCTTGCTCTGGTTGACGTGCCATTGCCTGAAGCGCTTGGCCAACGAGGTAGCCAATGCCGATTCCAGGACCGATTGCGGCGAGGCCGTAAGCGAAACCTGCGCCCTCGGCAGCGGCGATGTTCTGATCGACCTGCGCAAGGATCTGTGCTGCGATGCTCATTTGTTGCTCCTAATTATTTTCTTGGTTCGGTGAGGCCTGCGCCCCGTCGATTGGTTGACTTGCGATTGAGTGTTGCTGACTAGCGGAAGTGAAATTCGAGCCGTCGATCAGTGCGCTGGGTGCAGTGATCCGCCGATGTACACGGCTGCGAGGATCGTAAACACGAAGGCCTGAATGAACGACACGAAGATTTCGAATGCGGTGAACGCAATCAGGCCACCGAAAGCGAACGGCAACACGAGGACGGTAAGGCTCGCGCCGAAGACGGTGAGGGTCAAGACCGAGAAGGTGACCAAGAGAATGTGACCAGCGAGCATGTTGGCGAAGAGACGAACAGCGTGACTGAAGGGACGGAGAAGGAAGACCGAGAGGATCTCGATCAGACCAACGAGGGGCCGAATGGCGATCGGCACACTGCTCGGCCAGGCAATGTCTTTGAGGTATGCGAAACCCTGCGCCTTGAAACCAACGAAGTTGAAGACCGCCCACGAGACGAGGGCAACGATTACCGGTCCGCCCATACGACCATTCGCCGGCATCTGGAAGAACGGGATGACCTCGGTGATGTTGCCGAAGAACACGAAGACGAAGAAGGAGAGCAGCAACGGCAGGAACGACATGCCATCGGGGCCAATCGCTGGTGTGATGATCTGATCTTCGATGAAGTCGATAACACTCTCACAGAAGTTCCGAACACCCGTCGGGACGAGGCTGTCCTGGCCACGAGCCATGAAGAAGAGCAACGTTGGTATGACCAAACCAAGGACGTGGGTGAAACCAATCTTGTCGAGGCCGATGCCTTCGATGATCGGCGCCCACTCGATGAGGTTCGAGAGTGACGGGAATTCGAGCCCGCCTTCCTCTGCTTCAGCTGCGAAGATGAACATCAGGCTGCTCCAGTGTGTTCGTTACTTTTAGCCGGCGCACCTGATGATGCTGCCGGTTCGTGGATGGAAAGGTTCTTTGATGGCTTGACGCCCGGGTAGGCCATCGTGCCGGAGATGAAACGCATCTCCCAGAAGAGAATGCCAATGTGGGCAACAATGAGTGTGATGCCGAGCGGCACGACCTCTACCCACGGTTGGTCAATGACCGCAATCACGGCGAGAAACATGAGCCCAAGGCGCATGAGGAAACCAAAGAGCGCAGCGCCACCCATCAAGGCGAGTGAAATTCGCCCGGCGTACGCAAGCATGGTTGCAGCCATGACGAAATTGACTACGACGATGGCGAGTCCGTAGGCGACCGACAATGCTCCGTTCGTCTGCCAGAAGAGCGCTCCGACGCCGATGAAGATCGGTGCGACCAACGCTGTGCGCTTGAGGAGATCGCGCATGACCTCCATCACCGGGGCCGGGCCTTCGATGCGTTCCATCAGTGGGTTGTGGATGGGTTGGCTCACTTGGAAGACTCCGTTTCGACATCCTCGACGACATAGGTCGCGAATTCGACTTGCTCTACCTGCCCGAAGCTCGACGCTTCTGGGTTCTTCGCTGCTTCACGACGTTGGGCGCTGGCCGCATGGATCGCTGCCATCTGATCGGTGTAGCGGTAGTACTGGCTCGCAACCGAACCAACGAAGCCGAGTACAGCAAAGGTGATGAGAAATAGCGGCGATGTTCCGACCGTTTGATCCAACACGAAGCCGAGGAAGCCGGTGAGAGCCGGCATCATCACGATTTCCAAGCCACCGTTGCCACGCCAAACCGCTTCGTGCATGACGTGACCAGCGGCAGATTTTTCTGCGGGCGCGTCAGTTGAACTGGCCTCGCTGCCATCCCCACTCGCGGTCATATCGGTCTGCACGTGTTACCCAAAAAGAAGGAGCTCATGAAGAGCTTGTGAATCATTTCCCAAAGTATGTTCTGCGATTTTGTTTAACGCAAACTCGCGAACGCATGGAATCTATAACGATTGTCACAGCCTCGCTCATCGAAGCGATGGGTTTTTGCCACAACGGACAACAATTCACATGTACGGCATGTCTATGTGAACAACGCGTGGTCGCACATAGACGCTCAGTGCTCTCTTTTCGAACTACGCTGTCTGGCGTCCGGTTGGCTGATCTTGGCCAATGCCCGGGTGGAAGATCGTGTAGAGCCCGAGTGCGAGTGCGCCCCCGGCGAACGGTAGCGCGGCAGCGCCCGACCCGGTCAGGGTCGAGTACAACACCATGCCGCACAGCAACGCCGTCCAGAGCCAGAGGATCAGAACCGTTCGACGGTGACCGTGGCCCAGCCGAAGGAGGCGGTGATGGAGGTGTTCTTTGTCCGCGGTGGTGACGCCGACACCTTTTCGACCCGTGCGACGAATCACCGCGAGAATCAGATCTGCGAGCGGCACGCCGAGCAGAAGGAGCGGGATGATGAGCGGAGCAAAGAAGAAGAAGACCTGTCCAGAGACCGCCTGGTCAACACGACCGCCGACAGAGGCTGTTGATGCAGCGAGCAGCAAACCGAGGAGCAGTGCTCCCCCATCGCCCATGAAGGTCTTCGCCGGGTTGAAGTTGAGGGGGAGGAAGCCAATGCAAATGCCGGCGGTGATGATGGCGAGCAACGCTCCGGGATTGGAATCGAACAGCACTCCGTCTTCAGCAAGTTGGAATGCGTAGACGAAGAATGAACCAGAGGCAATCGCGACAATGCCGCCAGCGAGGCCGTCGAGTCCATCGATCAAGTTCACGGCGTTAGACATAACGAGCAGCCACACGACGGTGAAGATCACCGAGAGATCGGGCGAGAGCTGGATGAACCCCGTGAAGGGGACCCGAAACCAGAGCACCGACACACCAGCGAGGGCGAGAACGACGCCAGCGAGGGCGATTCCGGCGACCTTTGCTGGAGCGGACATCTCTCGGATGTCGTCGGTTGCGCCGACCGCAAAGATGATGACCGCTGCGAGGACGATTCCTGCGATATCTGAAAAAGATCGGAAGACCGGATCGAACGAGTCCATGAGCCGAGCGGTAAGGAGGCCTGCTCCGAGGCCACCGAGCATGGCCAAACCGCCGAGGCTGGGGGTTGGACGTTCGTGGACCTTGCGATCGCCGGGCAGAGCAACAGCCTCGACGCTGTTCGCGAGGCGGATTGTCAGTGGAGTCAATACCAAGGTGACGATCGCGGCGACTGCGCCGACAACCAAGAAGTCAACCATTGATGCCATAAGTGTTCGAGTCTTCCACGTTCTGGGAACGATGTAGGAGCATTTGGGCTGGGGTTTTCCCTGCCGGGGATAACTTTAAAGGCCGATTTCAGCCGTTGGGGTAGGGAGTGAACCCCGAACACAAATCCTTTACATCACTACGTACGTCGGCAACTACGGCCGGATCATTACGATTTTTAAGTGTGCGGCTGATCAGGTCGGCAATGACGTCCATCTCGGCCTCGCCCATGCCCTGCGTCGTGACCGCTGGAGTACCGATCCGAACACCGCTCGTGACAAATGGAGAACGAGGGTCGTTGGGGATGGTGTTCCTGTTCAACGTGATGCCGGCTTCGTCGAGCACAATCTGGGCTTCCTTGCCAGTCAACTCTGCGTCGAACGTTTGGAGGTCGACGAGCAACAGATGATTGTCGGTGCCGCCAGAAACAAGACGGAAGCCACGCGTCGCAAGCGCAACGGCTAGCGCTGCTGCGTTCTTCACAATCTGGGCTGCGTAATCCTTGAACTCGGGTTGCATTGCCTCACGAAACGCCACGGCCTTTGCGCCGATGTGATTCTCGAGAGGGCCGCCTTGCAGACCAGGGAAGATTGACTTATCGATCGCCTTCGCGTGTTCCTCGGTAGTGAGGATGCAACCGCCTCGCGGGCCGCGCAGGGTCTTGTGGGTGGTGAAGGTCATCACATCGACGTACGGCATCGGGTTCGGGTGGACACCACCAGCGATGAGCCCAGCAATGTGCGCCGCATCGAACATGAGGAGTGCGCCAACTTCGTCGGCGATCTCGCGGAACGGCGCCGGGTCGATGATGCGGGGATAGGCGGTAGCGCCAGCGATGATCATCTTTGGCTTGTGCTCGTGTGCACGCTCACGAAGCTGCTCCATGTCGATGCGCTCATCGGAGTCGGTGACCTCGTAGCTCACAAAGTTGTAGAGCTTGCCACTCGCGTTGACCGGCGAACCATGGGTGAGGTGCCCACCGTGGTCAAGGCTCATGCCCATGACGGTGTCGCCAGGTTCGAGCATGGTGAGAAAGACCGCCATGTTGGCGTTCGCTCCAGCGTGCGGCTGAACGTTGGCGTGATCGGCCCCGAACACTTCCTTGATTCGATCGATTGCGATTTGCTCGACATCGTCGACGACTTGGTTGCCGCCGTAATATCGCTTGCCGGGGTAACCCTCGGAGTATTTGTTGGTGAGAACCGAACCGGTGGCTTCCATGACCGCTGGAGAGGTGAAGTTCTCCGAGGCAATGAGTTGCAGACCGGTGTTGAGGCGTTCACGCTCCTTTTCGATGAGATCGAAAACTACCGAATCGCGAGTTCCTGGCCAAGGCATGGGTGCTCTCCCAAAGTGTGTCGGGCGTAAACCGCAAAGACTACAAGTGATTCACACATGGAACGGAGCCTCCGTGACGAAAGAACACTTCTTTTCCTCAACCACGGGCAGTGTCGAATAGCCGTTGGTCGAACTACCGGGTGTCAAAGATTCGGGCCCGTGACGAAGACCTCTTAACGTTGGTGCCGAACATACCGAAGGGAGTGCGATGATATCTAGTGCGACGTGGCAACTAGAGCAGCTGCCCTGACGAAAGAACGCAAGGAAAAGGCAACGATGTTCAACAACGCGTTTGATGGCAAGAAAGTTCTCGTGACCGGACACACCGGCTTTAAGGGAACGTGGATGTCTATCTGGCTCCAGCAGATGGGCGCAGAGGTCGTTGGTATCTCCGACACCATCCCCACCAATCCAGCGCACTTCTCCGCAGCGGGACTCGAAGATGCCATGAAGACCCATTGGCTCGACATTCGCGACGAAGAAGCAGTGCCTGCTGCTATCTCCGAAGAGGCACCTGATTTTGTGTTCCACATGGCTGCTCAGGCACTCGTGAAGGCAAGCTACGACGACCCCGTCGGCACCTACACGACCAACATGGTTGGCTCGGCCAACGTGCTCGAAGGACTTCGCCGACTCGACAACCAGTGCACGGCGATCATGATCACCTCCGATAAGTGCTATGAGAACGTCGAGACCTACTACGGCTACCGCGAAGAAGACCGCCTCGGCGGCGCTGATCCCTACTCCGCTTCCAAAGCAGCCGCCGAGATCATCATCTCGAGCCACACCCGTTCCTTCTTTGGTGAGCCCGATGACGAGCGCAACGTCCGCATTGGTGTGACTCGCGCCGGCAACGTTGTCGGCGGTGGCGACTGGGCTGCTGACCGCCTTGTCCCCGACGTCGCTCGTGCGTGGTCGGCCGGCGAGAACGTCACGATACGCCGTCCGCAGGCCACCCGCCCTTGGCAGCACGTACTCGAGCCGATCAGCGGTTACCTGCACCTCGGGGCAGAACTCGCCGAGCGTCCAGAGCTCCACAACGAGGCGTTCAACTTTGGTCCGCCGGCCGAAGCAGTGAACCCGGTTCGCGACGTCGTCGTTGCATTGAAGGAGCACCTGCCAGGCCTCGACCTGACGATCGATGAAAGCCAGGCGCATTTCCATGAGGCTGGACTGCTGAAGCTCACCTGCGACAAGGCGCTGAGCTACCTCAGGTGGACGCCGGTCCTGAACTTCGATGAGACCATGAAGATCTCTGCGGACTGGTACCGGAGCTTCTATCAGGATGGCGCCGCGGGCATTCGCGCGATCACCGATGGCCAACTCGATTACTACACCGAACTCGCTGCTGATCGCGGGCTCAGCTGGGCAAACAGCTGATGCCGGCGCACTTCACCGAACTTCGCCGGATCGAGACTTCCGGCGGCGAGGTGATGAAAGCACTGCACGCTGACGAGCCGGGCTTTAAAGGCCTCGGAGAGGCGTACTTTTCCCGAGTCAACCCGGACAGCATTCGTGCTTGGAAGCGACACAACGAGATGACGGTCAACGTCGTTGTCCCCGTAGGCCATGTTCGGTTCGTGGTGGAAAACGCTGGCGCATTTGACGAGTTCGACCTCGGACCCGACCACGACTACGGGCGGCTGACCATCGAGCCGGGAACCTGGTTTGGATTCATGGGAGGTTCGAATGGCGGCCTCGTGCTAAACCTGTCCGACATCGTGCATCGTCCCGATGAAGCCGACGGCAAAGAACTCGACGAATTCAACTACGACTGGAAGATCTGACGTGGGCATTTGGCATCGATTAGGGCAACGAGCTGAAGAAAAGGGCGACACGCCCATCGCGGTCGTAGGCGCAGGGTACGTGGGTACCGGAGTCGTGCATTCGATTGCACAGTCGCCGGGAATGTCGCCTTGCCTTGTCGTAAATCGCAACACCGATCGAGCAGTCGCCGCGTTCGCACAGTTGGGCATCGACCCAGAGTCGGTCGTCATCAGCGAGGACGCGTCGGTGTTGACCGAGGCTCTACGGGCAGGCAAGCCCTCGGTCACGACCCATTCATCGATACTCACGGACCTACCGATTGACATCGTGGTCGAAGTGACCGGCGCGCTCGACTATGGAACCGAAACGATTCTGGCGATGCTCGATGCCGGCAAACATGTCGTGTCGTTCAACGCCGAGAGCGATGCACTTCTCGGCTGGCTGTTCCACGAGCGGGCTCGCGCCAACGACGTGATCTACACGATCGCCGACGGCGATCAGCCCGGCGTCCTGTTTCGTCTCAAGCAAGAGGTCGAACAAATGGGCTTCGAGGTCACGGCGCTGCTCAACTGCAAGCGACACCTCGACGTACACCAGAACCCCGAGACCGGCGCTGGTTATGCAGCCCGAGATACGACCTCGTCACACATGACGACCGCGTTTGGCGATGGCACCAAAATGCAGGTGGAGCAAGCAGTTGTCGCAAACGCGACCGGCACGATCCCCGATGTACGTGGGATGCACGGCATCGAGTCGAGCGTGGCAACCGCTGCGGTCGACATTCCGGCTGCTCTCTCAGCCCCAGGTCGAGTGGACTTCACTCTCGGCGGCGACTTCGGCGCTGGCGTCGGCATCATCGGTACGCATCCAAACCACGAACTCCACAGTCAGGCAATGGGCTTCTACAAGATGGGCCCTGGTCCGGACTACTTCTTCTTCCGCCCCTATCACCTCGTGCACCTAGAAATTCCGCTGACGATTGCCGAGTTGATGCTCGACAACGAACCATTGATCACGATCGATCAACCTCATCTGGCAGAGGTAGTGGCCATCGCAAAGAAGGACCTCGCCACAAGCGAAAAACTCGATTGCATTGGCGGCTTTAGCGCGTACGGGCACATCGACACCGCCGCAGGCGCAGAGGGGTATCTGCCGATCGGTCTCGTCGAGTATGCAACGACGACCGCGGACGTTGCCCAAGATGAACCAATTCCACTGAGCGCCGTATCACTCGACGAGTCCAAGACGATCGTCCGAGAGTGGAAGGCCATGCACGGCCTGTAAGCCCATTCGCTTCGAGTGCCAGCAAAACGAAAGCCGGCGCCCCATAATCGCTGTATGCACGAAATGACGTGACAGGATTCATTGCCATTTGACTTGCTCATCACCGAAACTTGCTTTTTGGGGATCGCGATGAGAGAAGGGCAACGACCAGCGCTCTACGCTGTCGAAGTGATCTTCACCGAAACCCCATTGGCAGGAGCATTCGTCATCGACCTCGAGCCCCTGGAAGACGAGCGAGGCTTTTTCGCACGAGCGTGGGCCGAAGATGAATTCGTTGCCCACGGCCTGAATCCAACCATTGCGCAGTCGAACATGTCGAAGACGCTGCGGGCTGGCACGTTCCGAGGCTTCCACTGGCAGGATCCGCCGCTGGGCGAAGCAAAGACCATCCGCTGCATTGCTGGATCGGTCTTCAACTGCTTCATCGATATGCGGCCCGATTCTGCGACCTATCGGCAGTGGTTCGGCGTTGAACTCTCGGCGAGCAATCTTCGAATGGTGTACATCCCAGAACAGTTTGCGAACGGCTTTCTGATTACCGCTGACGACACCGTGCTGCTCTACAACGTGACTCGCCCCTACTCCCCCGGCGGCGAACGCGGCATCCGTTGGAACGATCCGAGTATTGGAGTCTCGTGGCCGAAGCAAGTCGAGCATCTGAGCGAAAAAGACCGCTCTTGGCCCGATTTAGGCGCCTAACCCGCGCAGCTTGCGTCGCGGAGAACACAGCGGGACAACGTTCAGACCCGAAATTTAGTCGCACATAAAAATTGGTTTCTTGAATTCGGAGAGATTTTCGCCGATATCTATTAGGTGAGAAGGACGAAAGCGCTCGTAGCTACTGGTGGTGTGCTGAGTTTGCTCGCGCTCGTAACCCGTGGTGGCCAAGTTTCGACCATCGCATTCATTGCTTGGGCGTTGATTTGCGGAGCTGGGTTAGCGATCGCTGCCGTTCGTCAACAACGCGCCTCGAGGACCATTTTCGCCAACTTCGCGGTATTTGCAACCCTCGCCGGAGCGGGCGAAGCTGTTCGAGAGTTCTCGTCACTGGCCGGACAAGACATCATTAGCCTGACGCCTGCCGACCTCCTCATCTGTAGTGCATATCTGTTCTTGACCTTCGCGGTGTTCTCCGCTTACCGCATCCGTACGACCGGGCGGAACACAAACGCCTGGTTCGACGCACTCGCGGCGACAACAGCAATCCTGCTCATCCTCTGGACGAGCATTTACTTCGATCTATTCAACCCCGAACGCATGGCGAGCAGGACCGAGACCTTGCTCTTCGGCTACCACCAGATCGTGCTTATCGCCGTCGTTGGACTGCTCGTTCGTATCACCGCGACCGAACAACATCGTTCGACCAGTCACCGATTGCTCACGATCGCCGTGACCATCGTGCTGATCAGCCACGTGTTCGAGTTGGTGAGCGTTATTAGCGAACTCCCCGAGTTCGTTGGACCGGCGTTCAAGCCGGTCGCCCTCGCCCTTGGGCTCGCTGCAGCGACACATCCCACGGCTAAAGACCTTGAGGCCGCCGCCAAACTCGAGACCGATCGGCTTGGTTCCTTGCGCTTGGCAACGACCGCCGTCGCCGTCGGCGCTCCTGCGATCATCTCGGTGTTCAACCCTCCTGAGACGGCGTTCCAGCGAGGGTTGATGGTCGTGCTTTCGAGCGTCATCGTCGCTACGGTCATCACCCGGGTCGTCCGCCTCTTCTACGAACAGCGCGGCGTTGCGGTAACGGAGTCTCGGCTTGCCTCGAGCATTGGCTATCTCTCGTCGTTGGAGTTCCCGGCCGACATCCGCGCCTCACTCGGAGGCCAGGTCGGCTTCACCTTCGATGACACGTCGAACATCTCCTATGTCGATGTGACATCAGCCGGTGCGGTCGAATTAGCTCCTGCGCTCCTGGGACCAGAAGAACAGTTCACTCACGCGCAGATGAACCCGCCGACCTCGGACCCAGTACGGAACAGGATCTTCGCAAGTCTCGTGAGAGAGGCAGGAAGCATTGCTGCGATTCGATCTGCAACGATCGCGAAGGCCGACCGCGAACGCGAAAGCGAAGTACTCCGACATATCGAAGCGAGCGAGCGCCGCTGGCGGGGGCTGGTGCAGAATTCATCCACCGGCATGCTGCTCATCGACGAGACCCGACATGTCGTTTTCGCATCCGGGGCAATCGAGGAAATTCTCGGACACCCCGAAGAGTCCTATCTTGGCCACGATCTCGAATGGGTTACTCACAGCACTGACTGGGTCGAGGCGCGAACCGCGATCAATGACTTGCTGGCCCTCGATCCCGGCGGCACCGTCACGCTCGAGGTTCGTGCGTTCGACGCCGATATCAATACCCACATCCTCGCCATCACCGCTACCGATATGCGCCACATCGAGGACATCGAGGGCATCGTTATCAACGTCTCGGATCTGACCGAAACTCGCATGCTCGAGTCTCGCGTCCACCACGTTGCCAATAACGATCCGCTCACACTGTTACCCAACAGAACCGCCTTCATCGATGAAATCGGCTCGGTACTCCAGCGATCGTCCGTCAGTGAAGAAAGCGTAGCGGTCGCGGTGATTAACGTTGACGATTTCCGGCTCATCAACGAAGGATATGGAACCGAACTCGGGGACCGGGTCCTCGTCGACTTAGCTCTCCGCATCCGACAAACGGTGCAATCCGAAGACACCGTCGCACGATTGAGTGGCGATGAGTTCGGGGTCCTGCTCGCATCGGGCTGCTCGGACGAAGAAGCAGAGATTGCGGTAGGCAACATCTTGAAGGCACTCAACCGGCCACTTCAAGTCGATTCTCAGACGATCTCGAGCAAGGCGTCGGCCGGCCTTGTTATCGACTACCAAGCGGACTCAACGGCTTCAGAGATGATCAGTAGGGCGTCGACCGCATTGGACTCGGCCAAAGCAACACATCGCGGCAACGTCGTCATGTTCAATGAAGCAATGGGGGCCAACGTCGCAGAGCGAGCCGAAGTGCGCGACCTCCTCCGCGATGCTCTTCGCGACGACCAACTCCGACTCGTCTACCAGCCAATCGTCAACATGACCACCGGAAACATCGTCTCGTTCGAAGCCCTGGCTCGATGGACGCACCCCACTCGCGGGCCGATCAGCCCCGGTGTGTTTATCCCTCTTGCCGAGGCGGCCAACCTCATTAACGAACTCGGTGAATGGGCGCTCACGACAGCATGTCGGCAAATCCGCCGCTGGCTCGAGGAAGGCTTCACCGACTTCTCCGTGAGCGTAAACATGTCCGGCCAGCAACTGCTCGAACCCAACATCATCGAACGAATCAATACCATTATCACCGACTGCGAGATATCCCCCGAATCGCTCACTATCGAGATCACCGAGTCGGTCCTGATCGATGACACCGACCTCATCTCCACCCGAATTCAGGAGATTCGTGAGCTCGGAGTGGGCCTTTCGATCGACGACTTTGGGACCGGCTATTCGTCGCTCAGCTACCTCCGTCGATACGAGTTCGACGTCCTCAAGATCGACCGGAGTTTCGTCGTCCCGCTGGCGAACGAGATCGATCAGCGAGATCGCGTGATTGTAAAGAACATGATCACCCTCGCCCAGGACCTCGGGGCCACCACGGTCGCCGAAGGAATCGAGAACGAAAGCGAACTGAACGCGCTGCGAGCGCTCGGCTGTGACCGGGCTCAGGGCTACCTCTTCTGGAAACCCCTCGAGGTGGCCGACGCAACGCAGACACTCATCGACGCTCAGAACGACGCGAAAAAACGGGCTGCCTAGCAAGGCAGCCCGTTATGTCGAGTCTGGATCTACCAGACCCTCCAGGGGGCTTCGTGGGTATCCCACAGTCGATTGAGCTCGACGTACTCGCGATAGGTGTCCATGCCGCGCCAGAAACCCTTGTGCAGGTAGTAGTTGAGTTGGCCATCGGTCGTGAGGCGCTGAAGCGCATCTGACTCGAGCATGTCGCCGTTCTCATCTGGCACGTAGTCGAGGAACTTTCGGTCGAACATGAAGTAGCCGCCGTTTACGACACCGGTGTTGAGATTCGGTTTCTCAGAGAAGTCGGTGACGTTTGTTCCTTCAGTCGCCAACTCGCCGAAACGGGATGTGGGGTGCACTGCGGTGACCGTGCCGATCTTGCCGTGCTCGTAGTGAAAGTCGCGCAGGGCAGCGATGTCGATATCCGCGAGGCCGTCGCCATAGGTCAGCATGAATGCGGGGGCATCTTCGAGGTATTTCTTTGCCCGGCAGAGACGTCCACCGGTGAGTGTGTCGAGGCCTGTGTAGGCCATCGTGACCTCGAAATTTTCCGTGCCATACTCACCGTGATAATCGGTATGCGCGTCATTCAGGTTGACCGTGAAGTCGCTCGTCTTCTCCCGGTATGCAAGGAAGTACTCTTTGATGGTCCACGACTTGTAGCCGAGCAAGATCACAAAGCGCGTGTGGCCGTAGCTCGCGTAGGTCTTCATGATGTGCCACATGATTGGCTTGCCACCAACATCGATCATTGGCTTCGGAAGAGACTCAGAGGCTTCGCGAATCCGGGTGCCCTTGCCGCCTGCAAGAATCACTACCGGAATTTCAGAAGGATCGATTGTCATATTGCTCCTCGTCGATGGTCAGAGGTGACCTCACCTCTATGGTTCCACGAACGGGGCTTCTTGGCTTCGATACTTTCGACTCACTTGTCGTAGGTGAGTTGGACTACTCCCTGACGCAGGGTTACTAGCTCGGGTCCGCTGACGTCAACGACGGTCGACGCCACTCCCCTGAGCACCCCAGCATCGATGATGACGTCGACGTCTTGACCGAACACCGAGCGGAGTTCGGATGGGTCGACGATGGTCGGTGATCCGTGGATGTTCGCACTGGTTGCAGCGATGGGACCAAAGCGAAGAGCGCAGGCCCGGATCAGATCGTGATCTGGCACTCGCACGCCAACCGTTGGGATACCCAGTTGATTGGTGGCGTCACCGATGTAGAAACGAAGATCTGCCGAGCGCCGAGCCACCAGAGTGAGTGCCCCAGGCCAGTGCTCAGCGGCGAGGGCATAGAACGTTTCAGACGGTTCGACCAACTGCTCAGCTTGCTCTCGAGATCCAGCGAGGACGGCCACCGGGACGCCATCGGGACGCTGTTTGAGTTCGAACAATCGCTGCATAGCCACCGCAGAAGCCGGATTGGCTGCGAGGCCGTACACCGTGTCGGTGGGGATCGCGACAACCTCATCCCGGCAAAGCGCCTGAACCACAGCATCCACGGGGTCGATCCTCAACTGATCGTGATTACTTGGCACGACGAAACACCAGTGCTCTATCAAGGCCTGCGAGGTCGCAATGCACGACGGTCTCGTATCCCAACGCCTCGCTGCTGCGCGCAAGATCGGTGGCCTGGCGATGACCAATCTCGAGAACGAGAGCTCCGGTAGGAGCTAACCACTCGCTGGCCTGCTCGACGAGAAAACGAAGATCGGCCAATCCATCATCGTCGGAACGTAGGGCAGCCTCGGGCTCCCAGTCGGTGACCGAAGCCGGCAGTTCCTCGCTCGCCGCGATGTATGGGGGGTTGGACACGATGACGTCGAACTGGCCGAGGTACTGATCTGGGACTGCATCAAACCACGACCCTTCGGAAATTTCGACTCCCCGAGCAGCCCGACCGAGCCCGACCAAGTTCGCACGCGCTACCGCTAGGGCATCTGCACTGGCGTCGGTCAGCAAGACTCGGTGTCCCGGTCGTTCCGAAGCAATCGAGAGACCAATCGCACCCGTTCCAGTCCCGAGGTCGACAACGAGGCCCCCGCCATCAGGGCGGAATCGGTCGAGTTCGGCAATCGCGAGACCTGCAACGACCTCAGTTTCTGGACGTGGAATCAGGACCCGACGGTCGACGAGTAGATCGATACTTCGAAACGCCCAGTGCCCGAGCACGTACTGAATTGGTTCGCCGGAACATCGGCGGCCCACGAGCGCATCGAGATGCGCAACCCCGCGAGTGGTGGCCAAGCCATCGAGAGCCACGGCGAATTCGGCGCCGGTCGCGCCAGTTACCTCCTCGACGATCCACTTGGCTTCGAGTTTCGGACTATCCGCGTCGCATCTCGCGAGGAGTGCCTCGGTCTCGGCGAGCAATTCCCGCCACGTTACGGTTCCGTCGAGGTCGACTTCGTCTGGATTGTCAGTCATCGCCAGCGAGGCGGCGCTGCTGATCATCGTGAAGCAGCGCATCTGAAACTGCGTCGAGTTCGCCGGAGAGCACCTTGTCGAGGTTGTGGACGGTCAGCCCGATGCGATGATCCGACACACGGTTCTCTTTGAAGTTGTAGGTGCGGATTTTCTCTGAACGTCCGCCGCCGCCCATCTGGCTTTTTCGCTGCTCGCTTGCCTCAGCGGCTTGGCGATCTTGCTCGGCCTGAAGAATTCGGCTGCGCAAGACGCGCAACGCCTTGGCCTTGTTCTGCAACTGGCTCTTCTCATCCTGCATCGATACCACGACACCGGTTGGCTTGTGCGTAATACGAACCGCCGAGTCGGTGGTGTTCACCGACTGCCCACCCGGGCCTGACGCACGATAGACGTCGATCTGCAGGTCGTTCTCGTTGATATCGACATCGACCTCCGCTGCCTCTGGCAGTACCGAGACAGTGGCCGATGAGGTGTGGATGCGTCCTTGGGTTTCGGTTTTGGGTACTCGCTGAACCCGATGCACTCCAGCTTCGAACTTCATACGGCTCCACACGCCGTTACCTGAAAGGCTGAAGGTCACGCTCGTGAAGCCACCCATGTCGGACTCGGTGCCCTCCATCATCTCGAACTTCCAACCCATTCGAGAGGAGAAACTCTTGAACATGTCGAAGAGATCCCGGGCGAACAAGTTGGCCTCTTCGCCGCCTTCGGCTCCGCGAATTTCGATGATTGCGTTGCGGTCGTCGTTTGGATCCTTGGGGAGCAGCGCCAGGCGGAAGGCCGCAGTGTTCTCCTCCACTTTCGTCTCGAGTTCGTCGACCTCTCCGCGCCAGATCTCACGTTCGTCGCCTTCGGACTCGTTGAACATTTCTCGCGCATCTTCGAGGTCCTCGGTGGCGTCGCGAAGTGTGCGCCCAATGCCCACGATGCCTTCGAGTTCTTTGTGGCGCCGGGCCTCTTCTTGAAAACGCTTCTGATCGGAAATAAGTTGCGGATCGCCTAGGCGAGCCTCAACGTCGGCGAATTCGCGTTCTAGGGCAACGAGTCGTGAGAGCACATGGCCAACCTAACCGCTCAGTTGCTTACCCACGCGCCTTCGATGGCAATGACTCGCGATGGAAGCGACAGCGCGTCGACCGCGTCGACTATCCGCTGATGTCGATCTCGGGGAGGTACGACGACGATGATCTCGTCAGGCTCGTGTAACGCTGCGAGTCCAGCGGTTGTTTCGGCGATTCCGAGATCGAGCCCGACCGTAAAGGTGACCAGGGCAACTGCGCCATCTACCGTTGCCCCAAGTCCCGCTGCGGGCTGAGTTTCCATGAGTCCAGGACGTGCGAAGAGCAGTGGAATAGGGTTGAGCGAATCGAGGCCAATGATCGACGGATCAGCAACGACCTGCGACCGAAGCCATCGAGAACGGACGAGTCGACCCAACGCGTGGGGGGCCGAATCGGCAGACCGATGCGGGCGCACCATCGAGATCACGTTTTCGAGGGCCTCGGCAGCGTCGCGATCTTCAGGGGTCAAGGCCGCCGACGCGAACTGATCGTAGGCACCAACACCAATATCGATCGCACAGCCGCCTTCCCGAGAACCGACCCGGGCAACCTCAAGGCCATTGATCTCGCCGAGCCACACGCCGTGATCGGCGACGACATCGAGCCCGACAGACACCATAATCGCGGTGAGTTCAGCGCAGTCCGGCGGAGGTTCGATACTTGGGGATTGCGCCTCAACAACAGCCATGTCCCGCCCGGAGACTTCCCAGATGGTCGGCCGGGGGGCAGCGAAGGCCGAAGCTGCGAAGGCGAGTTCGCCCGCTCCATCATCAACGATCAGATTGATTGCGTTGCATGAATTCGCGTTCGCCCAGATGACCGCCGTACCCAACACACCTGGCGACTGGGTAGGAAAATAGATCCAACCCTCACCGCCGGCAACGACGGACGCGCCACCGCCGAGGCGATGGGCCTCGGCGGTTTCGATTTCGAGATGCTCTGTTACCAGCGCACGCAGCTTGGCCGCTGCGAGTTCGGCAAGTCGCTCGTTATTCAGCTTCGTCGGCAGCTGGCGTTTCGCCAACAGCCTCGGCGACAGCCGTTGCGTCTGCCACAGGCGCAGCAGAGACCTCATCGGCTGATGCTTCAGCTGGTGCTGTCTCTTCAGCTG
>CAZBTI010000054.1:10252-21145 GCA_964494395.1 uncultured Acidimicrobiales bacterium | reverse complement strand
TCTTTCGTCGAGTCTCCGGTAAGCATCGGGACCGGCGGAGCCGCAGCAACCGCAGTGCTCGAAGCACCGACTGCAGCCGAGACCGAGCCTCAAGACGATCTCGCAGCAGACGCCGAGTCAGACATCGAGGTCATCCCCGACCCCGAACCAAAGGTCGTGACCGCGAGCGAAGGCACCGAATCCGCGCCATGGCGCACCGCCGAAGCCGACGATCTGAAGGTCATCACGGGCATTGGGCCAAAGCTCGAGTCGCTGCTCCACGAGATCGGTATTCGTACCTACGAGCAGATCGCCGCCTTCCCGAAGTCATACATCGATGAACTCGACGACTTCTTGGCCTTCCCCGGCCGGATCGAACGTGATGATTGGGTTTCACAGGCAGCCGAGTTCGCAACCACCCGTCCCGAAAAGACCTCAGCGCTCCCCCCAATCCCAGACGAGACCCCAGAAAACGCAAGTTAGTTCCGCCTCGGACGTCTGGCCTGCGTGGCCCGAACGGGCATCTTGCGTCAGGCGCCCAAGCCTGGCGCTTCGCAGTTACACGCTGCTTCGCAATTACACGCTGCTTCGCAATTACACGCTGCTTCGCAATTACACGCTGCTTCGCAGTGCCACCAGGGCGGCACAGACCATGAGTGCCGTCGCTGCGCCTAGCCCGACCTGCACCGACGTTACTTCTGCGAGAGCACCGAGCACGATCGCGCCTCCGATCTGGCTCATCGAGGTCGTCTGCCCAACGAGCGAATGCACGGTTGCGCGCACCTCTTTAGGAGCGTCCCGGTTCGCCCAACCTTCCATCACGGGGTACATCGCTTCCTGCACCGAATCTTGGAGCAAGAAGCCAATCCCTACCAGAACAAAGATGCTCGTCGTCGACGCCAACACGCCACCCACGGAGGCCACGAGCAGCAGCACCCCACCAACTCGAACAATGTCTTGGCCACCCTCGAGTCGCCTCGATGCCGCAGTATTTATCAACAGGCCAGCAATCGCTGTCGCAAAGAACAGCACACCGAGCACGAGCAACGATTCTCCGCTTCCATCGAGGTCCCGCAACCCGCCGCTGTCGAGAAGATGAATGTATCCAATCCGCCCGAAGAGCTCGGCGGCCGCAAAGAGCAGCGCGGCGACGAGAATCAACTTCCGTAAACGAGGCTGGCTCCGCACAACCCCGACCCCTGTGCGCAACGTCGCTCGCAAACCCATGCCACGCTCAGCGCCACGAGTGAAATGATCTTCGGACATGGCAATCGCCAACCACAGCGCAACGGCACCAAACGCAACACTCAGCACCAACCCAATGACCCGCACCGACTGCCACCACCCAACGGCAATCGTTATGGGTCCAACGATGAGGGAGATGAGCATCCCGACACGACCACGCTTGAGCAGGAGCTGCTCCACGTCGCTGGTGATCTCCCGCTCGCCTCTCGGGGAACTCGCACCTCGATCAACGCCCTGCAGTTCATCGGTGATCCACGCAGCGTCAGACCCAGATTGGAACGTCCACCCGAAGCCCAAAAGCGCATGGCTTGCGAGCAGCATCCAAATGTTCTCGACCGCGAAAGTCCAAGCAAAACTTGCCCCCATCAACACCTGACCAATCAGCAGCGATTGCTTTCGCGACCGAACGTCGGCGACCACACCGGTAGGTGTTTCCGACAAGATCACCGTCAGCTCCAAAACAACTCCGAGCAGTGCGAGCTCGGTGATCGAGAGATCGAGTTCAACAATCCAATACACCGTGAGCGCGAGCCACAAGCCCCACTCCAAGCCTTCGCTAAACCCGAACCCCCGGACGAAGACCTTCGCCGGGTGGACTCGGCGAGTCTTCACTCGAAGTTCTTCCAGTATTGGCTTGGGCGAGGACCGACCTGACCTTGGTACTTCGAACCAATGATGCCTGAGCCGTACGGGTTATCAGCCTCGGTGGTCATCTGCATGAAGCTGACCTGGCCGACCTTCATCCCGGGGTACAACGTGATCGGAAGGCTCGCCACGTTCGAAAGCTCGAGCGTGATCTGGCCGTCCCAACCAGCATCGACAAACCCGGCCGTCGAGTGAATGAGCAGACCGAGGCGACCAAGGCTTGACTTGCCTTCGAGACGGGCGACGAGATCATCGGGAAGGGCGAGGCGTTCGAGGGTCGAGCCGAGAACGAACTCACCAGGGTGAAGGATGAAAGGTTCGTCACCGGTTACTTCGATCGCCTCGGTGAGATCGGACAGGTCCTCTTTGACGTCGATCAGGCCGCGCGTGTGATTCCGGAAAACGAGAAAGCGATGATCGAGACGGACGTCGACCGATGACGGTTGAACGGCAGTTTTATCGATCGGATCGATCGTAATAGTGCCAGCAGCAAGGTGTTCACGGATGGTTCGGTCGCTCAAGATCACGACGAGACGCTACCCGTTTGGGGGTTCTTGAGCCTAACGGCGGACGCCTTCAGCCGTGTGAACAGCTGAGGAACGGGTTTTGAAGCCTCGGTAAGAGATACGCGCAGGTAGAGGACACTCCCCTACCCTTATGGCGTGGCTTCACGACTTATAGCAGGTTTCGTTCTTATTTTTGGCATTGGCATCTTGGCCGTGGTCGGTCTTGGATCGACCAGCGAGCCAGAAGTCGACACCGTTGCGAGCGCCGATACGCAAACGGCACTCGCAGAAGCCGCTCCCGCAGAGGCGGGGGTTGGCGACGCGCCGACCGCGCCGCCCGAGGAGACAACGACCACCGCTCCGGCGTTCCCCGAACCCGAGAACTACGGGCCGCGCCTCGATCTCGTCAACCTCGATGGCTGGCGTAACACCGACAACACGCAGCTGTCCGATTTTGATGGCCAGGTCCTGATCGTCGAAATGTGGACCTTCGGCTGCTTCAACTGCCAGAACCGCATCCCCCACACCCAAGCGCTCTACGCCGAACTCGAAGGCGAAAACTTCGACATCATCGGCGTCCACGCTCCGGAGTTCGACTTCGAGCGTGACATTCCGAGCATTGAGCGGGCAATGGTCGATCTTGGCGTCACATGGCCGGTCGCCATCGACTCCAACAAGGAGAACTTCCGTGCTTGGCAAGAAGGTGGACGCCGCTTCTGGCCTCGCACCTACGTCGTCGACCAGAACGGCGATATTCGCTTCGACCACATTGGTGAAGGCGACTACGAAGAACTTGGCGATACCGTCCGCTACCTGCTCGCCAACCCACCAGAATCAACCACCTCCTCATGATCGATCTCCTCTTCGAAGGCACAGAAAGCCTTCGACTTCCATGTAGCTGGCTCATCGTCATCCCCGGCACGGCAGTCGCGCTCGGCGGCCGTCGTCGTGCGGTGCTCGTGACCGCCGTGTTCTCTGCAGTTGCAATGCTCGTAGCCTGGCTCCGCTTTGGGGGATTCTGGATCTTCGGCGAGGTAGAGGGCGCAACCCAGATCGGTCTCGGCGTTGCGCTCATCGCCGCCGCTGGCCTCGCTTGGCGACAGAATCACGCTGGTACGGACGCTCTTGCCGCCGGTGTTGCTGGTCTCGCCGGAGCATGGGCATGGATCCCTTGCGTTGGCCCTCACCTCGGAGACGTCATCAACGGAGCCCGCAGCGAACCTTTCGCTCACATCGGTGGAACGGTCGCTTTCCTCGCAGGCCTCTTCCTCCCTTTCATCATCGTCGCAGCAGCTGGCGTGGCCTTTCCCGACTTTCAGCTCAAGACCTCGAACCGCTTCGTGATCGGCACCGGACTTTTGCTGGTCGCCGTTGTTGGACTGCTCTTCACGGTCACGCTGTACGACGATCTCGCAAACGAACTCGCACGACGCAGCACGTTCTAACGAATCCCGAGGATTCCATCAGCCAACGCCCGGGCTTAGGCCGTAGTACCCAAATCACTAGGGGTAACTCAATCGAGCATCATTTCTGCACGATGAATAGCTATGCGCTTCTTCACCACGCTCCATAAAGCGGGCCGTCTCGAGTACATCGTCGTCCTCGCACTATTGAGTGTTGCGACTTGGTGGCTCTTCTCCGTCTTCCTCGGCATCGGTCTTCCAACCGATTTCACACAGGAGGGCCTCGAAACATACGGAGAGCTCATCCTCAGCGCTCCAAATCTGCCGCTCTACGCAGTCGGCATGACGGTGGTTCTCTACCTCATGTTCATCAACGCCGGTCGACGTCTGAAGGACCTGAAGCGCGGGACCATGCTTGCGTTCCTCACGTTCGTACCGTTCATAAACACCTCATTCCTCCTCTATCTCGCCGTCCCGTCCGGAGACAACGCCCGAACCTACACGCCGTACGGCGATGACCCATACGATCCAAATTCATGGGTTCCACCAGCGGCTCCAAGCGCCACCGGAACCGCATTTTCCTATAACGGAAACGACATTCACCTGCCTGGTGAAAAAGAAGACGACGGATTCCAACAAGCCGCATAGCGCTCACCGGCCGGACTTCCAGCCGTATTGACGCTTGCGAGGCCCGTTAGCCCATCGGTACGCGCAGCACTATGATCGTTCTATGTTGCATTCAGGTCGCCGCCCAAACGTTCTCTGCATGGTTCTGGCCGGTGGCGAAGGTAAGCGTCTCATGCCGCTCACGCAGCAGCGCGCCAAGCCTGCCGTCCCCTTCGGCGGCCGCTATCGGTTGATCGACTTCGCAATTTCGAACCTCGTCAACTCTGGCTACCGCAAGATCGTCGTGCTCACGCAGTACAAGTCGCACAGCCTCGACGTACACATCTCGAGAACCTGGAACCTCTCGAGCGAACTTGGCAACTACGTCACCACCGTCCCTGCACAGATGCGTCGCGGACCCCAATGGTTCATGGGTTCGCTCGATGCGATCTACCAGAACTTCAACCTGATCGATGACGAGCGCCCGGACAACATCATCGTCTTTGGCGCCGACCACATCTACCGCATCGATGCTCGACAAATGCTCGACGCGCATATGTCGACCGATAGCGCCGCTACTGTCGCCGGCATTCGCGTCCCCCGAGCCGAAGCCGACCAGTTCGGCGTCATCACCATCGGGCCAGGATCGAACAAGATTCTCCGCTTTGACGAGAAGCCCAGCGACCCTCAAGGACTTCCAGATTCGCCAGACGAGGTCTTGGCGTCGATGGGCAACTACATCTTCTCGACCGAGATGCTCATGGACCTCGCCGCCGACGATGCTCGAAAGGACAGCTCGGCCCACGACGTCGGCGGAGACCTCATACCCGCGCTCGTCAACCGAGGCGAGGCGAGCGTTTACGACTTCACCGAGAACCTCGTGCCCGGCGATACCGATCGCAACCGGCACTACTGGCGAGATGTCGGAACACTCGATTCATACTTCGAGGCAAACATGGACCTCGTCCAGCCCGAACCAATCTTCAACCTCTACAACCCGAGTTGGCCCATCTTTAGCTATAGCAAGAACTTGCCGCCAGCGAAGTTCGTCCAGGACTACCGCACCGGCGATCCAAGCGTCAACAACTCGATCGTGAGTGCTGGGGTCATCGTGTCTGGAGCTCGGGTTGCAAACTCGGTCATCGGCGTCGGCTCTCACCTCCATCACGGGGCAGATCTCGAGAATGTCGTCCTTCTCGATGATGTCACCGTCGGTCCCGACACCGTCTTGCGCAACTGCGTGATCGACAAGAACGTAATCATTCCCGCTGGTGTGAAGATCGGCGTTGAACCCAAGGCCGATGCTGAGCGTTTCACGGTGAGCAGCGGCGGGATCTCCATCGTTGCGAAGAACACGGTCATTGTTCCGTAGCGTCATTGTTCCGTAGCGCAACTCGGGTAGCGAAGCTGGCTCTCCCTAGCTCGCAGCACCCTCTAGCGAGGTCGTCAACTGCGGCTGTCCCTCGCCCGGGGTGAGGATGCAGATGACCTCACGATCGTTCACCTGATCCCACGTCTCTTGGGTTGGGATGAACGTCGTGAAGAAGAACTCTGATTCGGCATAGGCAATCCCCACGAACGGCTCGAACGCGTCGAGACAACCAACGTTTGCCGAGTCACCGACCACTTCATCTCCGGGGAACTCGTCGAAACCGGTGATATCGAACAGTTCAAAGATTTCGCCATCGTGGGGCTCATCGCAAGCAACTCCATCGAAGGCGGCGATCGCATCGGTGTTCGTCGGCCAGCTAATGCAGTCGCCGATCTGGACGGTGAAGACGTCGATCTCGCCCGACTCGATAATCTCGCCCGACTCGTTGCGGGTCGTTGTATCTGCACCACCGCAACTCGCTGCGACCAGCGCTACGGCGAAAACCAGCATCGACATCTTCATTGAAATCTCCCCCTGCCTTCTCTACGACTTTGAAGTGAGTGCGTCGAGATAGACAGCCGTATGTTGTTGGGTTGGCACGTCCCAACTCCAGTCGACCGCCATCCCACGTTTTTGAATCCCGGTGCGTCGTTGACGAACGCGCCACGCTGCCGTTGCCCGGTGAAGCGCGTCGAGCATCCCGAGCGCATCGATGGTGACCGCCACAAAGCCCGTCCCGTTTTTCTGATCGCTGTCAGCATCGACGACCGTGTCGAGCAGGCCACCGACGGGAGTGACGACGGGTATGGTTCCGTAGCGCATTGCCTGCATCTGGGCGAGACCACAAGGTTCGAAACGACTCGGCATCGCAAAGAGATCAGCCCCGGCGAAGATCTGATGAGCCAACTCGAGGTCGTAGCCGTCGATGAAGGCGAACTGATTTGCGTACTCGACCGCAAGTTGCCGGGCCCACATAGAAAGCCGTTCCTCTCCGCTACCGAGGAGGAGCAGGCGGGCACCCATGTGTTCGAGGTACGGAACAAGGCCGAGCACCATATCGATGCCCTTCTGCTCGACGAGGCGTGTCACCATGCCAATCATCGGGCCCGTCCCCAATTCCCATCCGACGAGGGAGCGTAAGTGCGCTGCCGTAGCTTCCTTGTTGGTCAACTTGGTGCGACCGTAACGTTCGGTAATGTTCGGGTCGGTCATTGGATTCCACAGCGTTGCATCGATGCCGTTGCGGATACCAACGAGGTCATCTCCACGCTCGGCGAGAATGTTGTGAAGGCCAGCGCCCTGTGACGGGTCGAGAATTTCGGTGGCGTAGTTCGGGCTCACGGCAATGACTTTGTCGGCGAGGCGAATCGCCCCTGCCGCTGGATTCGTTTCACCGAACCATTCGAAAGCACTGACTCGCTCAGGCGGAATCACGTCGAGCCAAGAGGCGTCGGCATGGCCTTGATAGCCGAGCGTATGAATGGTGTACACGGTCGGAGCGTCGATCCATGCGAGCGCCATGGCGCTATGCCAGTCGTTGAGATGCACAACATCGGGCTGCACCTCCCGAGTAATTGCCGCTACCGCTGCCGAAAACCCAAAGAAACGGCGATCGTTGTCGCCCCAACCTTCACCGAACTCGTTCACGTACGGATGTGGGCGGGCCATGCCGTCAACGCTGACAAGGTGCACCAATCCAAGTTCAGGAGCAATCCCACTTCGTAGAGTGGCCCCGCCGACCCAGTCGGGAACATCGAGTAAAGAATGACGCTCCTCTTCGAGGAGGACATCTCCGTAATCGGGCATCACCACCGTCAGATCGATGCCCGTCTTCAAGCGAAGCGAACGGATAAGACCTGCGGCGGCTTCAGCAAGACCACCCACGCGCGCTATCGGAGCTGCCTCTGCTGTCGCAAAGACGACGCTGCGCACGGATAGCGGGTCAGAAACCATCATCCTGAACTATCGGCTATTTTCTAGGCCTCGCAAAATCGTTTTGTGAAATTGGGCCGAATAGCCCGTCGTCCGGTTGCCACCAATAGCGCGACCTCGACAGACATCGCATAAGCTGACCGTACAACCACACCGGGGAGCTTGGGCACATGCCGGGCTGAGAGGGCGACACCGCGTCGCCGACCCGTACAACCTGAACTGGGTAATGCCAGCGGAGGAAGATGATGATGTCTCAACAATCCCTGTCTCGACGCATGGGCGCGCTTCTGCTCGTCCTTTCGATGATCGCCGTCGCCTGTGGCTCCAGCGGAGTCGAATCAGCCTCCGATAGCGAGTGCTTCAACGAGCCCGAACTCGAGCCACTTGGCGCCACCGACCCCGACGCCGAAGCCGCCCTTGCGGGCACGACGATCACGCTGGCCACCCACGATTCTTTCTTCCTGTCCGAAGGCACACTCGAGACGTTCACTGAAGAGACAGGCATCATCGTCGAACAGGTCGCCGTTGGCGATGCAGGCGAAATGGTCAGCCAAGCAGTGCTGACCGCTGGCAACCCAACCGCCGATGTCATGTTCGGCATCGACAACACCTTCCTCTGCCGTGGGCTCGAAGCCAACCTCTTCACGCCCTTCACCTCATCGGGCCTCGGCTCGGTCCCCGAAGACCTCCAACTCGACCCGTTTAACCGAGTGACTCCGATCGACTTCTCCGATGTCTGCGTGAACTACTGGACAGATGCTCTGCCTGGAGACGCACCCCAGACCCTCGAAGACTTGGCCGACCCAGTGAACGCCGGCCAGTTCGTCACCGAGAACCCCGAAACGTCATCGCCGGGATTCGCCTTCCTCCTCGCCACAATCGCCCGCTTCGGCGAAGACGGCTGGGAAGACTACTGGCAGTCGTTGGTCGACAACGACCTCTCGGTTACCGCTGGGTGGAGTGAGGCGTACAGCGGCGAGTTCATCGCTGGCGGCGGAGACCGATCGATCGTTACATCGTATGCATCGAGCCCGCCCGCAGAGTTCCTCTTTGCCGATCCTCCCGTCGAGGTCGCTCCGACCAACGTCTTGTTCGACAGTTGCTTCCGTCAGATCGAATTTGCTGGCATCTTGGCCGGGACCGAACACCCCGAAGCTGCAGCCGCACTCATCGATTTCATGCTCAGCTCGACCTTCCAAGAAGACGTTCCGCTCAACATGTTCGTCTATCCGGCGAACAGCGAAGCTGCGCTTCCGGACTCCTTTGTCGAGTTCGGCCCACTCGCCGACGAACCATTGATCCTCGACGCTGCTCTGATCGAGGCGAATCGCGACGACTGGACCGAACGGTGGAACGCCATCGTCCTCGGCTAGGACCGACGACAACTGTTTCGGCTCCGGCCAAACTCGGGCTTGTCGTCGGCCCAGCGATCTTTCTCGCGGTCTTCTTCGCCCTACCCGTCGTCCAGCTCCTCATCCGAGGACTGGGGGACGGAGGCGGCGCAGCGTTCATCGACACCCTGACCTCATCGACGATCCGATCTGCCGCATGGTTCACCCTGTGGCAAGCCGTTGTATCAACAGTTCTAACCCTGGTCCTCGCGCTGCCCCTAACAGCGGTGCTCGCAAACGTTTCCTTTCGGGGGCGGCGACTCGTCAACGCGCTCGTCACCGTGCCATTCGTCCTTCCAACCGTTGTCGTAGCCGGAGCGTTCATCGCGACGAGCAGACGATTGGGCTTGGATGGGGGCGCCTTTGCGCTCGAACGCTCCGTCTTTGCCATCCTCGTGGCACACGTGTTCTTCAACGTGGCGGTCGTTGTTCGCACCGTAGGCACCTACTGGAGTCAGCTCTCCCGCGACGACGAACATGCTGCCCGGGTACTAGGCGCAAGTGCTCTCGAAGCATTCGTCCAGATCACGCTGCGCCGACTCCGCCCATCGTTGCTGGCTGCATCTTCACTGGTCTTCTTCTTCACCTTTACCTCATTCGGTGTCGTCCTCATTCTTGGTGGAGCACGCCAACGAACAATCGAAACCGAGATCTTCCGCTTCGCGATCAGTAGAACCGACTTCTCCACGGCGGCGGTTCTGTCGGTCCTCCAACTCCTCACCGTCGTCGCTCTGGCCGCAATCAACCTCCGCCTCCGAGGGAACCTCTCCGCAAGCGACCGGCTCGGAAAGCGTCTGCGACCAGCCCGCTCCGCGCTGGGTCGAGTTGGAACCTGGACGATTATTCTCGTCACCCTCGGCCTGCTCGCCGTCCCGATCGCTGCACTCGTCGAACAATCACTTCGGACCGGAGACGGATTCGGTTTCGCCAACTACGCAGCCCTTGCTGATCGCCCACCCTTCTTGACCGTCAGTCCACGTCGAGCGCTCTTCAATTCTCTCGGCTTCGCCGTTATCGCCGCAGCTCTCGCGACAGTCATGGGTGGATGGGCCTCATTCGGGATCGTCTACGGATCCAAGCGAGCTGGTCGGTTGCTCGATACGGCGTACCTCCTCCCCCTCGGAACATCGGCGGTCACCCTCGGCTTCGGCATCCTCATCACCTTCGATTCTTCCTGGTACGACATCCGCCAATCGTGGGTCATCATTCCCCTCGCCCAGTCGCTCATCGGCGTCCCTTTCGTCACCCGCGCAATCGTCCCAGCTCTCCGTGCGATCGACCCCAAGGTTCGAGAAGCAGCGGCGAGCATGGGAGCCAACCCGAGCCGCATCCGCCGAGACATCGACCTCCCAATCGCCCGCCGAGCCCTCGCCATCGGTGCAGGCTTCGCCTTCGCCATTTCCCTCGGCGAGTTCGGCGCCACATCGTTTGTTGGGCGACGACCCGAGAACATGACTGTCCCGATCGCTATCAGCCGCCTACTCAGTCAACCCGGCGAAACTATCCAAGGCCAAGCAATGGCGCTCAGCGTTATCCTCATGGTGATCACCGCTGTAGTCCTGCTGATCGTCGACCGCGCCGACGGTGAAGGCGTGCTTTGAGTCCGCCATAACTCCCCTTCGAAGCCCGCCAGGGCTGAGCCAATACCGCCACGCAGGCTGGGCGTCGGAGACGGCGGTTATCGGCGCGATGTTGTGAGCCCCTGGGCGAGCAACTCGAGTTTGGCGAAGCCCGCCAGGGCTGAGCCAATACCGCCACGCAGGCTGGGCGTCGGAGACGGCGGTTATCGGCGCGATGTTGTGAGCCCCTGGGCG
>CAZBTI010000054.1:0-10152 GCA_964494395.1 uncultured Acidimicrobiales bacterium | reverse complement strand
CTGGGCGTCGGAGACGGCGGTTGTTCCGTGGGTCGCCTAGCCTTGGTTTATGGAAGAAGTGTCGTGGACTCGGATGGAAGATGGTTCTCGTGAGGACTACGACATGCTTGGCGAGTTGTACACCTCACATACTCAGGGCGAAGTGGTCGACAACATGGTTCGGCTCCTCGGGGTCATGAAGGGCCCGAAGCTCGGCTACCAAATCGACCGCTACGAACACTCCCTCCAGTCAGCATCTCGAGCACTACGGGCCGACGAACGCCTCGATCTTGTCATGGCTTGTCTCCTTCACGACGTTGCAGACTCATTCGCTCCCCAGAACCACAGTGCTACCGCTGCGGCGATACTCGCGCCATACGTCGACGACGAGACTCACTGGGTCGTCAAACACCACGGGTTGTTCCAGGGCTACTACTACTTCCACCACATGGACGGCGACCGCAACGCCCGAGAACTACACAAGGATGACGAGCACTATGAAGCGTGCGTCCGCTTCTGTCACGAGTACGACCAGAATTCCTTCGACCCGGACTACCCCACACTTCCCATTGCTGATTTCATCCCAATGATGGAAGAGCTTTTTGCTCGCGAGTCACAAGTCCCCGGTGTTGCTCCAATCGGGATGACCAAAGACACCCACATCAACTGAGGTTCTGAACCGCCTGCCATACGTCGTCTTCGATCTCGACTGAGGTCGGCGCCGGTGTCGTCTGGCCCGGGAGGCGTGTGCCCGGCTGATCGGCGATCGATTGTGCAAGCGCGGCGAGGTGATCGTAGAACGCTTGATCGGCATACGCCGATGGGTCGATGACGATGTAGAACTGCCCAAGGTCGTGCGGCGGGCCCTCGGTCGCCTTGAGCGGCGGCACCTCGACGCTGCGGTTTGACCCAGTCAGCGCCGAGGCAAGGACCTCGACCATCAATCCGATGCCGTATCCCTTGTATCCACCGGCTGACACAAGTGAACCTTGCAGCGCTGCATTGGGGTCGGTCGTTGGTTCACCGTTGCTATCGACAGCCCAGCCGAGCGGGATTTGTTCACCTGCTGCGGCCGCCATGGTGATCTTGCCGAGCGCAACGGCGCTGGTGCTGAAATCGAATTGAAAGGCAACTCCCCCGTCGCCGTCGGGCACCGCCATAGCGATTGGGTTCGTGCCGAGGAGCGCTGTTGAACCTCCGGGAGGAGCGACCCGAGGGGTTGCATTCGTGGCGCCGATCGCGAGCATGCCAGCCTGAGCAAACTGTTCGGTGAAGTAGCCGAGCGAGGTACACGTGTGACTGTGCTCGATGCTGAACCCGCAAATGCCGTTCGTCCGAGCTGACTCGAGAGCAGCATCTCGGCCCGCAGCGAAGGCGGTCTGAGCGAACCCAAACTTCGCATCAACGCGAACAGCGCCGGGCCTGTCGATGTGCACTTTGGGAACGGCGGCGCTATCGATACGGCCCGACTCGAGCTGTTTGCAGTAGCTATCGAGGTAGTACAGGCCGCAGATCTTGTTGCCTTTGGACTCGGCGATACGTACCGCTGCCGCAACCTCACCGGCCACGTCATCACGAGCCCCTGCGGCGATCAGCGCAGCGTGTGTTGCCTCTTCGACCTCTTCCAACGCAACTTCAACCACTGTTCCCCCTCCACGGTCACCTCGCAGATCATGCTGCCCATCAACACTCACCGATGACAATTCCAAGCACCGTCTTATCCGCCCCGCAATGCCGGGTAGGTTAGCCCGATGCCATTTGTGCCAATCACTGGAACGCTCGCCTACATGTGGGACAGGGACGATGATCGCGTATTGATGATCCGGCGCAACGCCCGACCCGATGACGATCACTTCGGCAAGGTCAACGGCCTTGGAGGGAAGCTCGAACCTGACGAGGACATCGTGGCGGGCATCCGACGTGAACTCAACGAAGAAACCGGCGTCATCGTCGACGAGATTGCACTCCGAGGCACCATCACGTGGACAAACTTTGGACCAAAGCTCGAAGACTGGATGGGCTTTATCTTCCTTGTCACGAAATGGACTGGCACGCCTCCCGAGTCAAACGAGGAAGGCAGCCTCGAGTGGATACCGCGCAGCCGCCTTCTTCAAGCATGTGATTCTGACGAGTCCGTGCGCACCGAAGCGGACTTGCCTATGTGGGACGGTGACCGACACTTCATACCTATGGTGTTTGACGACGACCCTCGAGCGTTCCACGGCACCATGCCCTACGACGGCGACACCCCGAAAGATTGGATCTACGAGCGGCTATGAGCACGACGGAGTTCATCGACGGAGCGGTCGGCAAGATCGCCATTCACGATTTGGGCGGCGCGGGCCCGGACACGTTGCTGGTCTGCCATGCGACCGGCTTCTGCGGGATGGTCTACCGAGCGCTTGCGCACGAACTGAAGGACGACGTCAGGGTGTTTGCGCTCGATATGCGAGCCCACGGTGACAGTGACGCACCCACGAATGAAGCCGACTTCGATTGGCATGGAAGTGCCGACGATGTTGCCCGAGTCGTCACTCACCTCAGTGCCGATCGTTTGCATGGCTTTGGCCATTCGATGGGTGGCGCTGCGCTACTGGAAGTCGAGCGGTCGAACCCGGGAACGTTCACGTCAGCGATGGTCTTCGAGCCCATTGTCCCGCCGGGAACGTTCCCTGCGGAGACGCCGCTTCAGCAGGCGGCTCGCAGTCGTCTGCGATCCTTTCCCAGTCGGGGGGATGCTCTCGTTCGGTACGCAGCACGACCGCCCCTTGGTCTTTTTCGCGCCGACGTCCTTCACGATTACGTACACCACGGATTTCGCGAGACTGAAGATGGAGAGATCACTCTGAAGTGCACACCGGAGAGTGAAGCGTCGACGTTTGGCATGGGAGGTTCGATAGCCCTCGATTCACTCACCGAGATCGAGTTCGGCGTCATCGTTGCCAAAAGCGACGACGGAGCCCTTCCCGCTCTCCTCGCCGACGCCATCGCCGATCAGCTACCGAACGGCCGACTCCAAGAGTTCAAAGGCATAACCCACTTCGGCCCGCTCCAAGACCCGGTAGTCATCGCCAAAGCACTGCAGCGACTCATCGCCACCTAATTACCGACCAACTTGGGGTCTGACCCAAGAAATGGCCTGAGGCCCGGTGGCGGGCGTTTACGGCATCCAGGACTTGACCTTGCTGATGACCTCTAGAGGGTTCTCGCCTACCGGGTTGAGCGAGAGCGAGGTGACGCCGGCTTCGTCGAAAGCCTGGAGGCGTTCTTTGATGAAGCCCTCGGTGCCCACGAGGTTGGTGGCGGCGAGGAATTCATCTGGGACGAGCGCAGCGGCTTCGTCCTTCTTGCCGTCGAGGTAGAGGTCTTGAATCTTCTCGGCCTCTTCCTCGTAGCCGTAGCGCTGGAAGAGGGTGTTGTAGAAGTTCTTGCCCTTGGCTCCCATGCCGCCGATGTATAGCGCTGCACCGCCGCGACCGAAGTCACGTAGCACCTTTGCCTCATCCTCGGTTTTCGTAATTGCCGCGTAGCCGCCACCGATGACCTCGAGCGGTCCAAGCAACGCATCACGCTTTGCCTTACCCGCGTCGAGCGAAGGGCCCCAAGCATCCATTGCCTTTTCTGGGTGGAAGAAGATCGGAATCCATCCGTTGGCGATCTCCGCAGTCATTTCGACATTCTTTTCGCCGATCGCTGCGATGTAGATCGGGATGTCCTCGCGGAATGGAGTGTTGATGAGTTTCAGCGACTTGCCAAGACCAGTGCCGCCCTCTTTCAGCGGCATTTGGTAGTTGCGTCCATCGTGTTCGAGCTTCTCGCGCTTCCATACCTTTCGGCAGATCTCGACGACTTCTCGGGTGCGGCCGAGCGGACGGTCGTAGGGAACGCCGTGCCATCCTTCGATGACCTGTGGGCCCGACGCACCGAGCCCGAGCGAGAAACGTCCCTGAGACAGCGAATCGAGCGTCGCTGCGGTCATTGCCGTCAGCGTCGGCGTACGGCTGTAGATCGGCAAGATTCCCGACACCAGCTCCAACGTCTCGGTACTGGCGGCGAGAAAGCCAAGTGTCGACACGGCGTCGAAACTGTATGCCTCAGCAACCCACGCTTGGTCTACGCCGGCCTTCTCCATGGCTTGGGCGTGCGCTACTGCCTCGAGCGGATTGTCGCTGTATGTGATGGTCATCGAGATCTTCATAAGCGCACACTACCCATTGGTAGGTAACCATGCGTTCCCGAATAGGTAGCGACCAAACAGACCGATACCTAGAAGCGTTTGGCGCCTATGAAGCGATTGCCGCCGAGTTCCTTCGCGCTGTACATTGCCCGGTCGGCCTTACGCACCAAGGTCTCAATCGGTGTGATGTCATACGGTGGTCGATACGCAGAGCCGATACTGGCGGTCACCCCAAGGTCGGCCTGTTCAATCGCGTCCACTACGCGACCCGCAACCTCAAACTCGGCATCAGGGTCCATGAGGCCCGGGGTGTACACGATGAACTCGTCACCGCCGAAGCGACTCACCACATCGACGTTTCGGAACTGGGTTCGGATGATTTGTGCGACGGAGCGAAGCACGCGATCGCCCTCAGCGTGACCAACGGTGTCATTCACTTGCTTGAAACCGTCGAGGTCGATAAAGAACAGCATCCCGCCGCCAGCGACCTCCATCTCGCTGGTGAGTTCGAGGAATCCGACGCGGTTCAAGATGCCGGTGAGCGGATCGGTCGATGCCAAGGTTCGAGCGTGGTCGAGTTCGAACGATGCCTCGTTGAGGAGGTGCCTTTGGCTGGCCGAGAAGAGTGCGGTGAGGAACACGGCAGCAGTGACGAGGAGCCCGAATGCCCAGACTTGACCTTGCTCGAGGATCCCAGTCGACGGACCGAAGTCTTCGTCGGACCAGAGCGAAAGGGTGAACTCGAGGTTGCCATCGGGCACCTGCACCTGCTCAGCCATCGCCGCGTCATCGAAGCTCGATTCGCTATCGGGGTCGACATCGATGATTTGCGAAGTCTCATCGAGGAAGGAAACGAGGAGATTGACATCGCTCTCGGAACTATCGATGGTTCCGTTGATGATGCTGTCAATATCAAAGGATCGCGCAACCCAACCGACAATCTCACCGGTCGATCGATCTTGAATTTGCTCGACGAAGACACCGAGTGGCAATCCATGGGTGCCCATACCTGTCCCGAAGACACCGGCGACGGCGTCATCTTCGGAGATCTCAAACAACGTTCTTTGCGGTAGCGAGTCCGTGGAGAGCACTTCCTCATCGACGAACGGACGAATATCAAACCCGACAAACGGTGAGCCAAAAATCTCAATCTCTGACGTGGCTCGGGTGACGACGGAGCGGGGCCCGTCCCCTACAGCGAGAGAGACAACCCGGAAATCTTCGCTGCCAAATGCGATCTCTCTCGCCTCGAGTGTGGCCACCTCTTCTGGCTCAACGAGTTCGACGACAGTCAGGCCCGGGTCGACAGGGGTGAGCTGGCTGCTCATCGCTGATTCGTCAAAGAACGCAGCGAATTCATCGGGAGCAACGGGAAACGTGGCCGAGACAAAGGAGACAGCCGCGTCGAAGTCGCTCGTCCACAAGTCGAGGTTCTCGCGGAAGTTCTGCTCCTCAACCGATACTGCCTGGGCGAAGAGCAAGGATTGTTCTCGCTGAGCAGAACTACGGCTCATCATCGCCGCAGCGGTCGTGAGCGCTATCCCCAAGAGCAACACCATTACCGGCGTAAACGCGCGACGGAAGTGACCGCCGTCTGCTCGCACTGGTTCTACCGTCGCCATGTGAAAGGATTCGGTTGAATTTTCAACCAACTTGAGGAGAAACAGCTGGAGCTACATTGCAGTTCTATTGCGAACTTTTGTGACTGGTTACTGAAGAGCTGCCTGCACGATTGCACGCGCGTGGATTGTGGTGGACGGAAAGTACGGAACGAAGATGTCGTCTTCTTCGACGAGGAGTTCAATCTCGGTACACCCAGCGATCACGCCTTCAGCTCCAGCTGCGCTTAACCGGTCGATAACGTCGAGAAAATCTTCGTGCGAGGAGCGGTTGAGCACGCCCTGCACCAGCTCTTCATAGATGACCTTGTGCACCATCTGCTGTTCGTCCTCGGGCGGGACTACTACCGATAGTCCGGCGTCTGCGAGGAAATCCCGGTAGAAGCCCTCAGCCATTGTGAATTGTGTGCCGAGGAGGCCGACTGTCTCAAGACCCTGGTCCTTGACCGCCGCAGCGACTGCATCGCAGATGTGCACAAAGGGCACCCCGGCCGACTTCTCGATTGCTGGAGCTACCCGGTGCATCGTGTTCGTACATAAAGCGATGACTTCTGCACCTGCGGCGACGAGTTTGCCCGCATCTTCGGCGAGGCGAGCACCGGCTTGTTCCCATTCTCCCGCCGATTGCAAGGCCTCGATCTCGGCGAAGTCGTAACTCCGGATCAGGAGGTCGGCCGAGTGGACCCCACCGAGTCGTTGACGCACCTCTGTGTTGATCAGTTCCTCATACAGAACCGATGATTCCCAACTCATCCCACCGAGTAATCCAATCGTCTTCATATTACGAGTCTGCCTGTGCGATACTCCGAAGTAATGGATGTGTTGGTGGAGATGAGTCCGGGGAGTGGATGGCTAGCTCGGGAAGGCGACCGTATCGTCTTTGTTCCGGGCACAGAGTCGATCGATACTGCGCACGACGTCATAGAGCCGTTGCTGATTCCCCGTAACGTTGAAGAGAGCTTCGAGACTATGCGGGGATGGATTGAAGAGGGGTTGCCGCTCCCTCCGATGATGCTCGTGAGTATCGAGTCTTCAGTGCGAGTGTTGAACCACGGCATCACGCAACTGTCCATGACCGAATCCCCGCAGAACGAAACCGAACGCGTGCACACTTCGGAAGCCGAGGTTGTCGACCTCGGCGAGATTGCAAACCTCATTGTTCACGACGACGATGGTGACGCATCTGGAATGCTCGTTGAAGGCGTTGTCCGGGCAGGAGGAATGCGACTGTACTTCCACCGCGGTTGGGGCACCGATGGAGCCCGCAACACCGATGCGCTCTTGCCGACTAGCTCGCTCGAAATCGAACTCGGCGAACGCCGGATCGAGATTGGCAATGGGCTTGTCCTTGGACGGTGGCCTTACTCTCATCACGAATTCGATGAGTCTTTCGAGCCGCTGATCCTCAACGACCCGGCGGTCTCTCGGCTACACGCCCTGATCACTCCGACGAGCGGCGGAGCGATCCTCACCGATCGGGGTTCGCACAACGGCACCTGGGTGATTCGCGAATCTGGAGAATCGATCAAGGTGATCGAGGACCCCGAGCCCCTCGCTTCCGGCGACCAAATCCGGATTGGCGACACGATGATGAAGGTGCTGTAAGCCAGTCATCTTCGAACCGGGCAGCTTCAATGGCCGACTATTCCTGCTGTTGCGCCTCGACCAAGTTCTCAATGCGCCCTTCGAGTAGTTCGATCCGACGTTCCGCTCGTTCGACAGCCTTGACCGCCCGTTCTGCGATCTCGGAATCCTCGTTGTGCACCTCAAGCCTTAGCAACTCGAGATTCTCCGTCGCCTCGACAAGCTTTACCTTGGTCTCCTCAAGTATCGCTGCACCCTCGGCCTTATCGAACACCCGAGATTCGGCGGTACGCCGGTAGCGCTTCTTCACGGTGCCGTCATCGTCTGGAAGCAACGGGTCGTTGGAGACAACACGTCGGGCTATGTAGGTCGGCGACATGATCTCGATCCCGGCCTCACTCAACGTGTCGAGGATCTTCGAACGAAGCCGAGAACGAGCAGCCAACAATGAGCGGGGATCTTCGAGGAAGCCTGCGATTCGGTAGTTGACCGAGTAGTCGCCGAGATCGATTACCTGGACGAACGGCTCGATGAGACCGGCAGACTCGGCAGCGGTCACGAATAGCTCTTCGAGGGTGTGACGAGAGACGTCGTAGCCAAGGGATGCAGTCGCCGAGACAATGGTGCCTGAGGCGAGGACGACGCGTACTGGCTGATTGACCATGAGCGAGTTCGGCAGGGTGATCAGGTCACGGTCGGCGGTTTGAATCTCGGTGTGAAAGAGGCCGCGCTCGGTCACACGACCAATGTTGTCTGCAACCTCGATGAAGTCACCGAGCTTGAAACTGCTGACCGTCCTCAACATGAGTCCAGCCATTGCGTTGGCAATGATCGACTGGGACGAGATTGCGAGAGCGCCGGTGACGATCAGACCGACGATGGAGAACGCAAGGTCTGAGTTCGATTCCTCAGGGAGGAGGAAGACGATTACCAGCAGGCCAACGAGGACGACGCCGACCGATGCCAGTTGCGAGCGGAAGCGAGCTTCAACATCACCGATGCCAGATCGCCGATGCACGATAAATCGCACGGCGATGACGATGAGCACGGTAAGGAGCCCAGCCAAGATCGCTGGCAGAAAATCAGTAATCCCCAGCTCGCCTTGGGCAAACAAAACAGTAGACGTCACCTCGTTGTTTCTAGTAGAGGAGCGGGCCATTGCCCAAGGTGGTTGCCCAAGGTGGCCGCAAGGTGGCCGCAAGTTCGTAAGAACCTAGGTCGTTTGGCCCACGTTGCTTGCCCAGAAGTCTCAGACGGAGAGAAACCTCTCCAGAGCCGACCACAGATGCCGAATAGACATCTATGACTGCAATCTCGCCAGCGGCAACGCCGCAGACCCAGTCGAACGCCCAGAAGAACGCGTCGACCAAGCCCCCAGTTTGCGAGCACCTCACGGTTGCCCCTGAAGAAGAAGAGACCGAGCTTCACTTCCATCGCTGGTACCTCGGCACCGGCATGGACAACGAGCTGTTGTGTCCAATCTGCATCGAGAAGCGCGCCAACGGAGAGCAAGTTTTGACCCAGCGGCTCTCCGACGAGCAGTTCAAAGAGATCATCGACGAGTTCGGCAAGGAGGGTGGCCACATTGGAGACCCCGAGGTCGTCAACCGACCGCAGCCCGTCGATGCCCGTCTCGTCGCAACCGAACTCGCTGCCGATGTTTCCGATATTGCAATCGCCCGCGATCTGCCAGCGACGACCTTCGTACTCACACCCGAGGGGCAGATCATCCGCCTGAACCATGAAAGCAACTCCGCGATTTCGTGCGGCTTCGTCTCGATGGCACCAGCGCCCACTCCAGGTGGAGGCAAGAAGCCAATTCGTCGGCCTCGTCTTCACGTCTCTTCCGATGGCCGGTACGCAGCTGTCGTGACCGACTTTGGGCAGTCGGGTTCGGTGATGAACCTCTCGACTGGACAGATCACCATGCGCCTCGACGGCGATCAGAACCACATCGACTCGGTACCGTTTTCCCTCGCTTGGTCCGAATACGGGGGCGAGACCGTCCTCGTTCACCGCACCTCATGGAACCGACTCGACGTCTCGAACCCTGCAGACGGAACGCTCCTGACCGAGCGGACGGTGCCGCCATTCGTCGAGGGCGAAGACGAGGGCAAGAAGCTCGACTACTTCCACGGAGCGCTCTTCGTAAGTCCCGACGGAAACAACTTGCTGAATGACGGATGGAACTGGGAGCCCGTTGGGCGCCCGGTCGTGTGGAGCATTCAAGAATGGCTGACCAACAACGTTTGGGAATCTGAAGTCGGTCGCACCAAGCTCACCGTGCCCCATCAGAACCACTACTGGAACCAAGGATTCTCCTGGATTGGCAACCGCCACGTGGCAGTCGAAGGCATTGGGCATCCTGACGATGAGATGATCCCAGGCGTTCGCATTTTCGACATCACCCCGAACGGTGACGAAGAAAAGCTGGCCCGTGAAGCTGTTGTCTTCGCCGGACCGATGGGACAACTGTTCGCCGACGGCGATCACCTCTTCTCGTCTGACGAGCAAGGTCTTGCGATCTGGAGCATCTCCCAAGGCGCGCTAACCGGACGTATCAGTGGCTTCTCTCCAACGGCCCACTCGGCACTCGATCGCACGCTGATCGACGCCAAGAACGATTCGATCCGCCGCTGGAGCTACTAGTACGTCACGAGGAAGGATTTCCTAGTGACCAATAAAGCCTGCGGCGCGTCTCATAGATGACCACGAATTTCATTCGTGGTCATCTCGCCCCAACGAACCTTCCCCCTTTTTAGGAACCTCAGACGATGATCTTTAACGCACTCG
>CAZBTI010000053.1:8332-21204 GCA_964494395.1 uncultured Acidimicrobiales bacterium | reverse complement strand
CGAGGCACCTACGGCGTCGGCGGCGGCATCGTGTGGGACTCAAATCCGGCCAAAGAGTGGGACGAGGCAAACCACAAGTCGAGGGTTCTGGCTCGCGCAGGGAAACCGCTCCGGCTGCTCGAAACCATGGCGTGGACACCCGAGGGCGGTGTGTCCCTGCGACAGCGCCACATCAACCGCCTGCTCGCCGCAGGCGACCATTTCGACATCCACGTCGACATGGACGAGGTGATGGATCTCCTCGACACCGTGAGGTCCGATACGCCGCTCAAACTGCGGCTACTGATCGACGCCGCGGGCGGCCCCGAACTACAGGTCGGCCCAATGCCAGCTGAGGACGGTGACACTCGCCGACTGCCAATCGACACCGAGCCGACCGACCCCTTCGACGAGTTTCTCGTCTTCAAGACAACGATCCGGAATCGCTACGACGACGCAATGGCACGTTTCCCCGATGCCCCCGATGTGATCTTGTGGAACCGGCGGGGCGAGTTGACCGAAACCTGCATTGCCAACCTCGTGCTCGAACTCGACGGCGAACTGGTCACACCCCATCATCAGAGCGGGCTGCTGCCAGGCACGCTGCGAGAAGAGCTTCTCGAGCGCGGCCAACTGACCGAGCGAGTGCTGACGATCGACGACCTCCACCGAGCGAGCCGCGTCTGGACGATCAACTCGGTCCGCGGCTGGGATCTCGTCGGCCTAGAAGCGGCGGAGGAACACGCCTGACCGAGGCTTCGGCGTGACATACGTGCTCTTCGGGGGTATATCGAGACCGGCGTCAGCCACCGCAAAGACCTCATCAGCGGTGAGCGGCCGCAAGACGAAGAGCACGTTGCGGCGGTCGATCCGCTGTGCCAACGCTCCTCTATCGGCGTCTTCGAGAAAGTAGCGAATCTGGCCTGCGCCCCGCTCTGGGTCGATATTGAACACCGGGCCGATCACCTGGTTCTGCAGCCGGACCGGGCCGAGGGCATCGATCGGCGAATCACTGAGTGGTTCGGGCATCGTGCCGCGGTACCAGACCCCATCGAGGTGCACGCCGATTTGGTCCGGGCCCGGAAGCTCGAACTCCATGCTCGGGTCGGGGGTAAGGCCGAGTACTTCGATGAGGTCAGCGGCCACCGGTTCGACATCGAGTTCGGGGTTGATGAGCACACGTCGGTGGAACGGCTCGATGTTAACGCGGTCGTCAGCGAACAAAACGCACAGCATCTTTCCGCCACGTTCCTCGCCAACACGTTCGAAAAGTTGGCCGGCTGCGGCAGCGCGATGGTGCCCGTCCATGATGTAGAGGTCGAGCGGACCGAACGCGTGGGTAAAGAACTCCGTGTCGTCTTCGTCGTCTATGACCCACACCGCTTGATCGAGACCGTCTCCGGATACGAACGACACCACGGGTGCCGAGGTGGCGAGGATGTGATCAAGGCGGAAGCGAATGTCTGGGTTGGTGCGATAGCTCACCGCGATCGGAGAAGATTGCACCCCGAGTCGTTCGAAGTGATTGGAGAGATGCGCTGCACGGGTGTGGCTGACCTTCTCGTGCCGTTTCACCCGGCCGTTCGCGTAATCGGCGGTATCGACGAGTCCTACGATGCCGATCTGGACAAGATCGTCGCGCTTGAGCTGATAGAGAAAGAACGCTGGAGAGTCGGGGGTCTGGAAGGCATCGGCTTTGAGGATTCGCTCCAGCGCCTCGCCGCCGAGCTCAATCAAACGGTCGAGCGGTGCGTCATCCTCGATCCCGCCATCGTGCGGCGACCGCGTGACAAGGGTGTAGCTCTCGGGGTGAGTAGCGAGATACTCCGCTCGCTCCGAGCGCGACATCGAATCAAACGCTGGCGCTGGCACTCGCCGGGTGAACTCGCTACGGATGACCGAACCCGCAAACGGACTGAATGTGACCACTAACGGTTCCCCGCTGTCGGCTTCTCGGACACAGATACGGCCAGAATATCGGCATCGGTCTCCAACTGATCGAGCAATTCAGGGGGTGGTTCGGACTCGAGGTTGATCGAGGCAACAGCGGCGACTTCCCCCGAGAAGAGGTTGTTCTCCATCTGCTGCACGTTGAGCCCTGAAGCTCGAAGTGACTCGAATACCTTGGCGAGGACGCCGACCTTGTCGAGGTGGCGAACGGTCAGAACAACACCGCCCTCCGTTTCGTCGACAAGGTTCACACAGTTAAGGACGTTGCCAGCGATGTACTGCTCGATCACCTCGACGGTGCCTGCCGCAACAGCGGCTTGAGCCTGAGCGGTCGACGCTCCGACGTGGTGCGTACCCACGACGTTGGGGTGCAATGACAACGCACTCTCCCAGTCGGCGGTCGAAGAGCCCGGCTCCCCGGGCCATACGTCGATTCCTGCACGGATGCCCCGTTCATCCATCGCAGAAATGAGCGCCTCGCTATCGACAACGTCACCTCGTGCCGTGTTGAGCAAGATCGAGCCGGGCGCCATCTTGGCGAGGAACTCTGCGTTGACCATGCCCGTTGTCTCGGGAGACTTCGGGACGTGCAGCGAAACAATGTCGGCTTCACCGAGGAGGGTGTCGAGAGAATCGACGAGGTCGATACCGCCAGCGGCAATGCGCTCAAGTGAGCGCTCAGAACGACCTGGCTTCGCCATGGCGGTGACCGTCATTCCGAACGCCTTGGCCCGTTGGGCGAGCGCAAAACCGATATCACCGAGACCGATGATGGCCAGCGTCTTGCCTTGAATGCCATCGGCCTTGCTAAAACGGGCTTTGTCCCACTTGCCGTTCGCAAACTCGGCCATGCCAGCAGGGATGTGGCGATCGATGGAAAGCAGCAGGCCCATCGCCAGTTCCGCGACAGCGATCGCGTTCTGCCCTGGGACGTTCGATACGTAGATGCCGTTCTCCGACGCTGCGATCTTGTCGATGTTGTCGGTACCGGCGCCCGCCCGAACGATGAGACCGAGACGGCTCGAAGCAGCGATCGCCTCTTTGGTGACCTTCGTTGACCGCACGACAACGACGTCAGCCGGGTTCTCTAAGAGCGCAGCGGGAATCGTTTCACCGGTCAGATCAGCGTCGACGACAACTTCGTGACCAGCGCTCCGTAGCGGCTCAAGAAGGTGTTCGACCAGCGCGTCGGCGCAAAGAATTCTCATGCGCCGAGTCTACGCTATTGAACATTTTGTTAAGCAAAAAAGTCGAAATGCGGACCTACTTTCCTTCAACCACGTCGCCTAGCTCGCTGAGTTGTCGATAAGCGGGCAGAATGGCCGGGTGAAAGCACTCGTGTTCGAACGACAAGAAGCCCGCTATGCCGCAGCGTCGGTCGCATCTCGCGTGAGGCCGGGCGCCGGAGCAGGTGTAGGCCCGCTGCGTCTATCCGACATCGACGCGCCCGAGCTACCAGAAGGCAAGTGGGTGCGGGTCTCCCCTGTCCTTACCGGCATCTGCGGATCTGACCTCTCGACTATCGACGGCCACTCGTCAGGCTATTTCGACGACCTCGTGAGCTTCCCGTTTGTTCCCGGGCACGAGGTTGTCGGCACGACCGAAGATGGCAAGCGCGTCGTGCTCGAACCGGTCCTCGGACCTGAGGCACGGAACGAAGAGCCGGCGTTCAAGGGCGCGGCACCCGGAGATGGCATCGACTACGGCTACCTCCTCGCAGGTGATATCGACAGTGGTATCCAAACCGGTTTCTGCAGCAGCACCGGTGGCGGTTGGGGCCAGCATCTGGTTGCTCACAAGAGCCAGCTTCACACCGTCCCCAAGACCCTCACCGACGAAGATGCTGTCATGATCGAGCCCGCTGCAGGCGGTGTGCACGCCGCAGCCAAGGCCGCCGCCGGAGGCAACGTCGACGGAGGCGTCGTCGTCGTGCAAGGTGCCGGGACGATGGGCCTGACCACGATCGCGGCCCTGCGCCAGTACACGAACGCCGAAACGATCATTGCGTCGGCCAAGTACCCAATCCAGAAAAAGTTCGCCGCCCAGCTGGGTGCCGACATCGTCGTTTCTCCAAGCGAACTCACTCGTGCGGTACGTAGAGTAACGGGCAGTCGCATGCTTGGCGAGAACCTCTCGGGCGGCGCCGACGTCACCATCGACGCAATCGGCAACGCCGGTTCAATCGAAAGCTCGATCGGCATTACCCGCCCACGGGGACGGCTCGTGATGGTCGGCATGCCCGGCAAAGTCAACGTCGACCTCACCTCGCTCTGGCACCGCGAAACCGAGATGGTCGGCGCCTACACCTACGGCACCGATACATGGCCCGACGGCACCGAGATCTCCAGCTTCAAGCGAGCAAAAGAACTCGTCAAAAAGCAGAAGCTCGGGCGCCTCGTCTCGGCCAAATACCCACTCGACCGTTACAAAGACGCCATCAGCCACGCCGCCAACGCTGGCCAGCGTGGCGCGATCAAGGTCGTCTTCGAGCTCTGATCCGCGATCACTCCCCTCCGGGGGCCGTTCCAGGGCCACGGAGGCGGTGCGCCCGAGGCGGTGTTGGTGAAGCCCGCTAGGGCTGAACCAATACAGCAATGCCCTTGTGGTCACTTTTTGCGTAGTCTTCGATCTCAAATGCCTCGACCTCTACGCCGGTGGTGAGGGCGTGGTCGAGTCCGAGTAGTGCGGGGCCGAGCCCAGCTGTTGGAGACCATGTGACTCCCAAACCGCACCCCACAGCATCGTGGGCGTCGGTGACGTCGTCATCGACGAGTGACCGGTAGCGGGTGTCGAACGGTGTGGCGTTGAAATCGCCCATTGCGATCGTCGGTATCGAGGAATTGTCGACATCGAGCGCATCGGCGAGGAACGCGAATTGTTCGATCTGGGTATCTCGTCCGTCGGGGATGTGCGGTGGTGTTGCGTGCACGTTGATCAACCGCAGTTCGCCCTCGGGGGCCTCGATGGTCGTATCGAGAAGACCCAAAACGTCTGTGCTGCCGAACGACCGTCCGTTCGAGCTGACTTCGTGCCGGCTAAACACGGCTTGGTAACCGTCGATCACCACGTGAGGGTGGCGATCGAGCAGTGGACTCACACGCTCGATGAAGTCGGCGGTCGCTTCCTGAAAGAGGATGATGTCAGCACCGGCGTCGGCCGCCTGGGCAACAACAAGCTCAGGGTCGGCGGTGCCGAAGAGAACGTTGTGCGAGTAGAGGACGGTGCCGCCAGAGTTGTTGCGAGCAACGCTGCACTCGGCGCTTGGCGAGGCCGAGCCGGGCGAAGCCACGGTGACGACGCCAACCGCTGCGATGGTGATCGCAACGAGCAGCACCTTGTTTTGGAGGCCTGCGAATACGACCGCTGATGCGAGAAAGAGCCATGGGGCGAGCGGGATAGCCCCCAGCAAAAGCGCGTTGTCGACCTCGACAAAGGTGAGCGCGCTCAGAACCGCACAGACCACCATGCCGATGATCGAGAGGTAGTAGAGCCCATTTCTTGCTGCGTTCAGCCGGCGCGCCGCAACGCCACTTCTGATACTCCGGGGCGGCGTCTGACTCATGTTTCTAGTATCCAACAACAGCCGACTGTTCCCAATGGGCCGCTCTCCCCAACCCGTGCAGCTGTAGGCCCTAGGTGCCTCGTCCAAACCCTAGGATGTGATGGTGACTGAGCAGACAGAGATGCCGCAACACCGCTACGACGCATTGCTGGCCGATTCGATCGAAACCCGTTGGCAAGAGACGTGGAAAGAACAGGGCACGTACCACACGCCCAACCCGGCAGGATCGCTGACCGAGGGTCCGGTCGATGGGCCGGCCGATCTGGCCGACCGGCCAAAGCTGTTCATCATGGACATGTTCCCCTACCCCTCCGGCACGGGGCTCCACGTTGGCCATCCACTCGGCTACATCAGCACCGACGTCTATGCCCGGTTCAAGCGCATGACCGGCTTCAACGTTCTGCACACGATGGGCTACGACGCCTTCGGCCTCCCCGCTGAAGAACATGCTCGTGCCACCGGTGAGCACCCACGGGTCAACACCGAGGCGAATATCTCGAACATGAGCCGCCAGTTGGCTCGCCTCGGCTTGGGCCACGACGATCGCCGTTCGGTCGCCACGACCGACGAGTCGTTCTACAAGTGGACCCAGTGGATCTTCAATCAGATCTTCAACGCATGGTTCGACGCCGACACACAGAAGGCGCGCCCGATCGCCGAACTCGAAGCCGAGTTCGAGAGCGGTGCCCGAACTCCCGACGAAGGCCGGACGTGGGCCGATATGAACGCTGGCGACCAGCGAGCGCTCATCAACGAGTACCGCCTCGCGTACGTGAGCGAGGCACCGGTCAACTGGTGCCCCGGCTTGGGCACCGTACTGGCGAACGAAGAGGTCACCGCCGACGGTCGCAGCGACCGTGGCAACTTCCCCGTGTTCCGCCGCCCGCTCAAGCAGTGGATGATGCGCATCACCGCCTACTCCGATCGCCTGCTCGAAGATCTCGACCTGCTCGATTGGACCGACAGCATCAAGACGATGCAGCGCAACTGGATCGGACGCTCCGAAGGCGCCCATGTCGACTTCCGCTGCCCCACCGCAGTCGACAGCGACGGTGAGGTTGCGACGATTCAGGTGTTCACCACCCGTCCCGACACGCTCTTCGGCGCCACCTATATGGTCGTCGCCCCTGAGCATCCGTTGGTCGATTCGCTCACGGCCACCGAGTGGCCTGAGGGCACCAAGAATGCATGGACCGGCGGCGCAGCAACGCCCGCCGAGGCCGTCTCGGCGTATCAGCATCGAACCTCGCAGATGAGCGACCTCGATCGACAAGAAACCAAGGAGAAGACCGGCGTCTTCACCGGCAGCTACGCAGTAAACCCGGTCAACGATCAGTCGATCCCGGTGTTCGTCGCCGACTACGTCCTTATGGGATACGGCACCGGCGCCATCATGGCGGTCCCCGGCCAAGACGAACGAGATTGGGAATTCGCCGAAGCGTTCGACCTCGACATCATCCGTACCGTGCAACCGCCCGCTGATTTCGACGGCGACGCCTACGTCGGCGCAGGCCCTGCGATCAACAGCGGCTTCCTCGACGGCATGGAGGTCGATGAAGCCAAGAGCGCAATGATCGATCACTTGGTCGAGGTCGGTGCGGGCGAAGGCACGATCACCACGAAGCTGCGCGATTGGTTGTTCGCGCGCCAGCGCTACTGGGGAGAGCCGATTCCGATCGTCTTTGACGACGACGGAAATGCCCGCTCGCTGCCCGACTCCGAACTGCCCGTCAACCTGCCCGAACTCATCGACTGGGCACCCCGAGAACTCGAGGAAGACTCCGAACCCGAGCCACCGCTCGGCCGTGCCGACGGCTGGACCACCGTCGAGATCGACCTCGGCGACGGCATGGCGACCTTCAAACGCGACCTCAACACGATGCCGCAATGGGCTGGCTCCTGCTGGTACTACATGCGTTACATCGACCCGGTCAGTAGCGACATGATGGCCGACCCGGTGTCGGAGAAATACTGGATGGGCGGCGAAAGCCCGACCGAAGGCGGCGTCGACCTCTACGTGGGGGGCGTCGAACACGCCGTACTCCACCTGCTCTACTCGCGCTTCTGGCACAAGGTCCTCTACGACCTCGGCCATGTCAGCACCGTCGAACCCTTTAAGCGCCTAATAAACCAGGGCTACATTCAGGCCTACGCGTTCAAGGACGCCCGCGGCATATACGTCGAGGCTTCTGAAGTCGACGAGTCTGGTGACGGGTACACCCACAACGGCGAGGCTGTCACCCGCGAATACGGAAAGATGGGCAAGAGCCTGAAGAACGCGGTCACCCCCGACGACATGTACCGCGACTACGGAGCCGACACCCTGCGTCTCTACGAGATGTTCATGGGCCCCATCGATCAAGACCGGCCATGGGAAACCAAGTCCGTCATTGGATCACTGCGCCTACTGCAACGCATCTGGCGCAACCTCGTCGACGAAGCATCCGGCGAACTCACCGTCACCGACATTCCAATCCCCGATGACCTCAACAAAGCACTCCATCGCACCATCGACGCCGTGCGCAACGATATGGACGCGCTCAGCTTCAACACCTCGATCGCACGCATCACGGAGCTCAATAACGAACTGACCAAGCTCGACGGCCCGACCCCGATGGCGTTGGCCGATGCTCTCGTCCGCATGATCGCACCGCTCGTACCGCACTTCGCCGAAGAGCTGTGGAGTCGCATGGGCAACGACGGTTCGGTGATCTACGCCGACTTCCCGGTCGCCGATCCAGCGCTACTCGTCGACGATGAGATCGAGATTCCGATTCAGATCAAGGGCAAGGTCAAGAGCCGCATCACGATCGCCGCCGATTCCGACGAGGCTGCAATGGAAGCGGCTGCACTCGCAGACCCGAAGATTCAAGAACTCATTGGAGACGCCGACATCCGGAAGGTCATTGTGATCCCCGGCAAGCTCGTGAACATCGTCGCGTAGCTAGCAGAACTGCGCCACCCTCTGCGCTGGTACTCGTTCTGCAACCCATTGCTCAAACGCTGCGATCGGCATCGGTCGGGCAATGAAGTACCCCTGGGCCTCATCACAGTTGAGATCTCGAAGAGCATCGAGCGTCGCTTGATCCTCGACACCTTCGGCGATCACCGTTGCAGAGAAGTTATGCGCCAGGCTCAGTGTCGAACTCACAATGGCGTGATCCATGGGGCTACTAAGCATGTCGTTCACAAAGCTTCGGTCGATCTTCAACGTGTCGAGAGGGAGTTCCTTGAGCAGGCTCAGCGATGAATAGCCCGTACCAAAGTCATCGATTGCTATCGAGACGCCGAGCTTCTCAAGCCGGTTCAAGTTGTCTATTGCTCGCTGTGGATTGTTGATGAGTGCGCTTTCGGTGATTTCGACTTCAAGGCACTTCGGACAGATTTCCTCTTCGTTGACTCGATCTTCAATGACATCGAACAAGTGGGTGTCGGCAAGGTTCCGCGCCGAAAGGTTGATCGCCACCGGAACGCGGTACCCGTTGGACGCGAACCTGTTGAGCTGGTCCAGTGCACTGTTCACCACCCATTCGGTCAGCGGATGAATGAGCTCGGTCATCTCGGCAAGAGCGAGAAACTCGCCCGGCGGTAGCAACCCTCGCTCAGGGTGCTCCCAACGCACGAGCGCTTCGCAACCCGTGAGCTCTCCCGTCTTGAGGCTGATTCGAGGCTGGTAGTGCAACACAAGTTCGTCGTTACGAATCGCCTGGCGTAACTCTGCGATGAGCGACAGCCGACTCTTGTCGTTGAGATCATTGTCTCGGGAGTACCAAGGAGACGAGCCATGATTGTTCTTCCCGTGATACATCGCGACGTCGGCACAGCGCAGAAGCTCGAGTCCGTTGTCCCCGTCATGTGGGAACACAGAGGCACCAATGCTCGCCCCAAGCTCAACAGACACACCACCGACGTCGATCGACGATGCGAGGCACTCCCGGATCTCACCGAAGAGACCATCGAATTCAACCGTCGTCGCGTTCGAATCAAAGACTGCAACGAATTCATCGCCGCCCAGCCGAAACACCAACCCGCCGAGTTCGTATACCCGATACTTGAGGACGTCCGCAACCTTGACCAACACTCTGTCCCCGGTCGAATGGCCCAACGTATCGTTGATCTCCTTGAATCGATTGAGGTCGAGGAGCAACAACGCAATCTCATGATCCGAGCCTTCAGAGGCCTCAATGAGTTCGTCCACGCAAACAAACAATTGCTCTCGGTTTAAAAGTCCGGTCAGCGAGTCGTGCGCTGCTCGATACTCGACCTCTTCTTGGGCCACTAGCGCAGCCCGTTCAGCCGCTTTCTTAGCAGTGACATCTCGAATGTGCGCAAAGAGGGTGTCAGCGCCAGACAGGCGCACAGAGTTTAGGGTGAGTTCGGCGTCGAACTCGGTGCCATCTACCCGCCTATGTACCCAGTCGAATGTTGGCGAACCACCGTTGAGACACTCCGCGACATAACCCATTGATTTGTCTGAGGATCGAGATCCATCGGGCTGGAACTCCGGCGACAAGTCCGCGGGTGTAAGGCCGATGAGCTCGGCGGCCTCGGCTCCGAACATGTCACAGGCCGCGGGATTCACATCAGCAAAGTACTGATCACCGAACACCATGACTGCCTGCGTCGTGCTCTCGTAGAGCGCTTCGTAGCGTTTCTCGCTCTCCGCCCACTCGCTGGTGATGAGTCGCTGAGAAAGAAGGTCCGACATCGACGTAACGAACATTTTTTCTTCCGCGCTCCAGTTGCGCTGTTCGCCGACGATTTCCACGCACAAGACTCCGTGTAGGTCGCCACTCTTGACGTTTCGGATAGTCGCATCGCATAGCGACTGCACGTCGAGAACCTCGAGGTAGCTCTCTCGTAGCTCACTCGTGCGGGGGTCGGTGGACGCGTCGACCGCATCGATGATGCGACCGCTGTAGAGCGCTTCGAAGTATTTCGGGAACGCGGCTTCGCTGAGAACGCTGCCAGATTCATACTCTCCGGTGGCCTGGTCATACAACGCGAGACACTTGAGGTTTCGCTCTCCCTCGGAGAGCAACCAGAGGCTCGCACGGCTCGCCGCAAGTCCAGTGACACAGTCACGAAGGATTATTCGTGCGCTCGCCTCAAGATCGTCCTGGTACACGAGAGGATTCTTGATCGTCGCCAGATACGCCGCCTCGTAATCTCGTTCTGCCATTTCCTGTCCTTGATCCGCGGCTTTCGCTGGAATTCAGCTCTCGCCATGCCGAGTTGTTCCAACTAGCTTCGGTTCGTTAAGACCGCACCTTAAGTGCGACATCAACCTTTTGGCTTATGCGTCCACGACGACGAACATGATCTCGGCAGAACAGGCAACTTCACCGTCGAGCAGCACTGCTCCCTTGCCCTTGCCCGCCCGAGCCGAAAGCTGGTGAATCTCCGCCTCGACCTCGACGGTGTCGCCAGGACCGACCTGACGGCGGAACTTGGCCTTGTTCAGGCCTCCGAATAACGGGAGTTTGCCAACATAACGTTCCGGGTCGGTAAGCACGGTGTAGGCGCCCATCTGCGCGATTGCTTCACACATCAGCACACCAGGAAGAGTCGGTCGGCCCGGAAAGTGACCGGGGAACCAAAACTCGTCACCGCTCAGCGTCCACGTGGCCTTGGCATATTCACACGGTCGAAGTTCGAGCACTTCGTCGAGAAAGAGGAATGGCGGGCGGTGCGGCAGCACATCGGCTGGGGCGGGAAAGCTCATAAGCGAAGCCTCGCAGGTTCTTGGCCGGGAGGGAAATACAGGCAGGTGAGCAAGTCTCGACCAAAAACAAAGGAGCGGCGCCCGAAGGCGCCGCTCCTTACAGATTGTTGAGATCTGGGGTGTTACTTGCCCTTGCCTGCAGCCTTAAGCTTCGAGAGCGCCTGAATCTTCACGGCGGTACCGGCTGGGATGAGGCGGGACTCACCAGTGCGAGGGTTCCGACCCATGCGCTCCTTGGTGTCCTTGCGGCTGAACTTCACGTAACCCGTGATGTTTACCTCGTCGCCTTTTTTCACCTGCTTGATGATCGTGTCCATCATCGCATCGACGACAGCGCCCGCATCCGCCTGTGTCACTCCTGCCTTCGAAGCGATCTCTGCGACCAATTCACTCTTGTTCATTTTCTGGATACCTCCTGAGCCACCTACCTGGCGGTCCTTGTGAGAATTACAAGTAGGTGAACCCTACCCGACCCATTCACAACAACTGGGGGATATCCCGAGAAAATTCGTTGGAAAGTCAACGGTTCTCGTTTCCAACTTCGCAGGAGGAATCGAAACTCGAATTACATTGCGTCACGAAACCGTCATCGAACCGAGATGGCGAACTTCAGAATGGGACCAACTCCGTCTGAGTCGCTAGTCTTGGCGACGTGTCAGACGAAATTTCCGGACCGGTGGGTCAAGACGCTCGTTTCAACGAGTACGTCGTGCCAGAACTTGATGTCCTCTATCGAGTCGCCTACTCCATAACCCGGAACAAAACTGATGCTGAAGACCTCGTGCAGGACACGATGCTTCGTGCCTACCGAGCAATCGAGCGATTCGATGGAAGGTATCCGCGCGCGTGGCTCCTCACCATCATGCGCAATGCACAGATAAACCGAGTGCGTCGCAAGCGCCCCGAACTGATGCACGACCCTGACGAGACCATGTCTCGCATGGCCGATGAGTCTGCTGACGCCGCCGATGCAGAGACTCAACTCATGGACCAGACCCTCTCAGCGCCAATCGAAACAGCGTTGAATTCTCTGCCAGAAAAATTCAAGTCGGTGGTCGAACTCGTCGACATTAATGAATTGTCGTATAAAGAGGCCGCCGATGCACTCGGAATCCCGGTCGGAACCGTTATGTCGCGATTACATCGGGCTCGACGGAATATTCGACAGCACCTTGAGACTTCCCTTATCGAGGAATAATTATGGCCCCCAAAAAAACAAACTGCCGCGAAGTCGGATTGCGACTCCAGTCCTACTTGGACGGAGAACTCAATAACGACCGCATGGACCAGATCAAGGCTCATCTCGCCGAGTGCGTCGAATGTGGCCTAGAAGAAGAAGTGTTCACCGCAATCAAAACTGATCTGCACATGATGGCAGCGCCCGCCGAGAGCGACGCTCTCGCACGGCTCCGAGACTTCAGCGCCCGCATCGCCGAAGAGGCAGGCACCTCCTAACAGGTCTATGCCCCAGTTCCTGATCGACCTGGCCCTACCGAAGACCGACTCAGCGGTCTTCGTCCAGTGGGCTGTCATGGTGCCGTTCTGGCTTGGGATGTTTGTCGCAACCCGCAAGGCATCAAAGGACGCACGAACCTTCGTCTATGGCGTTGCGATGCTGAACCTTGCGTGGTTCGCCTTCCGCACTGTCCACTAGAC
>CAZBTI010000053.1:0-8232 GCA_964494395.1 uncultured Acidimicrobiales bacterium | reverse complement strand
AGTATCTCGCTAGACGCTGTCTAGTGCATCCCGGAACTCTTTGACGCGTGCTCCCACGCCATCAGGGCCTGATCCGTCGAGCATCTTGCGAACGATCGCGGAGCCCACTACGACACCGTCAGAAACCGTAGACACTTCGACAGCTTGCTCTGGGGTGCCTACACCGACTCCGACGAGTACGGGCTTGTCCGTGACTGCCTTGAGCCGTCGGGCAATATCCATGGCCGACGCCGCCAATTCGTCCCGGACACCGGTGACTCCCAACAGACCCACACCGTAAACGAACCCCCGAGAACGTTCAACGATTCGTGGCAAACGCTCGTCGGGCGCTGTAGGAGCAGCCAGCAACACGGTTTCGATGCCAGCATCATCGGCAGCGCTGGCCCAAGAGCCAGTCTCTTCGAGCGGCAGGTCCGGGAGGATGGCTGCGGACACGCCAGCCTCTTTAAGATCTTGGGCAAAGCGAACATCACCAGCCCGGAACGCAATGTTGTAGTAGGTCATCACTGCCAGAGGAACCTCGAGATCGGCGCTGCGCACAGCGGTCAAAATCGAATGTGGTGTGCAGCCAGCGGTCAGCGCACGGTCATTGGCTTCTTGGATAACGGGGCCATCCATGACCGGATCAGAGAATGGGATACCGATCTCTATGCCATCAGCACCAGCTTCGGCGACGGCGTGGAGCGTTTCGATCCAGTCGTCCCCAAGACCACCGGTGATGTACGGAACGAGAATCTTGCCGCCATCGTCACGACGCTTTCGCAGCGCTGCTTCGAATGCTCCAATTGGTGTTTCGTTACTCACTTGCCCAATACGTCCATCATCTGCGCCACGTCCTTGTCGCCACGTCCGCTCAAGTTCATGAGCACCGTCTTGCCAGCGAGTTCTTCACGTGCCCGACTCATCCAGGCCAAAGCGTGCGCACACTCTAGAGCGGGGATGATCCCCTCGGTACGTGACAAGAGCTGAAAGCCCTCGACGACTTCGGCATCGGTGACCGCCTCGTAGCGGGCTCGCCCAATGTCGGCGAGATGCGCGTGCTCTGGACCGACGCCTGGATAGTCGAGACCGGCCGAGATGGACTCGGCTTCCAGCACCTGTCCCACCTCATCTTGCATGAGATACGACTTCGAGCCGTGGACGACACCGGGGACCTTTCGACCAACCGCCGCGCCACCGGCGGGCTCAACGCCCACGAGTTCGGCGTCGGTATCGGCAAATCCCGAGAAGATGCCGATGGCGTTCGAACCGCCGCCAACGCAAGCGGTGACGACGTCGGGGACTCCCCCATCGAGCAACCGTTCGGTCTGTTCGCGAGCTTCGATGCCAATGACTTCGTGAAAGGTTCGCACCATCCACGGATACGGGTGTGGCCCCATTGCCGAACCGAGCAAGTAGTAGCTGTCGTCGACCTTGGCGACCCAATCGCGCATGGCCTCGTTCACGGCATCCTTCAACGTCCGCGAGCCGCTCAGGGCTGGCACGACCTCGGCGCCGAGCAGATTCATTCGAAACACGTTGAGTTCCTGGCGCTTGATATCGACCTCACCCATATAGACCCGGCATTCCATGCCGAACAATGCCGCTGCGGTTGCCGTGGCAACACCGTGTTGACCAGCGCCGGTTTCGGCGATCAGACGGGTTTTACCCATGCGCTTTGCCAGCAGTGCCTGTCCCAGGACGTTGTTGATCTTGTGAGAACCGGTGTGGTTGAGGTCCTCGCGCTTCAAGATGACGCGGTATCCAAGTTCCTCGCCTAGTCGGTGACACTCGGTAATTGGCGAAGGACGGCCGGCGTAGTCGGCGAGCAACCCTGAAAGCTCCCGCCGAAATTCGGGATCTCCCCAAGCCGAGCGGAATGCCTTTTCTAGTTCCTGGCAGGCTGGAACGAGGGTCTCGGGGACGAACTGTCCACCGAACTGGCCGAAGCGGCCGTGCTCGTCGGGATCTCCCATAATTGCCATTGGTTACTCATCTTCCGGTTGAGGGTTGGGTACTTCGGCTTCGGGTATCGCTTTAGCATTTTGGATGAAACGCCGCAGAGCTGACGGATCCTTCCGGCCGGGTTCTCGCTCGACGCCCGATGCCACATCGACCCCCCAAGGCTTCAAAGCCTCGATCGCTGTTGCGACATTGTCGGGATTGAGACCTCCGGCGAGGAGAAGCCGCTTGCCCGGTGGTGCCTCTTCGGCGAGCGACCAATCGAACACCTCGCCGCTTCCCGGCTGCTGACCGTCCATCAAGATGATTGGAACAGGAAATTCGTCGGCTCGACGAGCCTGTTCGGAACCGGCCGCGACAGCCTTGATCACCGTCGGAACGCGAGCGGCGACCCACTCGACTTCCTCGGGTGTTTCGTGCCCGTGCAGTTGTGCCGCCCCAAGGCCTGACGAATGGGTGATGTCGACGACCCGTTCTTTGGCCTCGTTACGAAAGATGCCCACGTTGAGCACTTCGGCAGGAATGCGCGCTGCCATGTCGCGCGCCCGGCCAGGAGCGATCTGACGAACCGAACCGGGCACGAAGTTGAAGCCGAGGGCGTCGGCGCCGAGGGCGACGGCGAGCAGCGCGTCGTCGACCGTGGTCAGGCCGCAGATCTTCACCCAAGTCATGTAGCTATCCTCGCGCCAAACTCCATCGCAGTTAGCTTCGCGCGGCTTCGATGAGACTGCGAACGCCATCGGCGGGGCCGCTATGGGTCACCAGCGATTCGCCGACCAGGATTGCGTCAAACCCGGCATCGACCAGTTCTGGGATGTCGTCTGGTCCTCGAATGCCAGATTCGGCAACTCGCACCACGTTGCTTGGAAGGGACCCGGCAACTCGCTTTGCGCGTTCGGTATCGACTTCGAACGTCATGAGGTCTCGCTGGTTGACGCCGAGAAGTGATCCTCCAACCCGCACCGCGCGCTCGGCCTCGGCCTCGTCGTGCACCTCGATGAGGGCGTCGAGACCTATCTCGGTGGCGAGGGCATGAAAGTCGGCCAGTTCGCCATCATCGAGGGCGGCAACGATGAGGAGTACGCAATCGGCACCCATCAACCTCGCGTCGACCACATCGTGGGCAGAGACGGTGAAGTCTTTGCGTAGCACCGGGATGTCGACCGCTGCTCGCACCGCCTGCAGGTCAGCGACAGAACCGCCGAAATAGTCTTCGTCGGTCAGTACCGAACAGCACGCGGCGCCCCCGCTTTGATATGCGGTCGACACGACGGCCGGGTCGAGGTTGGGAAAGAGGTCGCCCTTGGAAGGAGAACGACGCTTCACCTCGGCGATCACCCCGAGCGGGTTCGCTGCACGAAGGGCAGCGCCGAATCCTCTAGCTGGGGACATCTGCTTTGCCTGGTCGATCAGTTGGTCGAGCGAGCGAGTGTCGTTGCGAGCTGCCTCCCGATGGCTGTCGAGGATGCCGTCGAGGTAGGTGGTCATGACGAGTGGCCTGCCTCGTAGGTAGGCGCCGACGAAACCTCGACAACGCTGTCGCCAAGCTTCAGGGTGGTTTCCTCGAGGGCTGAACGCTTCACGTAGGCAAGGCCGACCCAGCCATCTCCATCGGAGGCAGCGGAGGTTACGGTTCCAACGACCGCATCTCCGGAGTGCAACTCGGTCATGTCGGGCACCGAGCCCGAACCAGAAACGATGCGGAGTCGGCGTGGGGTGTTGTTGCCGCGAGAGTCGACTCGGGCCACCAGTTCTTGGCCGGTGTAGCAACCCTTCGTGAACGAGGCTGATAGATCGACCATGCCCGACTCGGCGGGGATCGTCGACTCATCCAGTTCGTGACCCATTTGAGGAATGGCGGCGCGGATGCGGCGCACGTCGTGCTCGTTAGCGTCGATGACGATGCCAACGGGTTCGCTGAGGTCGGGGCCGATCACATCGATACCAAACCCGTCGGCGGAGGGAGCCACGATGGGCGCAGATCGACCCTCTGGAGCTGCATCGGCGTATGCGTGCAGCGTCCATGTCTCGAGGCTGAGATCGGCTTTCGTGCGGAGTTTGAAGCGCTTGAGCCTCGCGAGTAGGACTTCGCCAAAGCCTGTGTCGACATCGAGCAGGTAGCCGTCATCGGCGGTGCGCGTCACGCGGAACCAGGCATCGACCTTGCCCTGCGGTTGCAGGATGAAGCTCCACGCCGATCCGCCGACGGGGAGGCCGACGACATCTTGGCTGAGCTGACCCTGTAGGTAGGTGGCGGCTTCTTCGCCCGTTACCGAGACGACGTCGCGGTCGCCGACAAAAACACGTGCTTCAGTGGTCACGATTTGGCCTTTCGTTGCTGGGTCATGATTCGAGCGCCAGGCACGGCTGCGAGCAACGCCTTCGACTTGTTGATGCACTCGTTGTGCTCGTCGATCGGGACGCTGTCGGCGACAATTCCTGCCCCGGCTTGCACCGATGCCTCGTTGCCCTTGATGAACATGGTTCGAATCGCAATAGCGGTGTCGATGTTGCCGGAGAAGTCGAGGTAGCCAACAACGCCGCCGTAGGGGCCACGTTTGACGGGTTCGAGATCATCGATGATCTCCATTGCGCGCACCTTGGGAGCACCCGACAGGGTGCCTGCGGGCAGGGTTGCTCGCAGCACATCGATAGCCGTCCGGCCCTCGGCCAGCCTTCCGCTCACTTGGGAGGTGAGGTGCATGACGTGGCTGTAGCGCTCGAGTGCCATGATCTGGTCGCGCGATTCGGAACCAAACTCGATGACGCGACCGATGTCGTTGCGGGCCAGGTCGACGAGCATCACGTGCTCGGCAACTTCTTTTGGGTGCTCGGCGAGTTCGGCTCCGAGGCGACGGTCTTCTTCTTCGGTGGCTCCACGAGGACGAGTCCCGGCGATTGGGCGGGAGGTGACTGTTCCATTGCGCAGTTGCACCAATGGTTCGGGGGATGCTCCGACGATTTGAAGATCGCCGATGCGCAGGAAGTACATGTAGGGGCTGGGGTTGACCTGTCGCAGCACTCGATACACATCGAACGGCTCAGCATCGAGTTCGAAGTCGAACCGCTGCGAGAGCACAACTTGAAAGATGTCGCCGGCGAGGATGTGTTCCTTTGCGACCTCGACCGCATTGCAGTACATCTCCTCGCCCATCGTGGAGGTGACCTCGGGCAAGGGCGCTCCGAGCGGCGGCGGCGAGACAAGAGGTTCGTCGAGTGGTTTGGCGCCATCGGCCTGGAGCGATTCGAGGCGGCGAACCGCATCGTCGTAGATCGAGCGGAGTTGATCTTCGCCCGCATTCGCCGGTACCAATGCGTTGGCGATGAGCGTGACTTGCTGTTTCCAGTGGTCGAATGCTGCGATCTCACCGATCAGAGCCATCACGCCGTCGGCGTGGCCAGTGTCGTCGGTGGGTACGTTGGGAAGTCGTTCGACCTCGCGCACCACGTCGTAGCCGATGTAGCCCATAAGCCCGGAGTGCAATGGCGGAAGGCCGTCGATATCGGGTGAGGAAAAATCGGCCAGGACCGCTTCGAGTGTGTTGAGCATGCCGTCACCGCTGGGCACGTCTTCGGCAGCTGGGCCAACGACGGTGACCACGCCACCGGTCGACACGATCGTGGCCAATGGGTTCCGGCCGAGGAATGACCAGCGACTCCACCGCTCGCCGTTCTCGACCGATTCGAGCAGGAACCCGTCTTGATCGCCGACGCAGCGGGAAAAGATCGCCACAGGGGTGACTTGATCGGCGAGGAGAGATCGCCATACCGGGACGACCCGGTTGGTCTTGGCATACGAGCAGAAGTCTTCGAAGCTCGGTTCGATCGGAGGTGCTGAAGGTGTTGTCATGGCGGAAGGTTCAAGAGCCTTAGAGGTATAGCCCGGTCGAGCCTTCTTCGAGGCGTTCGGCTGCGACAGCATGAACGTCGCGTTCACGAAGGATGATGTAGTCGGTGCCCCCGACCTCGACCTCGTAGCGGTCTTCAGGGTTGAACAGCACACGGTCGCCAATTTCCATATTGCGAACGTTTGGACCAGCGGCCACGACCTTGGCCCACGCAAGCCGTTTACCGACCTGTGCCGTGGCGGGAATCAAAATGCCGCCGGTCGAGCGCCGCTCGCCTTCGTCCTCACCCATACCGACCAGAATTCGGTCGTTGAGCATCTTGATAGGAAGGCGTTCGCCATCGTCGTTCGAAGCGGAAAACCCGGTGCTTTGTGAAGTTGCAGCCACCGGGTCAGGCTACTGCCATTACCAGCGCCTCGTTCAGGGGTTACCTGGAGAGAACCTTTGGTCTTCTTGCATGAAATGTGGGTCGAAGAAGTAAATGTCGCGACCCAGAAAGTTCGCGATTCTCTGTGCAAGAGACATCCCACACAGGAAGTGCAGTTTCCGCTCGAGTTCGGAACTTACGGGCGTGGCGGGATCTTTCCAGTCACGCATGTCGTAGTAGATCTCGTTCCATCCTTTGAGCTGCTCAACAATCTCTTCGGGTAACCCGAGTTGGCCGGGCGCGTAGCGCACCCATCCGGCGCCGTTGTTCACCCAAAATGGCGAATAGTCGTAGCTTGCCAGCAGCCGAAGCTGGGCCTGTTGTTCAGTCATTCTTCGATGATGGTACTGCCTATGTGATTCGTGGCGCTCGACACTCGACAGTTAAAGCCGGAGGACCTAGGTCGACGGTCGTGAGGTGATCGGCCCAACCTCTCTGCTCGCGACCGTCGTTAGCTGCTTTCGGCCGCCGCCTTGATAGCGACGAGCACGTCCGGGTCCCAGGCGGTGACGTTCGTCGTGGGCTAACGCTATGTCGCCAACGGCGATTTCGATCGTGACTCGTACAGCATTCAAACAGGGCGAGGTCGGTTCAGCTACACCACGAATGCCGCTTGACGTTGAGGACTAGCTGGTGGCTCTGGATAGTGGATGGGGTTTGACCCCAAGACCTAGTGACTCCACGGGGGCGAGAAAGCCACCCGAAAAAGAGTCACTATCAGCGCCCCGAAGCCGGCGCCTACCGGACATCCAGTACTCCTGTTCAATGCCCAACTCGTCGAACAATTCAAAGACCTGTGCAGCAATTGTTTCGGGCCCTGCTGAGCCCGACGTCCTGAAGGTCCAGGTCGACTGATGGTCTTTGGGCCTGCGTTCGAACGACCCAACCGGGACAGGCCCAATGGAAGCTAACTGCTAGCGGAACTGGAAAATCGGTTTCGTAATCACATAGGCCTTTAGCTTGAAGCGATCAGTCCAACGTTCCTAAGGGTTTCCCGGCTTCATCACGATTCGCGTCGGACCTCGGTACTCGACCTGACGGCCAAGGAAATTCGCAAGTCGTTGCGCAAGCGACTGACCCCAATGATCGTGAAAATGAAACTCCAGATCACTTGCACGGGGTTCGCCCATCGGATCGTCCCAATTCAGCATCTTCGTGTTCGCCTCCAACCATTGCGATATCGACACAGCAAGATCGCCAACCAGACCAAGGTCCCCCGGATCTGGAGTCTCTAGGGTGCCGTCGGGGCAGCTGACCCAAATCGGGCCGCTCCCCCAATCAGCCATAAACCTAACCGTGCAATCGTCGCCAATCATCTTGATCTTGGGTTCGCCTGAACGATGAAACCGTTGAGACTCACGGTGACCTGCAGTCGCTGCACAACACCATTGAACTCCACATCCAACACCCTTGCACCGTTGGGGGTGATCTCAACAAGATCCCCTCGCGTGACTGCATCGATGACTAGATCGGGAATCTCATCTGCGGCTATCCCTCAGTTGGCAAAATCAAGCTCATGTTCCGCAAGAATGTGTGCCAAACCCGCTGGCCTGGGGCCTGCCGCAGTTCCTTCCTCGAGGAACACGACCTGCCCATCAGCGTCGCGACCGATTCGAAGCACGTTTTCCGGCGTGTGCGCGATTCCGTTCTCTTCAAGTTCGTCAAAGAGCTCCTGACAGTCATTGTTATGAACCAGCACCGCTTCGGCGCCGGCGGTGACGTGGTAGGTGTGGATGCCGTCGACGGTGAGGTCGAATGCGGGTGCGTGGTGGGCGGTGTCCCAGAGGAGGTTTCCTGCTTCGACTTCTTGGCCGTCTGCGGTGAGGAGGTTGTCGCCTGGGTCGATGTGTTGGGTTTCTTGCCACGCTTGGTCGGTGACGTTCCAGAACTCATGATCCTCGGTGGTGGTGACTGTGGCGTTGCCGACTTCGAACTCGACGAGCGTGTCTTCGTGTGGCCAAATTGCGGTTACCGCACGGGCGCCCGCTTCACCGTTCTGAGGGTCATGGGCCCAAA
>CAZBTI010000052.1:0-21298 GCA_964494395.1 uncultured Acidimicrobiales bacterium | reverse complement strand
GTTGTCGTGGTTGTGGTCGTCGTGGTGGGGACGAAGTGTGTTGTCGAGGCATCGTTGTTGGTTGGAGTTGCGTCGGTATCGTCTCCTGGCATCGGGGCTAACTCACCTGCCGGAACGAGCTCTGGGATGTCGCCGTTGGCAAGGAGGACCGAGGCCACGTTGTCGACGTCGACTTCGGCCGCGGCGTCGTGTGTTGCGTCGACGGTGATGAGCACCTGTTCGCCAGCGGCGAGACCCACAAGGCCTGTACAGCTCGTCACCGCCGCGCAGTCTGCTTGGGCTGGATCGGCTGAGAGCACGGTGTTGCTGATGCCAGGGCCCGCCATGTCGGTAACCACCCAACCCGGAGCGGCAGGTCCGGGCCCGAGGTTCTCGACCGTGATGGTCCACGCCACGGGGTCTCCAGGGTTCACGGGTTGGGTTTCGAGCGTCTTGGTGATTGCTAAATCTGGTTGTGGCAGCGCGACCATTGGGCCAATCCACGAGAGGAACTCGGTGATGCCGTTGCACGATCTGGTCTGGTTGCACGAATCGTCATCGCCAACGACGATCAGCATCGATGCGACGTTCTGCGCTGGTTCGCTGAAGCCAATAAAGCGGGTCGATTGGTTGCCACAACCCGTGCTGTCGCTCCTCGCCGTAGAACCGCCGCACAGTGAGTCATCTGGAATGGCTTCATCGGGGGTAATCGGCGTTGAGGCGATCACTGCGCCGGTTTCGTCGAAGAGCTTGACGATGGCCAGCACGCCATCGTCTCCAGCACTACTGGGGAGTCGGGTTTCGAGATCGCCAACCCACAAGCCAAAGGCGCCGATTGGTTCGGAGAACTCGAGAAGCGCCGCGTCGAGTTGATTGCCCGACGGGAACGCCGTGGCGTTCCAGAACGTCTGTCGCGCCGCCGATGTTCCCGAGTACTGCGCTGCGTTGGCGAGCGTCATCGAGGTTGGTGCAGTCGTGAGATCGCCGGGGCGAGGTGCACAATCCTGCATACGTACGCTGTCGGAGAACACGGCGTTGTTCGAGAGAGCGCCGGTTGATCCGTTCGTCGGGTCGACTGCGTCGGCCGGCGGAACTTGGCGACGGCTCACGGTTGCGGACAACCCCGTTGCGCCTGGGAAGGTGATCAACGCGTTATCGCCGCTGGAATCATCGGCTGGGGTAACCCCCGGAGTGAGGTAGGTGAAGCCGTCGAGGACCGCAGCGCTTGCCCAGCCGTCAACGAGGGCGAGGGTGGAGGCCTCTTCGGTGAGGTCTGGGGTGCGGGCAGACGTACAGTTCGAGTCGAACACGAAACCGGTGGTGTTGGTCGTGCCGGTGACGTCGTCACTCCAAATGATCGGCCCCGCAGAGCCCGCTGCCCGCAGGGCAGATCCGGACGTCAGGATCGCCCCGATGACTACTGCCAAGAGACAGAGTGCACGCCCATTCATCAATTCCCATCGGTGGGCACGCCAAAATCCTTAACAATATGCGACGAGGGGCTGTCGACTCCTTCCTTTCATGCCACAAGGGGCAGACACGACATGGACGTCGCGGCTATCTTCTGCCCATGGACGAAAAGCTCACGCTTCACGACGGAAATTCGATACCGCGCTTGGGCCTCGGGGTCTTTCAAGCGACCGATGGAGACGAGATCACTGCGGTTAGCCACGCGCTGAAATCCGGCTACCGCCACATCGATACCGCAGCGATGTATGGCAATGAAAAAGGCGTCGGCCAGGCGATCGCCGACAGCGGTGTGCCTCGCGAGGAGATTTTCATCACGACCAAGGTCTGGAACGAACGCATCCGCAACGGTGAGACCTCCGCCTCGATCGATGAGTCGCTCGAGAAGCTCGGCGTCGACTCGGTCGACCTCATGTTGCTGCATTGGCCCGTCGACGGTCGGGTGCAGGCATGGCAAGAACTCGTCGCGGCTCGAAAGGATGGACGGGTGAAGAGTATCGGCGTCTCGAACTTCATCCCCGAGCACCTCGACGAACTCGTTGCATCGTCGGACGTCAAGCCGGTGATCAACCAGGTCGAGTATCACCCATGGCACGAGCCGCACGACATCATCACCTCGAGTGCGAAACATGGCATCGCCGTCGAGGCATGGTCGCCGCTGATGCGCGGCCGACTCGTCGAAGAGCCGGTGTTGGTCGATATCGCAGCAGAGCTCGGCCGGACCGAAGCACAGGTCGCACTCCGCTGGATGCTCCAGAAGGACGTGGTTGTGATCCCGAAGAGTGTGACGCCGTCACGCATCGAGAGCAACGCGCAACTCTTCGACTTCGAACTCTCAAGCAACGTAATGGAACGGATCGACAACATCGAAGGCCAAGGCCGAATCGGCCCCGACCCCGCCAGTTTCGACTTCTAGCGAAAAAGATTTGTACAGGCTGACAGACCGTCACGGTCTGTCAGCCTGTACAAATCTTGTGGGTTTGAACCTTGGGCTAGCGGCTTGAGTGGAGGCCGACCGTGTTGCCCTCGGTGTCGGTGAACAGCGAGACGAAGCCGTGTTCACCAATTCGGAACTTCGAGCGGACGACCTGACCGCCCGCGGCCTCGACACGGCTCTCTTCAACCGAACAGTCCTCGCAGGTGAAGTACACCATTGCGCCGCCTGGTCCGGGCGAGGCGTACTCCAGCTTTACAAGCGCCCCGCCGGCCCCGTGTGACGCATAGTCATCCTCGAACGCACGCATCTGTGCCGTTGGATCATTGGGGTCGTCCATTGTCGTGAGCGACGTACCGAGCACGGTCTCATAGAACGCTTGTGCGCGTTCCATGTCGTCTACGTAGATATCGAACCATCCAACTTTCCTCATGGTGTTGTCCTTTCAACGGGGCTGTTGGGATGAACAGCAAGAGGCTCGATGCCTCCATCAACACCAAAGCAAGATTGCTGCGGGAAGGATTGTAGATATCAGACATCGAAGGTCTTTTTGAACTCACGCGGTGTGTAGCCCGTGACGAACTTGAACGAATGGGTGAAGTGCGACTGGTCAGCGAACGAGAGTAGGTAGTCCCGGCGGAACGATTGTTGAATCCGTAGAACCTTGAGCAAGTCGTGGGGCGTGAACCTGGTGGTTGCCTTCAGGGTTCGCTGAAGTTGCCTCGTCGAGAGGCCAGCAACTGCGGCCATGTCGTTGACGCTCTTGATGTCATCGATATTTGCGAGGATGGCGGCGGTAGCGACGTTCTGCGCTACGAGACCATCGCTGACCAAATCATCGACGAGTTCGCTAAGCGTCGATATCTGTTCAGTGAAAGAGCTTCCAGACATGGTCTGGTTTGTCGTGACGAGCGGGAGCTCGCCAACGTATGGCTCGCCGACGTAGTGATCGACGGTCCCCTCGGGATTACCCCTCCACACCCCAGGAAAGAACTGCACGCCCACGTAGTGAAAGCTGCGGCCGAGGTTGAGGGCCGTGTGGGTGGTTTGAAGCGCGGTCACCCCAGCGATTGCGGTGTCCTGCTGATCGAACAACAGGTTCACACACGCATCGGGCATTGCGTGCAGAGTGAAATCTTCGGTCAGGTCGGCTTCGGTTCGCAACTGCCAGAAACAATGCACGAGTTCCGCTTGCTCGTCAGCAGGGGTCACCTCGGTGTAGGTCACGTCAAGAACGGACTTCTCGACGCCGTCTTTGACTGGGTCGTACATACGGCGAGCCTTCCATACGTCGGGACTTCCGCCCGACATCCGCGGAAACCTACATGCTCCTTCGCTCCGCTACGTCTCCTAAGCCGGTTTCTCGCTGCGGGAGTTGTAGAGCGCACAGATTTGTACAGGCTCACTGACCGTGACGGTCTGTCAGCCTGTACAAATCTTGAAGAAACGTGTCGAACGGTTGTTTGACGAACAGTTGTTCGTTAGAGTATCTCGTCCCGGGCGGAGACCCGTTGCAGACCACCCTTGAAGAGGTTTCCGAAATGCAGACCAACGATCGCCTTGCCCCAACGACCGCAGCTCACCGTCGCCGTCGACACCTGTCGGTGTACCACCGAGCGCTTCGCTCGGCTGAAACCCCCCAGCAACGCGCCGCGGTCGCAGCCCGCTACCGGAAGCTCTTCCTCGCCGGTGTCGAAACGCCAACCGCCCAAACCACCGAAGAGGGCACAGCGGTCGAACCAATCCAGCTCTCCTTCGTCAGCGCCGACACTGTCAGACTCGCTTCGTAGTCTCTGCCCATGGCTAAGACAAAGACTGTATTCCTTTGCCGCTCCTGCGGTCACAAAGCCCACAAGTGGATTGGGCAGTGCCCTGACTGCAACGAGTGGAACTCTCACGATGAGGAGCTCGCCAATCGGGTAGCGGCAGCACCGGCCATGATCGGCGAAGCGCCGCGGCCCATTACAGAGATCACCTCGGTCGATTTTCAACCGACGGCCACCGGCCTCCCCGAACTCGACCGAGTGTTAGGTGGCGGCATCGTCACCGGCTCGGTGACCCTCGTCGGTGGCGAACCTGGCATTGGTAAGTCAACGTTGCTCCTTCAGGCCGCAGCAGCGCTCGCGAAGCAGGGCAAAAGCTGCCTGTATGTGTCCGCCGAAGAGTCGAGCGAACAGGTGCGACTTCGGGCCGAACGCCTCGATGCCGTCGTCGACAACCTGTGGCTCGTTTCCGAAACATCGCTACCAGCCGTTCTGCAACACTGCGACAGCCTGTCGCCTGACTTCGTCGTCGTCGACTCAATCCAAACCGTTCACGACCCCGACCTCACCTCCGCCCCTGGTTCTGTCGGGCAGGTCCGCCACTGCGCCCACATCATGGTCACCGAAGCCAAGCGTCGTCGCATGAGCACCGTGCTCGTCGGACACGTCACCAAGGAAGGTGGCCTCGCCGGCCCACGTGCGCTTGAGCACGTCGTCGATACGGTCCTTGGGTTCGAAGGGGACCGTCATCACGCACTTCGCCTACTGCGTGCCATCAAGCACCGGTTCGGAGCGACCGACGAACTCGGGGTGTTCGAGATGATGAGCACGGGCTTGGAGTCCGTCAGCGACCCCAGCCGCCTGTTCCTCGCCGACCGGGCTAAGGGTGTCGCCGGGTCGGTTGTGGTGCCCGTTCTCGACGGCCACCGTCCGCTCCTCGTCGAAGTGCAGTCACTCGTAGCACCCTCGCCCCTCGCATCCCCTCGCCGCTCGGCGCAAGGCGTCGACACTGGCAGACTCTCGCTCATCATCGCCGTACTCGAACGACGCTCAAACATTGGCTTTGCCAAGACCGACGTGTTCACCTCGGCCATTGGAGGCGTCAAGGTCGCCGAACCAGCCGCCGACCTCGGTATTGCGTTGGCCCTGGCGTCGTCGGTCACGGGCAACCCACTCGACTCCAACCTGGTCGCATGTGGAGAGATCGGCCTCGCTGGGGAGCTCCGCCAATCCGCCCACACCGAACGCCGACTCATCGAAGCCGCACGCGTCGGATTCACCCGAGCAGTCATACCTGCGGGTGCTCCTCCTACCCCCGACGGGATCATCGGCCTTCGAGCCGAAACGCTCACCGAGGCGCTGCATCTCACTGGGATGATCGGCGGCCAAGACCACGGCTTCTCCCGCCCGCCCGCACGATCCGGAGCCGAGCGAGGTCGTCGAGGCGATCGCCAAGGACCTCGTCGGCCTTCTCAAGCTGCGGGTACCGAAACAGACATCGACTGGGGCGTCGTCCGGCCACTCTGGCCAGATCAACCCGAATAGCGGCCGTTGTGCCCTGACGGTGCGTAGGATCTACCCATGCGCGCGTACGAACCGTCTGATGCTGAAGTAATCCTCGCAATCAATGCCGAGAACGAGCCTGCGGTAGGTCCACTCGATCAAGAGAAGCTGGACTACTTCGCCAAAAATGCTCCGTTCTTCGTCGTAGCTGAAGCCCGAGATTTTGCTGGCTCTGGACAAGTTGCTGAGCCGCCCGAAGGCGGTGAGGCGGCCATTCTTGACCCCGACCCTACGGTCCTCGGTTTTCTCATTGGCCTCGCAGACGACACCGCTGGATATGGAAGTCCGAACTACGCCTGGTTCAAAGAGCGCTTTCCATCCTTTGGCTACATCGACCGAGTGGCTATCACTGCCGCTGCACAGAGCAAAGGCCTTGGGCCAGCGATGTACCGAGCCTTCGAAGCGTGGTCCATTGGTTTTGGCAAAGGCTGGCTCCTCGCCGAGGTAAACACAATCCCCGACAACCCGCACTCACACCACTTCCACCAAAAGTTCGGTTTCGAGGAAAGCGGAAGAGCAAAGCCCTACGGCGACGACCAAGAAGTCGCCTACTACGAGAAGGGGCTGTAGCCAAAAGTCGCCGAAAATGGACGGCGGAGCCGCTTATCGAGAACGTATCTCCAATTGCTTACGGTTGGTGATGGTGTAGCGGCGGTCGGTTTGGCTTAGCCAGCCCAGACGGATGAAGGCCGAGATTGCTTTGTTCACGCGCTCGCGTGAGGCGCCGACCATTCCTGAGAGTTCTTCTTGGGTGATCGGGAGGGTGAATTCGTCGTTGTCGCCGGCGAGTTCGAGGAGGCGCTTCGCTGTGCGGCCAGTGACGTCGAGGAAGACCGAGTCGGCCAGCGCTTCATCCATGGAACGCAGTCGGCGGGCGAGCATGTCGACGACGCGCCACAGCAGGTCTGGGTGCTCTTCGTAGACCGCGCGGACAGGGCCGTAAGGAATCTCTGCCACCTTCGAGGGCTCGAGGGCTCGGGCTTCAGCCGAGCGACCCAGACCGTCGAACAAACCCATCTCGCCGAAGAGATCGCCGTCTTCCATCAAGGCGACGACCGATTCACGTCCATCGACGGACTTGTTGGCGATCGCGATGCGCCCGCTGATCACGATGTAGAGCGCGTCAGGTTCTTGGGATTCGGAAAACAAGACGTCGCCGCGCCACAGCGACCGTTCAACTGCTTGTTTTGCGAGATTAGAGAGGACGGTTTCGTCGACATCACGGAAGAGGTCGACGGAGCTCAGGAGCGAGGTTTCTACCATATAGAGGCGATACTAGTGACATGAGCCACTGGACTGCCCAATCTCTTGATGATGTTCAGGGAAAAGTTTGGACGATCGTGGTTGCTGGGGGTTCAGGCATCCGTTTCGGAGCACGTAAACAGTTCCTCGAAATTGCCGGGAGAACCGTCGTACAACGCTCGGTCGATGCGGCCATTGGCCAATCTGCTGGCGTTGTTGTTGTCGTGCCGACCGATGCCGTGAAGACCACGGTTATCGACGCGGGGAGCGCTGAACTCCATGTGGTCGAGGGCGGCGCCAGTCGAGCGGAATCGGTCCGTGCTGGTCTGTCCGTGATCCCCGATGACGCCACGGTGGTCCTTGTGCACGATGCGGCACGTCCATTGGCTTCGCCAGCACTCTTTGGTCGTGTCATCGAGGCTGTAACGGGTGGCGCACACGCTGTCGTCCCAGCGGTTGCTGTTGCCGACACGATTCGACATCGCGACGGGGGCGTGATCGATCGGGCCGACTTGTTGGCCGTGCAGACGCCACAGGGCTTCGACGTCGCTACCCTTCGCATGGCACACGCCAGCAATGACGACGCAACCGACGATGCAACACTTGTAGAAGCGTTGGGTCACGAGGTCGTTATCGTCGAAGGTGAGGCCGTCAACAACAAGTTGACAGAACCAACCGATCTGCTCGCGGCGGAGAGCATCATCGAGAGTCTTGCCGGAAAGAACTAGTGACGAACCCTAACGAAAGCGGTCCTGCAGTCCCGTCGATTCGCGTCGGCCAAGGATTCGATATCCACCCGTTCTCCACCGACCCGGACCGCAAGATGGTCCTCGGTGGGGTGACCTTCGATGAGGCATCCCCAGGTTTGGCCGGACATAGCGATGCCGATGTCATTGCCCATGCGGTAACCGACGCCATTCTCGGCGCGGCGGGCCTCGGCGACATTGGCTCTCACTTTCCCGATACCGACCCAGCGCTGGCGGGAGCCGACAGCATCGAGTTACTCCGGTCGGCAGCAGCGAGTGTCCGCGCAGCGGGCTGGACCCCGCAGAACGCTGACTGTTCAGTGGTGCTCGACGCCCCCAAATTGGCGCCGCGCCGCGAGGAAATGCAAGAACGTCTCAGCAATGCGCTCGGAGCACCGGTCACCGTGAAGGGCAAGCGACCGGAAGGAATCGGCGCTCTCGGCCGGAACGAAGGAATCGCCTGCTGGGCAACGGCGATCGTGGTGTCAACGAAGGCAGGCGTCGATGGCTAAAGGAAAGAATCGGAAGCCCACCCGTGGCTCCCAGCGAAACGGCCCACCCCAACGCGGAGCGGGCCAACGAAGTGGCAATCAGCGTGGCAATCAACGCGGGAGCCGGGACCAGCGGGCGGAACGCCAACAGGGAGGCTCGCCCGGCTCTACTGGTGAGGGGCGGCGAAATTCCGGACCCGGAGGAGATCGGGTCGAAGGGCGACAAGCCGTGCGTGAACTGCTGCTCGCCGATACTCGCAAGGTCCGCGAGATCGTCATGCAGTCCGGCCTCGATACCGCAGCCATCCTCGAGGATATTGAGATGTTGGCGGCAGATCGTCGGGTAACTATTCGAGAAGTGGGCCGAGGGGCCTTCGATGCGTTGTCACAAACCGAGAGCGCCCAGGGCGTACTCGCCGAAGCCGAAGCGCTTCCCACCGTTGACCTCGAAGACCTGATCGAAGAGCCGAACCCGTTCTTGGTGATGGTCGACGGCGTCACCGACCCCCATAACCTCGGTGCGATTTTTCGATCGGCTGATGCTTCGGGAGCCACTGGCATCGTCCTGCCAAAGCATCGTTCGGCCCGCATTAGCCCAACCGTTTCGAAGACCGCAGCCGGCGCGATTGAACATGTTCCAGTAGCGAACGTCGCTGGCGTACCAGCGGCCATCCAGACACTTCAGAAACATCATGTCTGGGTGATCGGGCTCGACGAGGCCGCCGATCGGTCAATCTTTGAGTTCGACATCGCCGACCAGCCCCTGTGCCTCGTGCTCGGGGCCGAAGGGCCCGGTCTATCGCGGCTTACCCGTGAGCGCTGTGACCAACTCGTGTCGATTCCGATGCAAGGCTCAGTCGCATCGCTCAATGTGTCGGCGGCGGCGACAGTGGCCATGTTCGACGTGGCGAGGCGTCGTCTCAGCGGGGAGAAGCCATGATTCGCGCAGGCATCATTTCGCTCCACACGTCACCCCTAGCTCAACCCGGATCGGGTGACAGCGGCGGCATGAACGTGTACATCCGAGAATTCGTGTCGTCGTTGACCCAAGCTGGCGTGGCGTGCGATGTATTCGTTCGTCGATGGAGTAGCGAACTCGATGCCATCGTCGAGGTCGAACCGGGCTTTCGTGTCGTTCACGTTCCCGCCGGCCCGATGAAGATGGCGAAGGAAGATCTGTCGTCGATCGTTCCGGAGTTCACCGAGTGGATGCGCGAATGGCTTGCGGACAATCCCGTCGACATCCTCCATGCGAACTACTGGTTGAGTGGCGTGGTCGGGCACGAGTTGAAGCACATGCTCGACCTTCCACTCGTCACGACCTTTCACACCCTCGCTCGGGTCAAGGCCGAGATGGGTGATCACGAGCCGCAGGAGCGGATCGATGCTGAGGCCCGAGTCGTTGCCTGTTCCGATGTCCTTATCGCCAACGCCGAGGAGGAACGTCGCCAGCTCATCGAGTTGTACGGAGCAGTCCCTGAACGGGTGGAGATCGTGGCTCCGGGTGTTGATCGAGCGTTCTTCTCACCGGGGGCGGCGAGCGGCGCACGCGCAGCTATCGACTACGAGGGTGGCCCACTGGTCCTCTTCGTTGGGCGCATTCAGCCGCTCAAAGGTGTCGATATCGCTGTCGAGATGATGGCCGAACTCGATGACACGTCAGCACAACTGATGATCGTTGGTGGCGCGAGCGGTCGAGAGGGACAAGCCGAAGTGCAACGACTCCGAGACATCATCGATGAGTTGGGGCTCGTCGACCGCGTACAGTTCGTCGATCCGCAACCGCACTACGCACTCTCGACCTTCTACCGAGCAGCCGACGTGGTTGTCATGCCGAGCCGCTCGGAGTCCTTCGGACTCGTTGCGTTGGAGGCAGCCGCGTGTGGTGTGCCCGTCGTGGCGGCGTCGGTCGGTGGCCTTCGGACGCTTGTTCAAGACGGGATTACCGGGTATCTCATCGAGGATCGCAATCCCGCTGATTACGCTGCTGCGGTCAATCGCATTCTGGGCGATGTTTCCCATGCCGCATCTTTGTCTGCGGCCGCGGCGGTGACGGCGAGTCGATATCCGTGGTCTGGTCTTGCTACACGGCTTCAGCGGATCTACGTCGAGAGCATTGAACAAAAGGCCTTGGTCGACTGCAACTGAGGCGATTCGGACTCCGGGGATGGGCAGCCGTCGGGGCAAAAAGTTGCCTACGCTCTCGATATGGATGAATTCGCCCCGCCGACTGCGCAAGTTCGCTCAGATGCTCTCGACACGCTGACCGGGTGGCTCGCCAACCTTGAGGTCGACCCAGAGATGTCAGGCATGATCGCCGCGGTGGTCGCCGACGAAGAGACCGATGTCGACCGGTGGTTCGTACGTGTTCATGGGGAAGCTAAGGACGTCTATTCGGTGTGGTTCGAACTCGACCAACGGACGCTCGCCTACGAGAGCTACGTCATGCCTGCCCCAGAGGAGAACTTCGCGGCGTTCTATGAGCAGTTGCTCATCCGTAACGATCGCTTCCGAGATATTGCATTCACGATCGGCGCCGAGCAGGCGATCTTCCTGAAGGGTCGCATGGACCTGGCCCACATCACCAGCGAGGCACTCGACCGCGTACTCGGCACGATCCATGCGGCTGTCGAGCAGAGCTTTCACGCTGCCCTTCGTGTTGGCTTTGCCTCTCGCTTCGAGGATTGACCACCACGGCCCAGGCGTTGACGAAGGTTGCGGATCTGCCAGGAGCCCACCTACTTCCCCGAAGGCCGCCCCTGACAGATCCGTATTGCTAGAAAGTACACGAAATATATTGAAATGCAATTCGGCGATAACGTCGCTGCAAATGCAATGGGAATGCTGAACCCGTCGGTTGGCTAACCTCTGCGCCATGCAACTTCAGATCGTCGGTGGTGGAAAGATGGGCGAAGCGCTCCTTGGAGGAGTGCTCGCCAATCGCTGGGCTAGCCCAGCCGAGGTCGTGGTCGTCGAACTCGATGGCGGGCGTCGGGCCGAACTCGAGTCCTCTCACCCAGGTATTGCAACCGCTGACACCATCGACCCCACAATCGACTCGCTCGTCGCAGTCAAGCCTCAGCACGTGGTCGAGGTCGTGGGTGCGCTGACCAAACCCGGCGTTCGTGTGCTCTCTGTCGCCGCTGGGGTACGAGTGTCGGAGATGGAATTAGCTGCGAGGGAGGCGCACATCATCCGGGCAATGCCAAACACACCCGCGCTCGTTGGCGAGGGTGCCTCGGCGATCGCTGGCGGGGCTCTCGCAACCGCTGAAGATCTCGATTGGGCCGAGTCGATACTTGGATCGGTAGGCCTCGTCGTGCGGGTTGACGAAACCGAACTCGATGCCGTAACCGGTCTGAGCGGGTCCGGCCCTGCGTACGTCTTTCATCTCGCCGAAGGTCTCGTGGCCGCTGGAATCGCCCAAGGTCTTTCACCCGAGGTCGCAGACGCATTGACCCGCCAGACGTTACTCGGGGCCGCCACACTGCTCAGCACCTCCGGAGAAGACCCGGCGGTACTTCGTCAGAATGTGACATCGCCTGGGGGAACGACAGCTGCTGGTCTGGCAGTTTTTGCTGAGGCTGATCTCGTCGGCCTGGTGGAAGACGTCGTCCGTGCAGCGACCGAACGTTCAATCGAACTCGGAGTTAGTCCGTAGTCACCATTTGCGGAATTTGCTCGCGATCCGCGCGAGTTTTAACGCTCTGTGCAGGATCTCAGGGTTTTTGAAACCCCGGCTTTTCGTTCTGCGAGAAGTCACCTAGGTTCAGGAACCTTGCAGGCGGAGAAGGAGTCAACACGTGAGTGAACTCGATGGACGGCGTCATTTCATGACGGTCGCAGAAGTTGCACAACTAATGCGGGTTTCTACGATGACGGTCTACCGACTCATCAAAGCGGGTGAGCTTCCAGCCATCCGTGTTGGGCGGTCTTACCGACTGCGCCCCGATGATGTCGATCTCTATCTCGGAGATCGGTACACCGAGGCCGGTTAGGGCCCTCACGTACACGCCATCTGGCGCCGGTGCTTAGCTTTTTTTGAGTGCCAACGGCTTAACGGCAGGTGCAAACGTCATTCCGGCGATGTGCTTGTCAGCTTGTATTTTCTGAGGTCGGGCTTCGGCCCGGCCTCAGTTAGTTTTACAACTGTGCGTTACTCGACGATTTCTTTCCTCTCCGACTTCGGCCATCAGGACGAATTCGTTGGCGTTGTCCATTCGGTCATCAAATCGATCGCCCCCGAAGTTGGCATCGTCGACTTGACCCACGGGATCGCGCCCCACGATGTGCGCGCTGGTGCCCTCGCTCTTGCTCGATCAGCACAATATGTCTGTCCGGGGGTAGTGCTCGCGGTCATCGACCCGGGAGTCGGTACCGAGCGCAAGGCGGTCGCCGTCGAGGTTGGTGACGGCGCATCGGTGTTGGTCGGGCCCGACAACGGTCTGCTGGCATCTGCGGTTGCGATGGTCGGTGGCGCAAGCCGTGCGGTGTCGCTGACAAATGCCGACTACCAGCTACCGAAACTTGGGAGCACCTTCGATGGCAGAGACGTCTTCGCTCCAGTAGCGGCGCATCTCGCCATGGGCGTCGACCTCACCGAACTCGGTCCCACTCTCGATCCGAGTGCGCTCACCCCCGGACTATTGCCGATTATCGACACCGAAGATGGTGGTCTGGTCGTCGAGGTGCTCTGGATTGACCGGTATGGCAATGTTCAACTCAATGTTGGCCCCGAAGATTTGGCTCCGTGGGGCGATCCCGTCTCCATCACCGTCCACGGGCGGACCGAAACCATCGCCATGCGTCCTGCGTACCGAACGCTTGCGACCGGCGAAGTCGGAGCCATTATCGACTCGTCAGGGCTCGTATCACTGGCGCTCAATGGATCATCTGCGGCCGAGCATCTTGGGCTCAAAGCAAGTGACGAGCTTCGGATCGACAAGATCGACGGCCCAGAAGGAACGTCGACGCCGGTAACACTTTCTCGAGATCCTCGCTGATAATCGGGCGGGCGAAGCCTATTAGCGAGCGCTCTCCAGAGCATTCAACGTGTTCAGCAGAAAGATAACTCGGTCGCCCATCTGATCGGACGTGTCAGCAGCACTCACTGGCTGGTTCGTGCTGTCCTCGGCGCTATCGGAAAGGTCATCCGCGGTGAAGGTGAAGGGGAGGGCTGCAGGAATCTCGTCCTGATCAGCTGCAGGTTCTGTTGCTTCTGCTTGCTCGGGTGCTGGTTGGTTCGGAAGGGTTGCTGATTCCGCTGGAGTTGAATCCGGCGTAGCGAGCGAGGGTGTTGCCGTTGGAGCCTGTGCTACCGGTGTCGTCGGAGCAGCGACGGGTGCTGTGGTGGTCGTTGGTGCAACGGTCGGAGCCGGAGCCGGAGCCGGAGCAGTAGTCGTTGCCGGTGCTGCGGTGGTCGTTGGTGCAACGGTCGGAGCCGGAGCCCTAGTCGTTGCTGGTGCTGCGGTGGTCGTTGGTGCGGCTGTCGGTGTTGGTGCCGGAGCTGGTGCGCTGAGCGTCATGAAACGGTGCGTGGTGTACAAGCGTCCACCGTCCCACACCACACCGACGCCAATGTGGGTGAAGTCTGGGTCGACGATGTTGCGAAAGTGGCTCGGCGACGCAATGAACGCATCCATTACCGGATCCAGAGATGGGCCGGTGCCGACGTTCTCGCCAAGCTTGCGCCAATCCTGGGTGACACCTTCACTGATTGGATTCGCATGGCAAATGAAGTTGCCTTCTCCGCAAACACCATCGCGTTGAGCAACGGCCCAACCGCGTGACAGCTGCGTAAGTTCGTTGTTTTGCACCAGCGGTGGCAGGCCGTTGTCCGCACGTACCTCGTTAACCAAGGTGATGAACCGTGCTTCGTCCGATGCATTTTGGGCAGACGCTGGTGCCGGCACGAGGACCGCTCCAATGAGCATGATCAGCGCGAGAATGCCCAAGAACTTGGCCAACAATCCTTCGGCTGCGAGGGTGGCCCGCTCATGGGTGGGGGAATCTCCGGTGATCACATTTAGGGTTTCGGCGGACGACCACTCAGATCTTGAGCTGAAACGGCGAAAATGGGCCGTCCTCACTACGTGGTGATGCCGATTCGACCTGCGTGCAGAGCTTTTTCTTGTGCCCCCGTTCACAAGCGGTACTGTGGGGGTATGGCCGAGGCACGCGAAATACCAGATGCCACCGTGTCGCGACTCCCCGTCTACCGGCGTTCCCTGATCCAGATCATCTCTTCTGGACAATCCAACGTGAGCTCTGCTGACTTGGCCGATCTCGCAGGCGTCAACGCAGCAAAAGTGCGCAAAGATCTCAGCTATCTCGGCACCTATGGCGTCCGCGGAGTTGGGTATGAGGCCGAGTTGTTACTCGGTCAGATCGACAATGCACTCGGGCTCGAGACCGAAGCCCCCGTGGTGATCGTTGGTATGGGCAATCTTGGAAGCGCCCTAGCGCACTATGGCGGCTTTCAGAGCAAGGGTTTCCCAATCGTGGCGCTCGTCGACTCGTCTGCGCAGAAGGTTGGTCAGAAGATCGACGGAATCACGATCAGTCATCTCGATGACTTGGCTGAAACGGTTGCCCGAGAGTCGATAGCGGTTGGAATTATCGCTACTCCCGCCGAAGCAGCCCAGCCCGTTTGCGACGCCTTGGTCGAGGCCGGAGTTCGCTCGATTCTGACGTTTGCTCCAACCGTTCTATCCATCCCGGATCATGTGCCCGTTCGTAAGGTCGATTTAGCAACGGAATTGCAGATTCTCGGCTACTACCAGCACCGGGAGATCACCGAGGGTGATGGCTCGGAGAACCGCACGGCGTGAGCGAAAAACCGAGAGACCCTCGGTGTGACAAGAGAACCTCCAAAGAACTTGGCAGAGTTCTTGATTGGCCGCGACCCTCTTACAGGTAGTATTGGTCTGTAAGAGACGAGTCTGAGGTCAGATGTCTGTTGTAGTCGTAGGAGTGAATCAGCGGTCGATTCCGATCGACGCATTCGAGAAGCTCGCGATCAGCGCCGACTATCTCGTGAAGGTTCTCGACGACCTCACATCTTCTGAAGACATCTCCGAAGCCGTCGTGCTGTCGACGTGCAACCGCGCCGAGATCTACGTGCGCGTCGAGCGATTCCACTCGGCGTTCGCTGACGTCCGCAATAGCCTCGCCCGCCACTCGGGCCTCTCGCTTACCGACTTCGCCGATCACCTCTACGTCCATGCAGATGAAGACGCAGCACGCCACCTGTTCGGCGTTGCTTGCGGTATTGATTCTGCTGTCCTTGGAGAGACCGAAATTCTTGGTCAGGTAAAGACCGCGTTCGAGATGGCGAAGTCCAATGGAACGGTCGGCCTCGAATTAACCGATCTGTTCTCCGCGGCGGGTACTGCCGGCCGCAAGGTTCGTTCGTCTACGGCGATTGGCCGCAACATCACCTCGGTGTCGAGAGCTGCTGTTGCTATGGCGACCGAGCGCCTCGGTTCGCTCGATGGTCGATCGATCTGCGTTCTTGGTGCAGGCGAGATGAGCGAAGGAATGACCGTTGCTCTCCGCGATGCTGGCACCCGTCGCATCGTCATTTGCAACCGTTCCATCGAACGGGCAAGCACGTTGGCCAAGCGAGTCGGCGGCGAAGTAGTGCCACTCAGTGCCCTTGGTGAAACCATTGCCGACATCGATGTGTTGCTCACCGGAACCGGCGCAAACGATTTGATGGTGAGCCATGAAGTGCTTGCCGATGTCATGGGAGGCCGCACCGAGCGCCCCATGCTGATCGTCGACATCGCTATGCCCCGAGATGTTGATCCCGCGGCTGGTGATATCGACAACGTCACGCTTCTCGACATGGAAGACCTCACCGCCTTTGCCGAGGTCGGTCGTGCTGAACGTCGCGGCGAAATCGTTGCTGTGCGTAGCCTCATCGATGAAGAGGTTGTGCGCTTCAACAACACGGCGGCATCTCGCAAAGTCGAGCCGCTCGTCAAGCTGTTCCGCAACGAGGTCGAATCGCTGCGTACCGCAGAGGTCGATCGCCGAGCTGGTGATGTTGATGAGGCCACGCTCGCCGAGATCGACGCCGCCTCTCGTGCACTGCTGAACAAGTTGTTGCACTCGCCAATGGCCGCTCTGCGCAACACCGCAGGAACGGCAAAGGGCGAGCGTCTCGCCGAGGCGTTGCAAGAACTGTTCGATCTCGATCTCGACCAGTAGCGCTGATCAAGAGCGCTGGTCGGCCGATTGAATCTAAGGTTGGAAACGTGACGATTTCTGCTGCTACTCGCGCAAGCGCTCTTGCTCGTTGGCAAACCAATCATGTTGCTGAGCTTGTGCGTGCCGCTGGTGGGCCTGTTGTTGAACCGCTGTTGGTGTCGACCGCAGGCGATCGTGACAAAGAGACTCCGCTGCACGAGATTGGCGGCAAAGGAGTCTTCGTGAAGGAGGTCCAGGCTGCCGTTCTCGACGGTCGGGCTGATATTGCGGTGCATTCGGCGAAGGATCTGCCAGCGCTTACACCCGACGGACTCATCATCTGCGCCGTCCCTGCGCGCGCTGACCATCGAGATGCGCTCGTCGGTAGCACCCTCACCGGACTACCGGTTGGGGGAACGGTTGGAACAGGCTCGATCCGACGCCAGGTCCAGATCGCTGCGCTGAGGCCCGACGTCGAGTTGGTCGAGATTCGCGGGAACATCGATACAAGACTCGGACGAGTCGGTGAACTCGATGCCGTCGTGATGGCGGCGGCTGCTCTCGATCGGCTTGGGTTATCGCCAGACGTAGTCGATCGCCTCGACATCGACACGATGCTTCCCCAGGTTGGCCAAGGCTCTCTCGCTATTGAATGCCGAGCCGACGATCACCAAACGATTGAGGCGCTTGCGATGATCGACGATTCTGACGCGCATCGGATTCTCGACGCCGAACGGGCCTTCCTTATAGAACTCGGTGGCGATTGCAACCTGCCTGCTGGAGCCTTCGCGCAGCTCATCGACGATGACCTCGTCGAGGTGCGGGCCGTACTGTCGAACGGCGACGATGTCATCGTGGCCGATGCCCGCAGCGGTACCGATGGTGAAGCGATCGGACGCAGCCTCGCCGCCGACCTGCGGACACGCCTTGGCTGAGGCCGGAGTCACCAGACCTGGCTCGCTCGACGGGAAGCGGATCGTCGTCACCCGCGCAATACCGCAGGCCGAACCGTTGGTCTCGGCACTCAAAGGAGCTGGGGCTATCCCTATTGGGTTGCCGCTCCTCGAGATCGTCGATGCTGCTGATGGTGGTGCTGCTTTGCGTCAAGCCGTCGGGACACTCACGGCTGACGATTGGCTCGTTCTTCTCTCACCGAACGGTGCTCGGCGGATTCTCGAAGTTCCCCAACCTCCGGCCCTACCGAACGTCGCGGTGATTGCGAGCGGAACGGGTGCAGTACTAGACGATGCTGGGTGGCCGGTCGACCTGATCCCCGCCGTTGCATCGTCTGTTGGGTTGCTCGAAGCCTTCAAAGACAAAGCACTTGTTGGCCGGGTGCTCATTGCTCAAGCCGAAGTGGGTCGAAGAGAGTTAGCCGACGGACTCGCTGCCCGAGGCGTCGAGGTCGAAACCGTCGTTGCGTATCGCAACATCATGCCAAACCTAGATCCATTAGCAGTGGCTGCATCTGCGGAGGCAGACGCGGTTGTGTTCGCCTCACCGTCGGCGGTAGATCGCTACGTCACGAACATTGGTTCTACGCCGAAAACCGCGGTGTGTATTGGTTCGGTAACGGCGACGGCCGCGGTCGAGGCAGGGTTCGATGTAACCACCAGCGCGAAGCCAACCGTCGAGGCGATCGTGTCGACTCTTCGCGAGTTGGGGAGTTGCTAGCGACCGTCGAGTGCTTCGATGACCGGCGCAAAGTCGTCGATCGACCCTGCGTCGATAGAGATGTACGAGAAGCCCCAGCGTTCGCGCCAGCTGAGGACTTCGTCAACGACCTGATCGACGGTCCCGACCAACGCATGTGGTGAAGCGAGAGCTTCCTCGGCCGTAATGCCGAGCAGCGGTGCCATTTCTTTGGCGACCGCCTCCCGGTCGTCTGTGATCATGGCGAGATGGATGCGGGTCTGGATGGTCAACGAATCGAATCGGGCTCCAGCAGCCGAGCGAACCCATTCGAGCTTCTGATCAGTGCGTTCGAGCGTGGCGTCTCGCCCCGCCTGTTCGTCGATCACTCCGGCCGTTAGCCCAGGGTTGATGCCGATGATGTCGGCTTTCTCACCAGCGAGGGTGAGCATCTTCTCCTTGCCGCCTGCCAGCATGATTGGGACACCGCCGGATTGGACTGGGCTGGGAGTGCCCGCGGCCCCAGCAACCGAATAGAACTCGCCGTCCACGGAGATTGCCTCGCCGCGCAAAAGCCCGGAGATGATGTCGACCGACTCGCGAAGTCGACGAATCCGGGTGCCGGGTGAATCGAGTTGGATGCCCGACAACTCATAGTCCGATGTCATCCATCCAGCGCCGAGCCCGACTTCGAGTCGGCCTCCCGAAAGGGCATCGAGCGTTGCGAGTTCTTTCGCGAGCACCACCGGGTGCCGGTAGTCGTTTGCCAGGACGAGCGGAAGGAGGCGAATCGTCGAAGTTGCGGCAGCGGCCGCAGTGAGGGCAATAAGCGGGGCTGGCTGATCGTCGAGGTGGTCGGGGACCGTCACCGAATGGAATCCGAGTTCCTCGGCGCGTGCGGCCGTGGCCGCCAGTTGATCGATCGATGTCTGCCCGATGTTCGCAGAGAAGTGAATAGGTGCGGCCATGAAACGATGCTATCGAATCGACCGCGTTCCAGATTTCTGGGAACCTTTGACCCCATGGAGGCGTAGAGGGGATGTGGAGACAACGATGCAGCCAGGAGTGGCTTCCCAAGTGCGCACGACGCCGAAGTCTCCAGCCGCGTCCGTGGTAAACCAGCACGACTTCGCGACGGTCTACGAGAGTGACCGCAACCGAATGGTTCGCGCGCTTTCAATCTCGCTGCGCGATGACGCACTCGCAAACGAGGCCATCGACGAGGCATTCACTCGGGCTTTGCATCGCTGGACCGTCGTGGGTTCGCTCGAAGAGCCTCAGGCTTGGATCTATCGCACGGCGCACAACTGGGCGACGAGCCGCTTCCGTCGCCGCAAGCGAGATCGCCAATACGCATCCAAAGTTGCCCGTCCCGAAGCGACTGAAGACTCACCGCCCGACCCAGCGCTCGCGAAGGCGATTCAGGAATTGCCCGCCGATCAGCGGGACGTTTTGGTGATGCGCTACTACCTCGATTGGACGATCGCTGCGTCTGCTGAAGCGCTCAACGTCTCGCCCGGCACGGTCAAGAGCCGAACCAGCCGGGCGCTCAACGAACTCAACCGCATCCTTGGAGAGAACTGATGGACCTCGAAACCCGACTCCGCTCTGAACTCGAACGAACCGGTGGTGATGCCGACGTGTCACCAGCTCCAGCGATCGACGAGTTGGCCGACGTGGCGAAGAAGCGTCACCAACGAAATCGGCTACTCGGAGGTGGGGCGAGCGTCGTACTCGTCGCTGCGGTAGGCCTTGGGATCCTGGCCAACTCGTCACCCGAGACATCGCTCGAAGTCGCCTCGGGCGGTGCAGATGATGTTTCAGAAGTGAGTGACGCAGCGGTGGCTCCGGAGGAGGACACCCTCGACGGAGCTGCGGAAGTAACCACAGAAGAAGGCATCGCTGCCGGCGATGACCCGGTCGCGCAAGATTCGGCGCCGGAGTCGGCCACTAACGAAGAAGTGGTAGAAGCACCTGTAGACCGACTCGACGGTGTTCGGCGTTCGCTGCAGATCGACCGATCGGCAGTAGAGATCGAGATGCGAAGTTCGGCGGTCGCGCTAGCAGCAGGATCTGGTGTCCTCGTCGTTTCCGATGACGACGGTGGTTATGGAGGTCTCGCGACTCGGTTCGGTTCACAAACATCGGCCATTGGCCTTACTTCAAAAGACGGCCTCGACTGGGAAGAGGTCGAGTTGAATGGCGTTCCAGAAGGTGCGACCGCCTCGCAGCTCATCCAAGAAGGCGACACATTCGTTGCGCTGTTCGAATCGTTCGACGCGGCGGTCGGTCGTCAAACCTTTGTGGGTACCTCGACCGATCTCGCCACGTGGGACGTGTCTGCTCCGCTCGCCGGAGAACCCTTCGCTACCGATTTGGCCGTGGGTAGTGCTGGCGTGATCGTCCTTGGCGACAACAGCACCCCCGATGTGTGGGTCGGCCCAATTGGCGGCCCGTATGAGCGAACTGCTCGTCTTGCCGCCGTGTCCGTAAACGGAGTGACGACGGTCGGCGACGAGTTCTTGGTCGCTGGGCGGTCGAGCGAAGGTGCAACGCTGTTTCGTTCGGTCGACGGGATCGACTGGTCAGGCGCAGCATTGAACTCGCCAAATATCCCCGGGTCCGCACCAACGGTTTCGGTGGACGAAGGGATCATCATCCTCTCGAACGTCGACACGGGGGGTACTACGAGCCTCATCTCCGCCGATGGCGGCGAAACATGGGATCAACTCGACACGGGTTCTGACAGTGTCGTCATCAATTCGAGCACGCTCGGATTCCTTGGTTTCTCCGACAGGGGAGCGGCGGTTTCCATCGCCGATGACGAGAGTTTCGTATCTGCAGAAATCGACGTGGAGGCCCCAGATCGACTGTCGTTGGTCGCAGCAGGTGACGGTGAAGTGGTGTTGATCCAGGCTACTGAAGAGGGCGCAAACTGGATTGTGGCCTCTCGATAGAGTCTGGAATGCGGCGGTGAACGTCATGAGAAAAGACCATTCCCGTTTCAGCATCGCTGCGGACGGACGCTAATTTCTCTGGGTGGCTTATTTTATGCAACGTCGTATTCACCTACTCGCGCTGATCCTTGCGGCTGCCTTTGTCGTAGCTGCCTGTGGCAGCAGCGCCGATTCTGCGACCGATGTGGTCGACGATGTGGTCGAGGAGGTCGTCGAGGAAGAGGCTGAGGACGTGGCCACGACGACCGAGGCTCCCGAAGAGGAAGACGTTGAAGAGGAAGACGTTGAAGAGGCCGAAGTAGAGGAGACCACGACGACCGAGGCTCCCGAG
>CAZBTI010000051.1:0-21365 GCA_964494395.1 uncultured Acidimicrobiales bacterium | reverse complement strand
CGACTACCAAGAAATCGGCGCACTGACCCACGTTGGCCAGACCGAGTTCATCGCAGGTCAGGCAGCGGGCGACCGCTTTAACGACGCTGGCGTCACGCACGTTCTCTGCGGTCAGCAAGAGCAGAACAACGTCGGTCTCACCGAGCGTTGTGGCGGTCTTGAAGACACCTTCGACGGCACCGTAACCACTGGTTTCATGGATCTCGACGCTGATACCACTGCTCAGCAGGCTGCGATCAACGCAGCGATGGCAGCCGACGACTCGATCGACGGTTTCCTCGGCGTTGGCCCAGTAATCACCCTTTCGGGTCTGCGTGCAGCGAGCGACCTCGGCCGTGACGTAACGGTCGGCGGTTTCGACCTCACACCAGAGCTCCTCGGCGAGATCGAGGGTGGCAACATCCTCTTCACCGTCGATCAGCAGCAGTACCTCCAGGGTTACCTGCCAATCCTTCAGCTGTTCCTCTTCCAGACGAACGCAAACACGATCGGTGGCGGACTTCCAATTCTCACCGGTCCTGGCTTCGTCACCGCAGACAACGCAGCCGACGTGCTCAGCCTTTCCGAGGCAGGCACTCGCTAGTAATCAGCACGCACTATGGCGTCCATTGCGGGCGCCTAAGTGAAGCACCGGGCCTGGTCGCGAGAATTGCGGGAAGCGACCAGGCCCCGTGCTGGCGGGAAGGCGCGGATAGCGCAGAACGATCTTCGTCGATGAAAGTTGGCATAGAGGAGGGGCAAAAATGTCGGAGACTACGGTCCCGAACAGTGCGGTAGATGAACCTGATGAAGAGGTTGATGCACTGAACTTGACAGATTCAGCTACCGACGGAGAACCATCGGTGGCGGAGGCAACAAAGGCGGCCGCTGCAGGCGATGAACGCCTCGCGTACCGCAGCATCTTCCAACGGCTCTTTATTCGACCGGAGATCGGCGCCATCATCGGCGTGATCGGGGTCTGGACATTCTTCTGGGCGGTATCGCTCAACTTCGGTACGACGGGCCAGACACAGAACTGGCTCGATACCGCATCCACCCTCGGCATCATGGCTGTGGCCGTTTCGATGCTCATGATCGGCGGAGAATTTGACCTTTCCTCGGGCGCCAACACCGGCGCCATGGGTCTGCTGTTCATTCTGCTCATCAAAGAAACCGGCGACCTCGGTGGGCTCGGAATCAGTATCTGGATCGCCGTACCGCTCTCGTTCGCCGTCGCGATGATCATTGGCTACTTCAACGGCCTGATGGTCGAAAAGACCGCGCTGCCGAGCTTCATTGTCACACTCGCCACGTTCTTCATACTGCGCGGACTCAAACTCGGCTTAGCGAAGTTGCTCACCGATCAGATCTCGGTGAGCTTCGACCCAGAAGAGACCGGTGGGTACGACTTCTGGCGGCCGATCTTCGCGGGTGAATGGATCCGGAACGAAAATGTTTGGAACGGTCGAGACATCTTTTACATCGGTCTCCCCATCATCGGCGCAATTCTCATCTCGCTCGCCGTATGTGAGATGCACTTCGCCCGGCGAGAAGAAAAGTCCGCCGCCGGTGTTCCCATCTTTGGAGCGGGTCTCGCAGGGGTCGCTGCGTCGATCTTCCTGATGCACACCACCGATGGAGTGAGCTCCAACTTCATCGCTGCCGCAGTGCTCGGTGTTGGAGTTCTCGTTGGCTTGTATGGGTTTGCCACGTGGCGTTACGAGACGGTCTCCGAAGCAGGCCAACTACAACTCCACAGCGGAATCATGAAGTTCCTCATCCCCGGCCTCATCGGGGTCGGCGCTGCGTCAGTCCTCTCGTTCGTCATCGACTCGAACAACGCAGAGACGCTCTTCTTCCCGTTCACCGTTCAGGGACTTCGGGCCGTGCTGATGATGCTTATCGGTGGCGTTGGTTTCTCGCTGTTGATGGCCGCCGGGCACAAAGCGCTCGGTACCAATCCACTTACCAAATTGTTCGTATCGACGATCGTCGCAGGGAGCGTTGCTGGGTTCGCCTTCGTTATTCGGGCGTCATCGGAAGCCGAGAAGTTTCGCACCGAACTCTTCTCCGCATTTCTGTTCGTTGCTCTCGCATTGTTTGTTTGGTCGGTGCTCGGGCTTCGCTTTCAGGAACGCCGAAAAGTCGATGCTGCGGCCGACCAACTCGGCACGAAGGGCCTAGTGGTCGGCCTAGTTCTCATCATCATTGCGGTCATCCTTCGCCATCTCTTCGTCACCGATGCCGAACTCGAAGCTCAGGTCAACCCGGCTCGATTCTCGGTCCGTATGCTTTGGTTCTTCGCCTTCACTGCCGTCATGGCATGGATCTTGGCCCGCACTCGCTTTGGCTCGTGGACATTCGCTGTCGGCGGTAACGCCCAAGCCTCCCGCCAAGTCGGTGTACCTGCAGCCCGCACGAAGACGCAGCTCTTCATGATCGTGTCGGGAGCTGCATGGCTTGTCGGCATGCTCTTGGCCTTCCGTCTCAGCAGCTTGCAGGCCGGAGCGGGCGACGGCGAAGAATTCGAGTACATCATCGCGGCGGTTGTCGGCGGCACGCTCCTTACCGGCGGCTATGGAACGGCGGTCGGTGCGGGGCTTGGTGCAGCCATCATGGCAATGTCGCTCGTCGGCATTCAGGCGGCTCGTTGGAACACCGACTGGCGCTTCGTTTTCCTTGGCGTGATCTTGCTGCTCGCGGTGATCGCCAACCGCTACATCCGTGACCAGGCCGAATCGGTCCGGCGCTAACAACCCGAGGAGGCAAAGACATGGCTAATAATCTGCTCGAACTCGAGAACATTTCGAAGTTCTACGGAAACATCATCGCTCTCGAAGGCGTGAGCACCGTCGTCAACGCGGGTGAAGTCACGTGTGTGCTCGGCGACAATGGCGCTGGTAAGTCGACGTTCATCAAGATCTTGGCGGGTGTCCACCAGCAATCAGAAGGCTCGATCCTGCTCAACGGTAAAGAGGTGAACTTCGGCTCGCCACGCGACTCTCTCGATGCCGGCATTGCGACTGTGTACCAGGATCTTGCGATGGTGCCGCTGATGTCGGTGTGGCGCAACTTCTTTCTCGGCGCCGAACCAACAAAGCGCGTGGGCCCCTTCAAGTGGATTGATCAAAACAAGGCCATGCGAATCGCTGTCGAAGAGATGGGCAAGATGGGCATCGATATTCGAGACCCAGAACAACCCGTCGGAACCCTCTCGGGTGGCGAGCGACAGTCGGTCGCAATCGCCCGCGCTGGTTACTTCGGAGCACAGGTGCTGATCTTGGATGAGCCCACGTCGGCACTCGGTGTGAAGCAATCCGGCGTCGTGCTGAAGCGCATTGTCGAGGCCCGGAACCAGAACTTGGCCGTGATCTTCATCACGCACAACCCCGCGCATGCGTACCCGGTAGGTGATCGCTTTCTCATCCTTAACCGTGGCAAGTCTTTGGGCAGCTTCGCCAAGGAAGACATCTCGCAGCAAGAACTCACCGCGCTCATGGCCGGTGGAGCGGAACTTCAAGAACTCCAAGCAGAGCTTGAAGAAGCGATCTCGGGCGTCAAGAAGAGCTAGCGCTCGCAAAGCCGGGCGCGACCTAAATCAATGGAGTGGCGATGACCGATCTTGAAATCCTGACGCTTGGTCGAGTCAGTGTCGATCTCTATGCCGAGCAGGTCGGCGAGCCGATGCGGAACGTCACAAGCTTCCGCAAGTCGATAGGTGGGACCGCCACGAACGTTGCCGTCGCCGCAGCTCGGCTGGGCCGTCGCGTCGCGCTCTGCACAAAGGTTGGCGACGATCAGTTCGGCGACTACGTACGTCATGCGCTCGAGCACACGTTCAACGTCGACAATCGTTTCATCGCAACCGACTCTGAGCTTCAGACGCCGTTGGCTTTCGCCGAACTCGATCCACCTGAAGACCCGTCGATCATCTTCTACCGAGAGCCTCGAGCCCCCGATCAGAACATCGAAGTTACCGATATTGATCTCGATGTCGTTCGAGATGTGCCCATCTTCTGGATACCTGCGTCGCGGTTCAGCGATGAACATTCGGGGGCGGTCTCTACAGAACTCCTCGGGATTCGCGAACGGCGAGCCCACACCGTGCTCGATCTCGATTGGCGTCCGATGTTCTGGGAGTCGAAGGAGCAAGCCGCCGAGGCAATAGCGCCGATGCTCGACCAGTTCACCATCGCGATCGGCAATAAGGACGAATGCGAGATCGCGGTCGGAACCCGCGACCTCAACGTCGCAGCCGATCGATTGCTCGAAGCAGGACTCGAGATGGCGGTCATGAAGTTGGGCGGCGACGGCGTCATGATCGCCACCGCCGACGGCCAACGGGTTTCAGTGCCTCCGTACCTCGTCGACGTCGTCTCGGGGCTCGGTTCAGGCGACGCATTTGGCGGGGCCTTCTGCCATGGACTGCTGTCGGGCTGGGACCCAGAAACCATCATCAAGTGGGGCAATGCAGCGGGCGCCATCGTCGCTAGTCGCCTGATGTGCGCCGATGATATGCCGACCCTCGAAGACATCACCACACTGCTCGCCGAACGGGATCCGTCATGAATCGGGCACAACGACGGGCCTCATCAATGCACGGGCTTTCGCAGCTCCTCAAACCTGAAGTTCTCGAACGATCCAACCGTGCGCTCGCGCGCTGATTGAAGGCAAGGAAACTATGGACCGTCAACCTCTACGCATCGGCGTCATCGGCCTCGGCTGGATGGGTCAAGCCCATAGCCGTAGCTATGCCCGCATCCCTCACCTCTTTAGCGATCGCGAATATGACCCAGTGCTTGCCATCTGTGCTGACAACTCAGAAGAACGACGAGACGCTGCGATTGGCGACTTTGGATTCGAAGAGTCGGTAGCCGACTGGCGCGAGATCATGGAGCGCGACGACATCGACGTCGTCACCTGCACGGCGCCCAACATGTTGCACGAAGAGATCTGTGTGGCAGCTGCCGAAGCCGGCAAGCACATCTTCTGCGAGAAGCCAGTCGGCGGCCGTCCCGACCAAACGGTGCGCGTCGAGAAGGCCGCTCGAGATGCTGGCGTTATCACCGGCGTTGGCTACAACTATCGCTTCGCTCCGCTGGTCCAGTACCTCAAGAACCTCATCGTCGAAGGCGAACTCGGCGAGATTACGAACTACCGGGGTCGCTTCTTCTCGATGTACGGCGCCGACCCCATGGGCTTGCTCAGTTGGCGCTTCAAGGTCGACCAGTCGGGGTACGGCGTAAGCACCGACATCCTGTCGCATTCGATGGACCTCGCTCACATGCTGGTTGGACCCATCACGAAGGTCATGGGTATGCAGAAGACGTTCATCACCGATCGTCCTCTCCCCAAGGAGGGTGGAACGCACTACGACCGCGGCAAACCCGGCGACCCGACCGGTGAGGTCACCAACGAGGACTACTTCGGGGCGTTCTGCGAGTTCGAGAACGGCGCCATTGGAACCTTTGAGACCAGCCGCACCATCATTGGGCCGGAGAGCCAGAACGCGTTCGACGTGTATGGAACAAAGGGCGCCGCGAACTGGAACCTCGAGACGATGAACGAGATGGGGCTCTTTCTCATGAAGGACGAAGCCCGCGGATACACGACTGTTCGCGGCGGCGACCGATACCCGTACCACGGCAACTTCGTACCAGGTGACGCGAACAGCATCGGGTTCGAAGACCTTGTGACGATTGAGGACTACGAGTATTTGAAAGCGGTCGCTTCGGGAACCAAGCACTCGGCCAGTTTCAAAGAAGCTGTCGACTACGTCAGCGTGCAAGCGGCGCTGATCAAGTCGACCGAGACCGGCACTTGGCAAGACGTTGTAAACCTCACCGAGGAGAGTCATGGCTGAAACCATTCGGATGACCACCGCTGAGGCGACGGTCAGATACCTCGTTGCTCAGAAGTCGGTGCAGATCGACCAAAGCGTTGCGCCGCTCTTCGGCGGGGTCTACGGCATCTTTGGTCATGGGAATGTGACCTCACTTGGGCATTTTCTTGAGCGAAAGAAGGACGAACTTCCGACCTACCGCGGTCAGGCTGAAGAGGGAATGGCTCTCGCCGGCGTGGCATACGCAAAGGCGAAGCGTCGACGCCAGATCATGGTGGCGACCAGTTCGGTCGGACCGGGTGCAACCAACATGGTGACCGCCGCCGGCGTTGCCCACAGCAACCGCCTGCCGCTGCTGCTCATCTCGGGCGACACGTTTACGAGTCGCCTTCCCGACCCGGTACTCCAGCAGGTAGAGCACTTCGGTGATCCAACCCAAACAGTGAACGACAGCTTTCGGTCGGTGACCCGCTATTGGGATCGAATTGTGCGCCCGGAGCAACTCACCAGTTCGCTGCCACATGCCATCCAGACGATGCTCGACCCGGCCGACTGTGGTCCAGCGTTCATTGGCCTTCCACAGGACATCGCAGCCGAGGCGTGGGACTTCCCGGTGAGTTTCTTCACCGAGACCGTGCACGACATCTCCCGGCCGCGCCCAGATGCCCGCCAACTCGAAGAGGCAATCGCAACGTTGGCCACCGCCGAGAAGCCGTTGATCGTCGCCGGTGGTGGTGTGCACTATTCATTGGCAGAACCGGAACTCGCGGCTTTCGCGTCGAAGCACAACATTCCCGTCGTCGAGACCGTTGCGGGTAAGGCCTGCCTCGAGTGGAACCATGAAATGTACGGCGGCCCCATCGGTGTCACCGGGGGAACCTCGGCCAACGCTCTGGCCGGCGAGGCCGACGTCGTGCTCGCTGTCGGAACCCGGCTCCTCGACTTCACGACCGGTTCGTGGACGGTCTTCAAGAATGAGAATGTGAAGATCGTGGCGCTCAACACGGCTCGATTCGATGCCACGAAGCGTCGGAGTCTCCCGCTCGTCGGCGATGCCAAGGCCACCCTTCCCGAACTGAGCGCAGGTCTCGGCGACTACAAAGCCGGTGACGGATGGTCGACGACCCTGTCGACTGAAGTCGCCCAGCACAACGCGTACATCGACAAGATCGCTGCCAAGGAATCGACGAGCGACAGCGGCCTGCCGACCTACGCTCAGGTTGTGGGTGCCATCGACCGCCTCGCCGATGAGAACACCTTTGCGCTCGCCGCAGCAGGCGGGTTCCCTGGTGAGGTCAACAACGGTTGGCGTGCCAAGCAACTGAACAGTTTCGATTGCGAATACGGCTTTAGTTGCATGGGATATGAGACCAGCGGCGGATGGGGTGCGGCCATGGCCATGCCCGATAAAGACGTCGTCGTGTTCGTTGGCGATGGCTCCTACATGATGCTCAACTCCGACATCTATAGCTCGGTCATCCACGGTCACAAGATGATCGTGATCGTGTGCGACAACGGCGGCTTCGCCGTCATCAACCGTCTCCAGACCGGCATGGGTGGCGAGCCCTACAACAACCTCATCAAGGACAATCCAACAGTTACCAACCCCGTCTCAGTGGACTTCGCGAAGCACGCCGAAGCAATGGGTGCGCTCAGCGAAACCGTGACCACGATCGATGAGCTCGAGGAGGCATTCGGTCGTGCCAAGGACGCTGACCGCACGTATGTCATTTCGCTCGTTACCGATGCGTACAGCTGGACCGAAGGCGGGTCGTTCTGGGAGGTCGGGGTTCCTGAGGTCAGCGAATTTGATTCGGTGCTCGAAGCACGAGCGGGCATCGAAGAGGGCAAACAAGATCAGCGGCAGGCATAGGTACGTGTCGGTGACCGCTCGCGACTACAGCATCGTCGGGGCCGAATCGGCCCGGGCGCTCGAGCGCGGGCTAGCGAACGGCGAGTGGTTCCAGGCGAATATCGAACCGGCGCGATTGCGCGAACTCATGGAACGATCGAACGTGCGCGCTGGCATCGATATGGCGATCTGGTTCGCACTGATTGCAGGCACAGCGGTCCTTGCGTGGAACCTGCGAGATGGATGGTTGGCAGTTCCTGCGTTTCTTGCCTACGGAGCATTGGTCGGCGGGTCGTCGGATGCGCGCTGGCACGAGTGTGGACACGGCACGGCGTTCAAGACATCGTGGTTGAACGATCTCGTGTACTACCCGGCGTCGTTCATGATCGCCCGGGAGCCTACGTACTGGCGGTGGTCCCACTTTCGCCATCACACCGACACGATCGTCGTCGGACGCGACCCCGAGATCATCTTTCCCCGGCCGCCGTCGTTCGGACAGGTAGCGCTGACTTTCGCCAACATCACCGGCGGTCCACGCCTGATGCTCGGTACTATCGGCCATGCGTTCTCCGGGGTCGCCCCGGCCGTCGCAGAAATTGTGCCCGAAGCCGAATGGCAAAAAGTCGTGCGTGAGGCGCGAGTGATGGTGGCCATTTGGATTGGAGTGATCGCTCTCGCTGTGGCGACTACATCGATCTTGCCGGTGCTCTACATCGGTGGGCCGACGATTTACGGGGCCTGGTTAATGGTGTTCTTCGGCGTCACTCAGCACGCAGGCCTGCAAGAGGATGTGCTCGATCATCGGTTCTCGACCCGGACTGTCAAGATGAATCCGATCTTTCGATTCTTGTACCTCAACATGAACTATCACGTCGAGCACCACATGTTTCCTGCGGTGCCGTATCGGGCGCTCCCCGAGTTACACGACGAGATTTCTGAGCAACTCCCGATGGCCGCACCCTCGACGTTGGCTGCATATAGGGAGATCTTCCGAGCGATTCGTCATCAGTCAAAGGACCCCACGTGGGAACTCGACCGGAACGTCCCGGACGTGCAGGCGGCGAGTGGACAGATCGTTCAGGCATTCAACTGGCTCGAAACCGACGGGTGGCTCGATGTTGGCCGAGACGATCTCGGAGCTGGTGAGTTGCGATCGGTTGTCGTTGGTGACACCGATTGTGTGATCGCTCGCACCGAGGACGGCACCTTGTGTGCGGTCGCTCGACGCTGCACCCATGGCGAAGCCGATCTTGGGGCCGGCCTTGTCGTACAGAACGAGATCGAGTGCCCAAAGCACAATGGGCGGTTCTCACTCACCACCGGCGCGCCGACGCGCCGCCCGGTGCAAGAGCCGCTTCGCACGTTTCCCATTCGATCGAAGAACGGGCGCATGCAGATGGAGGTCCAGTAGCGATGAGAGTGTGGATTAGTGGTGGTGGCGGGTTCGTTGGTTCGAACATCGTCCAGGCCGCCTTGGACGGAGGCCACGAAGTTCTGACCACGGCAAATACTTGGCGCCCACCAGAAGGTGCGCCGTACGCAGTGCAAACAGTCGATATGACGAACGAGGCGCAGGTGCGTGGAAGCATCGACCCGTTCGAACCCGACTTGGTCATTCACTGCGCGATCATGAACGACTGGGAGCAGATGTATGCCGATCGCGAGGCCGCGTGGGCTTCGTACGTGCACGCAACCCGCTTCACCCAAGAGGGGGCGGCTACTTCAGATGCCACCTATGTTCTCGTCTCGACCGATTGGGTCTTTGACGGGACCCAAGGTGGAGCGCACGAGGAGACGCCACCTAACCCGATCAACCTGTACGGCTCGCTCAAGATGGCATCGGAGCTGGTTGCGCTCGAACGTGGGGGAGCGGTCGCTAGGGTCAGCGGCGTAAACGGACTTCACCTCGCTCGACCTACCAGCCCTCGAGCCCAAGATCGTGGCTACGGCTACTTCGCAGCGTCGATCGTCGATGCGCTGTCGCAGGGCAACACCTTCACGGTGTGGGAAGCGTCCGAGATCAACATGAAGGCAACGCCATCGCTGGCCCTCGAGTGCGGCGAGATCATGCTCGGTATTGGTGAAGCACGCGCCGACGGGGTGTTCCACTGTTCTGGGGCCGACTCGGTAACCCGTCGTGAACTCGCCGAACTCACCTGCGATGTCTTCGGGCTCGACGCCGGTCTACTCAAATACGGGCCTCCCGACCCCGAGTCGCTCATGGCCGCCCCGATCCCATACGACAGTTCACTCACCACGCCGCGTACGAACCGGGTTCTCGGACGGACGGCAACGCCCGCCCGCACCCTGTTGGAACGCTTCAAGGCCCAGTACGACGCGAAGCTCGCTGACGCGTCGTAGAAGGAGTTATGCAATGACCACGATTTCGATTCTTGGGACGGGACGCATCGGCAAAATGCACGCCGAACTCATCAGCCGGCAGGTGCCGGGCATGGATGTCGACGCGGTATTCGACGTGAATGCCCCGAGCGCAGAGGCTGTCGCTGCCGACATTGGGTCTGAACAGGCCGACAGTATCGAGGAGATCTTGTCCTCTGATGTTGACGCGGTAGCGATCTGCACGAGCACCGATACCCACGTCGACTTGACCATCGCAGCGGCCGAAGCAGGCAAGGCGATCTTCCTCGAGAAACCAGTGTCACTCGATCTGGCCGAAGTCGATCGAGCAGTTGCCGCTGTCGAAGCGGCGGGTGTGCCGATTCACATTGGGTTCAATCGTCGCTACGACCCGGCGCATGCCGCAGTGCAGGCTGCTGTAGCGAGCGGTTCGCTTGGAGACCTTCACCTCTTGAAGATCACAAGTCGTGACCCGGAGCCACCACCGATCGAATACGTGAAGGTGTCGGGTGGAATGTTCGTCGACATGACGATCCATGACTTCGACATGGCTCGCTTTGTCACCGGGAGCGAGATCGTCGAGGTCTATACAAAGGCCGCCGTCCGGGTAGATCCGGCCATTGGCGAAGCTGGCGATGTCGATACGGCGATCCTCGTACTCACGCACGAGAACGGGACGATCACGACGATCGACAACAGCCGCCAGGCTGTCTACGGATACGACCAGAGGGTCGAGGCGTTCGGCGCAGATGGTATGGCAGCGTCGGAGAACCCTCGCTCGCACACCACCGAGATCCACACTTCCTCGGGTACACAGCAGACGACGATTCCCTACTTTTTCCTCGAGCGGTATATCCCCAGCTACCTGGCTGGATGGGTTGCCTTCCGCGACGGACTCGAGTCTGGAACGATGCCGATCACGATTCGAGATGGTCGGGCACCGCTGGTTGCCGGTATGGCCGCCAAACTGTCGCACCAAGAGGGTCGCCCAGTGAAGATAGCGGAGGTGTCGTGATGGATCAGAGCCTCGACACTGAGTCGCCTTACCGCCACAGCTCGTTCGCCGGGAAAACCTGCGTCGTCACCGGGGGTTCACAGGGCCTCGGTAACGCAACTGCTCAACTCATGAAGGCTCGCGGCGCGAGCGCGATTCTGCTCGTCGGCCGGGATCAGGCCAAAGGTGATGCTGCGGCTGCTGCCCTCGACGGAGATGGTTGCTCGGTTTCGTTTCTGTCCTCAGATGTGGGGTCGACCGAGGGTGTCGAGGCGATCGCGGCAGCTATCGACGAGAGGTATGGCACGGTCCACGCCGTTGCGTCTTGTGCTGCGGCGACGTGGCGCGGCAGCGTCTGGAACACCACCGGCGACATGTGGGACGAGATGTTGGCCATCAACGTGAAGGCCAACGGACTGCTGATCTCTGGAATGGCCAAGATCATGGATCGAGAAGGAGTGCACGGATCGATTGCCTTGGTCGGGAGCATTGCCCACCACGGAGCGATCGGTGAACTGTTCCCCTATGTCGTGGCGAAGCATTCGCTCGAAGCAATGGTTCGTCACGCCGCATACTCGCTTCGTATGGAACAGATCCGGGTGAACCTCATCAACCCGGGCTGGATGAATACGCCGGCCGAAGACGTCATGCAGAAGAAGTTCCACGATGCATCCGACGATTGGCTGGAAAAGGCGTCAGCTCAACAGGCCTTTGGACGCTTGCTCGACCCCGCAGAGGTTGCACGCGGAATCTGTTTCATGTTGAGCGCTGAGTCCGGCATGATGTCCGGTGCTTCGATCGATTTTGACCAAACCATGCCCGCACAGGGGCCTGCCGCCCCCTTCGAACCCGTACCTCGAACATTCCCATGGGAGAACTCATGAGCAACAGCCTTGTAAAGAACACCGGTGACGAGGGTGTATGCCTCGACGTCACCCCCGACTCGGCCGGGTGGCGCTTCCTCAGCTTTAGCGTCGTCAAGCTCGGATCGGGCAAGACCCACACCGATCAACGAGATGATCAAGAGACCGCAATCGTTCCACTTTCCGGCGGTGGTGTCGTGGTCGCAGGCGATGAGCGCTACGAACTGAGCCGAGAAAGCGTCTTTACCGAGATGCCTTCGATCGTCTACGTAACGCCCGGCGACAGCATCGAGGTGATCGCTGGTGACGAAGGCTTTGAATTCTCGATCGGATCGGCACCGGCCGAGGGGTTGTATCCAACGCGCTTGATCCAGCCGGACGAGATGAAGAGTGAGGTCCGCGGTGGCGGCGCATCGCACCGCCAGGTGAACCATGTGCTCGCCCCGCCGGTCGACGCCGAACGGCTGATCTTGTACGAGGTCTACGTTCCCCGCGGAATGTGGTCGGGCTGGGCCCCGCATCGTCACGATGGAGTCGATGGCGCGCCGTATCTCGAAGAGACCTACTACTTCCGTTTCGACCCATCGAATGGGTTCGTCATGCATCGCAACTGGGCGCCTGAGGAAGGCTTCGACGAAACCGTGGTGAGCCACGATGGCGATACGGTCCTTGTACCCAAGGGTTTTCATTCGAGCGTCGCATGCCCAAGCGGCAACATGTTCTTCCTCAACTATCTCGCCGGGGAGTTGGTCGATAAGGAGCGCTCCACGCCACCGTGCTTCGACACAGGCCACACGTGGATCCACGATGCGTGGGAGAACGGCGACGAGGGAGCGTGGGTACAGCCGGTCATGCAGACCCCAAATCTGAACAACGCGGGTGGGTTGCCGCTCGACGCAATCGACGGCGAAGTTCCTGATGATCCCTACGCAGTTTCTGGCGAGAAGCCGACCGAAGGAGAAGGCTAGTCATGTTGGATCTCACCCCGGGCAAGATGCGCGGTATAGACGAGTTGGCCACCGATGGAGGGGTCATATGCGTGTTGGCCATCGATCACCGCGACTCCTTTCGCGCAATGGTTGGCGATGGCGTCTCCGACGAGGAGATAAGCCAGTTCAAGATCGATCTGATTTCCGGCGTTGGGCCCCAGGCCAGCGGCGTCATGCTCGAACCAGAGTTCTCGCTACCTCAGGCCATCAACGCGGGAGCGGTCAAAGGAAGCCAAGGCTTTATGGCGGCTCTCGAAGCGCAGGGCTACATGCAGGACCCGTGGGCTGGCCCGACGACGATGCTCGACGGTTGGTCCGTGCAACAAGCACGCAACACCGGAGCGTCGGCAGCCAAGCTGTTGCTGCCTTACTCACCCGATCGCCCAGAGCACGCAGCTGAGCAACGAGCGGTCGTTGCCGAGATCGGTGCGATGTGTCAAGAACTCGACTTTGCGTTGCTTGTCGAGCCCGTTGCATTCGGGATGGAGAACGAACGCCGACCCGAGATCGTCCTCGAAAGTGTGAAACAGCTCGTCGACCTACCGATCGATTTGATGAAGGTCGAGTTCCCCGGGAACCCGGACGACCCAGGCGGCTGGGCTGACGCGTGTGCAGCGGTTGACGCTGCCTGCCCACAGCCGTGGGTATTGCTTTCTTCTGGTGTGACGTTCGAGGCCTACCGCGATCAGTTGGCCGTGGCATTCGCGAATGGATGTTCAGGGTTCACTGGCGGCCGAGCCGTGTGGCGTCCGGCCACCGATGCAGCGCCCGAGGACCGCGAGGCTGCTATCGCCGGCGTGGTGTCCGACCAGTTTGGCGAGTTGCGTGCGCTCGCAATTTCCTCGGCAAAGCCTTGGCGGACCGTGTAGGGCAAGGCCCTTCACCCGTTTGACTCGAATACGGCTGCGACTCCCAAGGTCAGGAGTCCTTCGCTACCCTTGTGTGAATGGCCTTTAACGCTCGTTCGCGAACCGCCGCCCTCTTGCTGTCATGCTCACTCGTTGCGGCAGCGTGCGGGGTTCCCGACGATGTTGCTACCGAGGATGGCGAAGTATCTCTCGAGACGTTGACGCCGGTCGCCCCTGCCGATGCGAATACACAGGCCGATAGTGCCGTTGTTTCTGAGCGCGACGACCAAGCTCCGGCAACCTCGACAAGTGCAGCACCGTCGACCACTACCGAGGCTGAACCAGCCGACACTCCAGAACCCACCGAGGCCGAGGAGACCGCAGATGCGGAGCCGACGACGACAGCAGCCCCCACGGAGAGCGAAGCCGAAGAAACGGCAGACGCTGAGTCGACGACTACTGCGGCTCCCGAGCCAGCCGAAGAGGAACCAGCCGAAGCACCTGCGACAACGGAGGCGACCACTACCACCGAAGCCGCCACGACGACCGAGGCTCCAACGACAACGCCAACGACAACCGTGGCGGCAGCGAACCGAGCGCTTCCCGATATCGACCTCGAACTCGAATTGGTGGCGTCATTGTCTAGCCCTGTGGCCTTCGCAACTCGCCCCGGAACCTCCGATATCTTCATCGGCGAACAGGGAGGACGCATTATCCGTTTGCCCGGCGGTTCGGCCGGTGGTGCTGACACGACGCTCGACATTCGCGGCGGTGTCAGTTTGGGTAACGAGCAGGGGCTACTCGGTATTGCGTTTGCTCCTGATGGTCAGCGCCTTTATGTGAACTACACCAACCCTTCCGGATCTACGGTGATTGCCCGCTACTCGATGAGTGGTAACAGCGCTTCTTCTCCGGAGATCCTGATGACGATCCCTCAGCCATTCGGCAACCACAACGGCGGTCAACTCACCTTCGGCCCTGATGGTTTGCTCTACATCGGCTTGGGCGATGGCGGAAGCTCCGGCGACCCACAGGGCAACGGGCAGAACGCGAACTCGCTTCACGGGTCGATCCTTCGCATCGATGTTTCGGGAGCGAGCGGTTACACCATCCCACCCGGCAACCCCTTCTCTGATGGCGGCGCCCCCGAGGTGTACATCTGGGGCATTCGCAATGCCTGGCGCTTCGGGTTCGACTCGGCGAACGGCGACCTGTGGATCGCCGATGTTGGTCAAGACCGCGTTGAAGAGGTCACGGTCCTTCGTTCCGGAACTGCCGCCGGAGCCAACCTCGGCTGGGCCTTGGTAGAAGGCAATGAATCGTTCCGTGGGCTCGGCGCTCCTGCGGGCCATGTCGGACCAGTACTGACCTACGCCCACGGGTCGGGCCGGTGTTCCATCACTGGCGGTGAGGTATATCGAGGCGGCATCGCCGGGTTTGGCGGCACCTACCTCTACGGAGATTTCTGCTCGGGTGAAGTATTCGGTTTTCGAGCAAACGGCCAGGGTTCACCGCAACGGCTGAGCATCAACGTCGACCGTCCGAGCAGCTTCGGTATCGGCACTGATGGCGAGGCATATGTCCTCAGTCGTGGCGGTGGCGTCTTCAGGATCATTGAGCCTTAGACATCTAGCTACGTTTAGTGGTTAATTGCGATGACCAAATTTCGTATTCTGCAAGCCGTTCGACCTATTTGAGAAGTGTCGTGCTAGTCGATTTTTTCTCTATGGCAAAGATTCTCGTTACCTGCTCGAGCTGCACAGAGGACATTCCTCTGAAGCCGCACGAGGTGTGTTCACGCATCTGTACCGACAACGGAGATGCTGAATACCGTTTCACCTGCCCAGAGTGTGACGCGATCATTGTGAAGCCAACGACAGCACGAATGGTCGAAACCCTCGAGGCTGCAGGCGTTCAGGTCGAGCTGTGGACCCTTCCTGCCGAACTCTTCGAACGTCACGGCGGGCCATCACTCACCCACGAGGACCTTCTCGAGTTCCACATTCAGTTGAGCGACGACGACGAAGTCGCTGACGCAATCGATCAGCTCATCTAGAGCGAGATCCATCGCCACCTTTCGCTTGCCCGATTTGGTTTTGGGTTTAGGCCGAAGCGCGCCTTGAGCGCAGGTACCAACCTGCTCCAGTAGCGATCGCACCAGCGCTTGCGACGATTGCTCCGGTCTTTGCGTGATCGCTCACCCGTCGCGCTCCGAGCGACATCGTCGTGGAGAAAGAGCGGACTTCCCACTCTCGCTCTCCTGCGACTCGCGCTAGGCCACGATCGGGGTTTACCACGATGGGATGGCCAACGGCTTCGAGCATCGGAACGTCGGTGATCGAGTCGGTGTAGGCGTAACACTCCCTCAAGTCGAGGTCGTGCTCGAGTGCGAGTGCTTCCATTGCGTCGACCTTGTAGGGGCCATACGAGTAGAAGTCGACATCGCCGGTGTACTTGCCGTTGCGATCGGTTGCGGCGATCGTGGCCACTGCTCCATCAGCACCGAGGTGCTTTGAGAGCGGGACGACGATCTCTTCTGGGGAGGCGGACACCATGAAGACTTTGTGTCCAGCGGCTTTGTGCGCCGCGATCTCGTCGACAGCTTCGCGGTAGACGATGGGGTCGATCACATCTTCGAGCGCTTCGGTCACGATTTCGGACATGTGCCTCTTATCCCAACCAGTGCAGAGCTTGAGTGCGTTGTTCCGCATGTCTTCCATACGGTCGTGATCGGCTCCGAGATATTTAAAGACGAGCCGTCCCCAAACGGCCCGAAGAACCAGGCCGGTGTTGAGAAGGCCAGCGTCGCGGAGGGTCGAACCGAACGCGAAGAGAGCAGCGTCAGCAATGGTGGTTTTATCGAGATCGAAGAATGCCGCTGCGCCGAGGGCGGCCGGAACCTCAGGTTCGCCCATACTCATAGCGTATTGCCCCAAACGCGACCATCGCGTTCAGCTCGCTGCACTCGCCCTGTGCATCTATCTCTAGCTCTTGACTTCATCTTCCTCAACCACTTTTCGCCAGACTCCATCTCCTATCGGACAACTTGCCGCCGGATGTGAGCTTTTCGGTTCGCTCAGGAGTTCTCGCTCTGCAGAAGTATGTAAATAGTGGCCTGAGGCAATCCCGTTTTGACTCAATTGTGTTAGCCACGGTCCGATGGTTACGTCGTGGCCAACCTTTTGACGGTTGCCGCGGCACCGCGGGAACGACTTCTAGAACAACTCAAGATCTCCGGTGGGGGCGCCCTCGCCGGTTCCTTAGTCGTGCCGGTGACGCTTGCACAATGGGCTCCGACGAGCTTCGCTGTTTCTTGGGCGGCTGTTTTCGCGGCGCAAACCATCCTGTACCTCGGCCTGGTGTCGTGGACGGGTAGCGGTTGGATATGGTCCGCGTGGGAAGGCACCGCCGGCCTGATGCTCGGCGCAGTCGGCGTGTCGGTCCTCGTCTGGGGAGCAGACAACCCGTCAGCGTCGTGGATTGCAGGCGGACTGCTACTCGCCTACATCAGTTTCGAGTTGGCGTCTGTGCCATATCTACCTGTACCGATCTGGTTCGCCGGTTCACTCTTTGCCGGAGTCCCGTTACTCGTGATGATGTTTGTCGCAAATGGTCCGTTGGTTGGCGCAGGATTCACTCTCGCCCTGGCCGTAATGGCATATGTCGCGTCAGAGAACCGCAACCTTCGACTCGATCTGACGGCCAGTTTGGAAATGACCAACGAGGAGTTGTTGGCTGATCCACTTACCGGGCTCCTCAATCGTCGCGGTCTTCAACAGCGGCTCGGTGAGTTACACGGGCAGAGCGTGACGCTGGCCGTTTTCGATGCCGACCGCTTCAAGCACATCAACGACACACAGGGTCACGGCGTTGGGGATCAAGCACTCATAGCTCTCGCACGAAATCTCGTCGAGACCTTGGAAGATGGTTGGACGGTCTCGCGTTACGGGGGCGACGAGTTCATCGCGTTTGCGGCAGGGGAGCAACGCGTGGAATCGAATGCCGTAGAGCCGGTTGCCGTTGAGCTGGACGGCCGCGACGGATCGATCACCGTGTCGCTATCTGCTGGTGTCGCCAGCGGAACCCTCGAAGACGACGGTGATCGCTTGAAGAGCGAAGCTGGTCATGCGCTTCGTCACGCGAAGCGCGATGGCACCAAGCTTGTGCATAGCGTCGGCGCTTTGCGCAACCGTTTCGAGCGCTCTCTCGATATTACTTCCATCGATCGAACACAGATCCCTGTTGTCCCCGTCGTACAGCCCATCGTTGGCGACGCTGGTGTCGTCGGAGCTGAAATCCAGGCCCGCTGGCAACTCGAGGACGGCACCCTGCTTGAACCAGCAATGTTCATGGATATGTTGGTCGAGAACGGACTGCTCGGCCAGCTCGACGAGGTGATGCTGGATCAAGCGGTGAGGCTCGCTGCTCGACTTGAGGGCGAAGGATATGATCTCGTCGTTTCCGTCAACATCGCCGCGTCGCAGTTGGTTGGTTCGGAGATCTCCACGCGAGTTGAGCAGTTTTTGAATCTGCACAATGTCGAGCCGGCACGTCTCCGGCTCAAAGTGACCGAGTCGAACCGGCTCGGCGAGCAACGCGTTTGGGAGAGCTCCGTTCGTCGGTTGAGTGAGCTCGGCATCGGTCTTGCTATCAGTGCGGAGTCTTCGAGCGTTGTTCGCCTCTCCCATCTTCCGTTCACCACGCTGAAGCTCGATCGGATGCTTGTGCGGGAAGTGGCTGGCCCGATGGGTGGAATCGTCAAGGGCGTCGCTCAATTCTGTGAATCGGTCGACGTCGACGTAATCGCCGAAGGCGTCGAGACGCTGGAAGAGGTTCAGGCTTTGCGCGCAGTGGGCGTCACCACGTTGCAGGGATATCTGATCGGTCGACCCATGCGTCTCGAAGAGTTTGTTCGCCATCTCGACGATCGAACCGAGAAGCATGGGTCGACGGTTGGGCAAGAGATTCCACAACCATCGACGCTCTCTCACTGAGTTCGCGCTTTAGTTGATCCTCGACCGGGGTGTTTCTACTGTGCGGGCGAAGCGGTGACGACGATGCTGGTCTGTTCTTCCCTGCCGCTGCTGTAGGCCCAAGCAACGATGCCCGAGAGGACGAGGAAGGCGCCGAGAATAAGACGTGGGCTGATCGTGGATGGGGTGGTTGCGTCGACCCCACCAGATCCGCCTGTCGGGTCGATTGCGTCAGATGGCCCAAAGACGACCGACTTCAGCGTTCCGTATGAATCGCGTTCGCAGTCGTACAAGCCCCGCAGGGTGCTTGCGTTGCGAATGTTGGAAACGTCGCCGCCCTCTCCGTCGAAAGTAAACGTTGGGTCGACCGTCATCTCCTCTGGGTCGAGGTAGGTGGTGAGGCGAGTGAGGTAGGGCGCATCCTCAACCGTTTCTTCCAACCACTCATGGTTAAAGCCTCCAGTTCCCACTCGATCGGCGAACTCGGTGATGAATGCGTGCCCTCCGAGGGCATCGGCGCGGTCTTGAACGAGGAAGATGTAGTCGTTACCACCACGTTCGAAGAACGTGATCTCTTGAGTGGCGATCTCCATCTGTTCAAAGTTCGTTGGGTTGGCGCGTTCTTCACCGAAGAGCCAGACCCAGATCGGCATCTGGCGTCGGGCTGCTACGGCGGTGAGCTGCAGAGGAATCGTAGGTTCGGTGCCGGGGTAGGTGATTTCGATCGGGGCGATCGAGTCAGCCGTCTGGCCGTCGAGGAGTCGCATGGCGATGAAGGCCATGTTTTGGTCGACGTAGATGTCGATGAGCGGAAGCATCTCTGCTGTCACCTGGTAGTTGTTGTCACGTAGCCAGTCGACGAGTGCACCACGATCTGTCGATCCAATGATGTCGAAGCCGAACGGTCCGACCTCGCCGCTGTCGAATACCTCGACGGTAGGGGCTGCGCTGACGTTTAGTTCGGAGTTGATATCGCTGAAGTTTGAGCTCACTGTGCCGCCAAATTGCAGATCGAAGCAGCGATTCGGTGGTGCGATGAACTCGACATCGGTGTGGTCGTGAAGCTCGTCGAAAATCAGGTTGCCATTCGTAGGAACCTGCAACGCGCTGGCGTCGATTGCGGTAGGGATGGGGAGGATCCACGAGAAGTCTTCGGCTGCTCCGACGTACATGATTTCGATCAGCGTCGTGATTGTTCCATCGTTATTCTGTGTGAACACGATGCGCTCACCGGTCTGGTCGACGGGAGTGGCTTGGCAGAAAAATCCGCCGCACGCGCTAGCCAAACCGGTCCATGCTGCGATGACCGAAACGACGATCGTGATGAGGAGAATTGCCTTCTTAAACACTGGGGGTCCTTCCACCGAGTGGTTGGTCACTCGGCTACTTCTGGGGGGCTTGGGCTATGACGACTACACGGGGAATCTGGTTCCCAGAAATTTTCGTCTGTGCTCAGAACCCCCAGAGACGTGAAGAACTGGGGCTCTAGTGGTGCTCTATGAATCCGTCGACAAGCCGGTGGCCTGGTGGCTCATGGCCTAGTGGTGTTGCTAGCGGTTAGCTCGTTGGCCGGCTGCGAACCCGAGTCCGAGCAAGAGGACCGTCCCGATAGCGACGAGGAGGATGGTCGTTCCGCTACCGGAAGAGCCGCCGTCGACATCACCAATGGCGACTTCGTCATCAGCTGGAGTGTCTACGTCTTCTTCCGGGTTAACAGTGTTGTCTTCTTCGGGCTCTTCTCGTCCTCGGACATCAGGGGTGAATGCCACGACCTGTCCCGTTCCGTCGGTGGGGTCGATCGCGTCGCCGTCGCTGCCAAAGATCGAGTCGATGATGCCATCGTCATTGCGTTCGCAGTTGTAGAGCCCGGTGAGGTTCGATGCGTCGCGAATGTTCGATACGTCTTCGAGTGTCTCGTCGAAACTAAAGGTCGGGTCGGCGGTCATTTCATCGGGATCGATGTAGGTGCTTAGGCGGGTGAGATACGGGGCCACTTCTGCTTGATCTGCGAGCCATGAATTGGTGAAGTCTCCGGTGCCGACTTGTTCGGCGTACTCGGTGATGAATGCCTGGCCACCGAGGGCATCGGCTCGGTCTTGGACGAGGAAGATGTAGTCGTTGCCGCCGATTCCGCTGCCACCGAATTCGAAGAAGGTGAGCTCTTCGGTGGCGATCTCCATCTCGGCAAAGTTGTTCGACACGGCCCGGCCTTCGCCGAAGAGCCACACCCAGATGGGCATCTGCTGTTGTGCTGCGACTGCGGTGAGTTGCAGCGGGATCATTGGCTCGGTGCCGGGGTAGGTGATCTCGATGGGAGCGATCGATTCGGCGGTTTCACCATCGAGGAGACGCATGGCGATGAACGCCATCTCTTGTTCGACGTAGATGTCGATGAGTGGCTCCATTGCCGGGGTGACTTGGTAGTTGGTGTCGCGCAGCCAGTTGATGAGAGCGTCGGGATCCTCAGAGCCGATGACGTCAAAGCCGAACGGCCCGACCTCACCGCTGGCGAAGACCTCGACACCGCCATCTTCCATTGCCTCTTCAGCTGAATCGACCGTGTTGGCGATGTCGTTCGCGCACTCGGGGAGCTGAGGGGCCATGAATTGGACGTCGGTGAGTTGGTGAAGCTCGTCGAAGACGAGGTCGCCATCTTCTGGCACCTGA